>NZ_JBIAHA010000015.1:0-243116 GCF_042870175.1 Streptomyces sp. NPDC006643 | reverse complement strand
GCTTCCTTTGGTCCCGTTTCCGGGTCCCTCCGGGCTTCCCTTCGGTTCTTGCTGTGTTGCTGTCTTGCGTTTCCGACTCTATCAGAACCTTTCGGTGCCTGATTCCCGGTCAGCGGGTTTGTCTTTCCGGCCCTTCGGCCGTTCCGACGTTTCAAACTCTAGCCCGTTTCCCCGCCGTCTCACAAATCGAGTCCCGGTAATGGATTTCGGCATGCCGAAATTGTTCCCGGTCGAGGGGGTCCCGCAGAGTTTGTGTGCCGCATTCAAGCGGCCGGAGTGTGCCGTAGAACCGTTACGGCTCCATGACAACTCGAAGAACCTTACGGACCGGTCCCCGCGGTGTCAACTTGAGGCGTTCGCCCTCCGTCAACCGCAGGTCGGGTCGGGTCAGTCCAGATCCGTCAGGCGTCCGCCGGCGTCCGGTTGGGCGTGTTCCACGCGGCGGAGGAGGCGGATCAGCAGCTCTCCCAGCACTCCGCGTTCCTCACCCGAGAGGTCCTGGAGCAGGTCCTCCTCGAAGTCGGAGGCCATGCGCATGGCCTCCAGCCACTTCGTGCGGCCCTCGTCCGTCAGTTCGACGATCACCCGGACCCGGTTCTTCTCGTCCCGGTCGCGCGTGACCAGGCCTTCGCCCGCCATGCGGTCGACGCGGTGGGTCATCGCCGCCGGGGTGAGTCCGAGGCGCTTGGCCAGCTCGCCCGGGCCGAGGCGGTACGGGGCTCCGGCCAGTACCAGGGTCTTGAGGACCTCCCACTCGGCGTTGCTGATGCCGAGGTCGGAGACCTGTCGCCCGTACGCCACGTTCATCCGGCGGTTGAGCCGTCCGAGTGCCGAGACGACTTGTTCCACCTGGGGGTCGAGGTCGTCGAACTCTCGCTGATAGGCGGCGATCTGTTCGTCGAGGCTCGGTTCCTCGGGGGTGTCTGACATGCGGCGCAGTATGGCACGCGCATCGTTCGCGTTGAAGTCCTTCGATGTGTATTGTTGAGGCTCTAACTTTAGCTTCGAAGTCTTCAGGTCTCAGGTCTTGCGGTCTTGAGTCTCCTCGTCGGCTTCTCTCTTCGGCTTCTCTCTTCGATCCTTCAAGGCAGGTGAGTGTGACCAGGGTGATGGGCGCCGCGATGCGCCGGATCCAGGCAGGGAACGCGCTGAGCGCGTTCGGGCTCGGGTTCACCGTCCCGTATCTCTATGTGTATGTGGCCCAGGTGCGGGACCTGGGCGCGAGTACGGCGGGGGCCGTGCTGGCCGTCTTCGCCATGGCCGCACTCGTCGCCCTGCCCTTCACCGGTCGTGTGATCGACCGGCGTGGTCCGCTGCCCGTCGTCGTCGGTGGTGCGGTGCTGGCCGCCGTGGGCGCCGTGGGGATGGGGGTCGCGGCCACCGTGCCGGCCGCCGTGGTCTCCGCCGCTCTGCTGGGTGCCGGGACCGCCGTCATGCAACCCGCCCTCGCCACGATGATCGTCTGGTGCTCTGACCCGTCGACCCGTACGCGGGCCTTCGCGACGCAGTTCTTTCTCCAGAATCTCGGGCTCGGCGTCGGTGGGCTGATCGGTGGGCAGCTCGTCGACGTCACCCGGCCGGGGAGCTTCACCCTGCTGTTCGGCATCGAGGCCGCCATGTTCCTCGCACTGGCCGCCGTCGCGGGGACGGTCCGGCTGCCTCGTACGTCCTCCGCCTCGTCCGCGCTTCCTAAAGAGGCCGCGCGTACCGGGGGCGGTGGGCTGCGCGCGCTGCTCGGGCACCGGGCGATGGTGCAGCTGTGTGTGCTGGGCTTCGTGCTGTTCTTCGCCTGCTACGGGCAGTTCGAGTCCGGGCTGGCCGCGTACGGTACCGAGGCCGCCGGGATCGACCCGTCGACGCTCGGGATCGCGCTGGCAGCCAACACCGCGGTGATCGTCGTGGCGCAGTTCGTCGTGCTGCGGCTGGTCGAGCGGCGCCGGCGGAGCCGGGTCATCGCGTCGGTGGGGCTGATCTGGGCGCTCGCCTGGATCATCGCGGGGTACGCGGGGCTGGGGCACGGGAGCCAGACGATGGCGACGGCCGCCTTCATCTCCACGTACGCGCTCTTCGGGCTCGGTGAGTCGATGCTGTCGCCGACCGTGGCCCCGCTGGTGGCCGACCTGGCGCCGGACGAGATGGTCGGGCAGTACAACGCCGCTTTCGCGCTGGTCAAGCAGCTCGCGCTGGCCGTGGGGCCCGCTGTGGGCGGGCCGATGGGGGCCGCGCTGCACGGGCCGTACATCGTGACGTTCGTGCTGTTCTCGCTCGGTGTCAGTGTGCTGGCGCTGCGGCTGGGACGGCGGCTCACCCCCGTACAGGACCAGCCGTCACTCGCGCACCACAGGTCGCGGGTGGTCGCCATGCACAAGCCGGAGACCGTCACCGCCTCCTGAGTCGCCGCCTCCTAATGAGGGAGGGCGAACTCGCACCAGACCGCTTTGCCGCCGCCCGGTGTGCGGCGCGAGCCCCAGGACGAGGCGATCGTCGCGACGATCGAGATGCCGCGGCCGGCCTCGTCCGCCGGTTCGGCGTGGCGGCGCAGGGGCAGATGGTCGTCCCCGTCGGTGACCTCGATGATCAGTCGGCGGTCGGTGCGGCGGAGTCTGAGGCGCATGGGCGGGGTGCCGTGCTGGAGGGAGTTGGCGACGAGTTCGCTGGTGGCGAGCACGCCGAGGTCTCTCAGCTCCACGGGGAAGCGCCACGAGGAGAGGACTCCCGAGGCGAACGCGCGGGCGCGCGGGGCTGCCTCGATGCCGCCGAGGAGGTCGAGCGCGGCGTTGTGGAAAAGCTCGGCGGCCTGTCCGGTCCGGGCGGGGTGCTGGAGGACCAGGACCGCCACGTCGTCGTCGTGCTCGGCCGTGACGCCCATCGCGCGGATCAGCCGGTCGCAGACGACCTGGGGTGAGCCCTTGGCTCCGGCCAGCGCGCGTTCCAAAGAGGCCACGCCCTCGTCGATGTCCTCGCTGCGGCGCTCGACGAGACCATCCGTATAGAGGACGGCGGTGGAGCCGGGCGCGAGGTCGATGGTGCCGGAGGTGTGGATCCAGCCGCCGGTGCCGAGCGGGGGCCCTGTCGGGTCGGCGGCGCGCGCGACCGTGCCGTCCTCGGCGCGTACGAGGATCGGCAGGTGGCCCGCCGACGCGTAGACGAGCCGGCCCTCGTTGGGGTCGTGGACGGCGTAGACGCAGGTGGCGATCTGGCTGGCGTCGATCTCGGCGGCGAGTCCGTCGAGCAGTTGCAGGACTTCGTGCGGGGGCAGGTCGAGGCGGGCGTACGCGCGGACGGCGGTGCGCAGCTGGCCCATGACGGCCGCCGCGCGGACGCCGCGGCCCATGACGTCGCCGATGACCAGAGCCGTACGGCCGGCGCCGAGGGTGATCACGTCGTACCAGTCGCCGCCGACCGCCGCGTCCGTGCCGCCCGGCTGGTAGGTGGCGGCGACGCGCAGGTCGTCGGGCTGTTCCAACTCCTGCGGGAGGAGCGAGCGCTGGAGGGCGACGGCGGTCTCGCGGAGTCTGCGTTCGCTTGAGCGCAGGCGCTCGGCGGCCTCGGCGTGGTCGGTGACGTCGGCGGCGAAGATCAGGACGCCGCCGGATCCGCTGGTGTCGACGGGGGTGCAGGTCACTGTGTATGAGCCGTCGCGGGCCACGGTCGCGGAGCCGTTGGCCAGGGCGTGGGCCGTGCCGAAGGCGGCCGACTGGACCTTGCGGGACTTGACCGTACGGGGCTTTCCGCTGCGCAGCACCTGGTCCATGAGGGGCATCAGGCCCAGCTCGACCAGCTCGGGGCAGCTCTCGGCCGCGGCCGTGCCCGGTTCGCGCGGGCCGAAGGCGTCGGTGTAGGCGTCGTTGACGTACGCGACACGGTGGTTGGGGCCGTACACCAGGGCGACGAGGGCGGGGAGACCGTCGAGGACATCGCGGACGGCCAGCTCTTCGAGCGCGGGGACGTCTGCCGGGGTGCCGTCTTTTCCGTTCCCCGCTCCTGCTCCGCCTCTTCTGCCCTTGCGCTCGCCGTGTCGTTCGAATTCACCACGGGCGGCGGGCACGGAACTGGCGGCACCCGGCGAGTGCGCCTCTCCGGCGTCCGTCCGCGCGGCGGTGCGGCGCTGCGTACCGGGGAGCCGGGCGCTCCAACGCGTGAAATTCACGGATTTTCAGGCCTCATGGTGTCGTTGCTGTTCGCCTTGGCGGGCTGCCGGATCGCTCTCTGCGGAATCACTCTGTGCAGATGTGAACCCACCTATGGTCACACGTTCAGTGTTGCGGACCGCACTGACATCGGACGTCAGACGTCTCTGGAGCGTTCCCTTCCGGCGGCGAGTTCGAATTCGGCCCGTGGGTGCTCCAGCGAGCCGAGGGAGACGATCTCCCGTTTGAAGAGGCCGGAAAGGGTCCATTCCGCCAGTACTCGCGCTTTGCGGTTGAAGGTCGGGACGCGGCTGAGGTGGTACACGCGGTGCATCAGCCAGGCCGGATAGCCCTTGAGTTTACGGCCGTAGACCTGTGCGACGCCCTTGTGGAGGCCGAGCGAGGCGACGGAACCGGCGTACCGGTAACGGTAGTCGCGCGGTGTTTCGCCTCTCAGGGAGGCGACGATGTTGTCGGCGAGTACCCGGGCCTGGCGGACGGCGTGTTGCGCGTTGGGGGCGCATTCCATGCCGGGCTCGTCCGCCGCGAGGTCGGGGACGGCTGCGGCGTCACCGGCCGACCAGGCGTGTTCGGCGCCGTCGACGGTGAGCTTCGCCGTACAGATGAGCCGCCCGCGCTTGTCGAGGGGCAGATCGGTGGCGGCGAGGATCGGGTGCGGCTTGACGCCCGCCGTCCAGACGACGGTGCGGGTGGGGAAGCGGGTGCCGTCGCTCAGGACCGCCACCCGGTTCTCGCAGGAGTCGAGCCGGGTTTCGAGGCGTACGTCCATGTTGCGGGCCCGCAGCTCGCGCACCGCGTACTTGCCCATGTCGTGGCCGACCTCGGGGAGGATGTGGTCGGAGGCCTCGACGAGGATCCACTTCAGGTCGTCGGCCTTGATGTTGTGGTAGTAGCGGGTGGCGTAGCGGGCCATGTCGGCCAGTTCGGCGAGCGCTTCGACGCCCGCGTAGCCGCCGCCGACGAAGACATAGGTGAGTGCGGCGTCGCGCAGTTCCGGGTCGCGGGTGGAGGAGGCGATGTCCATCTGTTCCAGGACGTGGTTGCGCAGGGCGATGGCCTCCTCGACGGTCTTGAAGCCGATGCCGTGTTCGGCGAGGCCGGGGACCGGGAGGGTGCGGGAGACCGAGCCGGGGGCGAGGACGAGTTCGTCGTACGTCATCTCGAAGGAGCCGGGGGGCTCGTGCGCGTCGGCCACCGTGTCGTCGGCGCCGACGGTGGTCGTTCTGGTGGCCGCCTCCTCCTCGGACGCGAGGGTGGTGAGCGTCGCGACGCGCTTGGCGTGGTCGATGGATCTGGCCTCACCGACGATGATCGTGCAGTTGGGCAGGACACGGCGCAGCGGCACCACCACATGGCGCGGTGAGATCGAGCCCGCGGCGGCCTCGGGCAGGAACGGCTGGTAGGTCATGTACGGGTTGGGCGACACGACCACGATTTCCGCCTCGCCGCGCTTGAGCTTCTGCTGGAGCCGGAGCGCGGTGTACATCCCGACGTAGCCGCCGCCGACGACGAGAACGCGTGCGCGGGGTGGTGGTGTGGGGGTCCTCCCCCGGGAGATCTCTGCCTTCACCACCCCATGAGGCAACGGGCTCCTGGGTTTGTCCACAGCCCCGGCAAATTGTGTGACCGGAGCCCTTCGGCGGTCCCACGTGCGCAAATCCCCCTGCGGCAGGGAAGGTTCGCAGGTCAGGGGGTACGGGCCCGGTGGTGGCAGAGTGCCGAATCAGGCATCTTCCGGTCCTTGCTCCGATCGGGGGGCGCACTGTGCGGAACCACCCCCTTCTGAATTCCCCGGGGCTCAACTATGTTCGTACTTCGACGGGGGCGTCGACCGTGACTGGGTCGGGCGGTCCCGGCTGTCAGGCGGGGAGGTCTCCGGGGGGAGACGTCATTACCGGGGGAACGCATGCACATTCAGGATTCTCATTGGCAGGCCGTCGTATCCGTGGACGGCAATGGACGCGCGAGCGCGGGCGGGATCGGCCGAGCCGCACCGCTGCGCGTCGACGCACAGCGCAATCTTGAGCACGTCCTGCGGGCGGCTCGTGAGGTGTTCGGCGAGCTGGGTTACGGGGCGCCGATGGAGGATGTGGCGCGCCGGGCCCGGGTCGGGGTCGGCACGGTCTACCGACGGTTTCCCAGCAAGGACGTGCTGGTCCGCCGGATAGCCGAGGAGGAGACCTCCCGGCTGACGGAGCAGGCGCGTGCCGCTCTGGGGCAGGAGGACGAGCCGTGGTCCGCGCTCGCCCGCTTCCTGCGGACGTCGGTGGCTTCCGGCGCGGGCCGGCTGCTGCCGCCGCAGGTGTTGAGGGTCGGGGTGGACGTCGACGAGTCGACGGTCGTGCCGGACGTGGTGGACTCGGCACGGGTGCCGCAGCAGCGGCAGTCCGGGCAGCCGGATCTGCGGGTGGTCGGTTCCGGTGAGCATGCCGGGCAGCACCCGGAGGCGGCGCTCGGGTCGGCGAAGGCGGACGGCTCGGCGGGGTCCGTGGGCGACGAGCTGGTGGATCCGGCCTCGGGCACGGTCGAACTGCTCGATGTAGTGGGGCAGTTGGTCGAGCGTGCGCGGTCGGCCGGCGAGCTTCGGCCCGGGGTGACGGTGGCCGATGTCCTGCTGGTGATAGCCACGGCGGCGCCCGCGCTGCCGGACGCGGCTCAGCAGGCGGCGGCTTCGGCTCGGCTGCTGGACATCCTGCTCGAAGGGCTTCGCTCCCGCGCGGCGTGAGACGGCGTGAGCCGACGGGTGGCAGCGTGAGCCGACGTGCGGCGGCGTTCCGGAGTCCGTTGGGAGTCCGCGCTGCGGCTTGGTGCCCCGGCTCCGTGCTCGGTGCCCCGCGTTCCGCGTTCCGTACGTCAACTTGAGGCTGTGGGGCGGTCGTCGGACGGTTGTTCGTCCGGTGACCGTGCCGCACTCGCCGTGAACCGTCCCTCGTGGACGCCCGTCCGGGGCGGCTCCGGATCTGTCCCGTGCGGAACATCCTGGTGAACGGCGTTTGTGTCGCACCCGGTCGAGTCCTTCGCGTACGGCCCCGGGCCGATGCCCCGTGACGGTGGCGAATCACGTACGAGTGGTCGCTGTCAACAGGGGTTTGGTGGTGGCGGGCGCTGTGGCACGCTGACCCGGTGTTTCGGGTGTGCAGGACGCTACGGGGGCTTCCGCGATGAGCGGTGACGAACGGGACGGGTCACGGACCGGCGGCGGTGCCGGGGGTACGGAGACGGGTGGGCCGCCGTCCGGGCAGGTGCCGAACCAGGGTGGGCGCGGTGGCTCCTCCGGGGCCGGGGCTCCAGCCGGGACCTCCGGGACTGCCGGTGCCACAGGGCCGATTGGGGCCGGTGAGGTCGCCGGCTCCCGAGGCGGGTCGGACCCGAGTGTGCCGCCGCAGCGCGAGGGCGGTGGCGTACCGGCCGAGGGTGACGGGCTCGTAGAGGGGCCGGTCGGCGATCTGCCGCCCTCGGACGCCGAGTTGATCCAGCGTATGCGGGCCGGTGACGACGGCGCGTACGAGGAGTTGTACCGGCGGCACTCCGCGGCCGTACTGCGCTATGCGCGCACCTGCTGCCGGGACGGACACACCGCCGACGACCTGACGGCCGAGGTGTTCGCGCGCACGCTCCAGGCGGTACGCGGGGGCGCCGGGCCCGAGCAGGCCGTGCGGGCGTATCTGCTCACCACCGTGCGGCGCGTCGCCGCCGCGTGGACGAAGACCGCCAAGCGCGAGCAACTGGTCGAGGACTTCGCGGTGTTCGCCGCCGAGTCCGCCCGCGCGTCCGAGGTGTCGGACGACGAGACGCTGGACCTGGGCGCCGATGTGCGGGCGATGCACGAGGCCGAACGGTCGCTGGCCGTAAGGGCGTTCCGCAGTCTGCCCGAGCGCTGGCAGGCGGTGCTCTGGCACACCACCGTCGAGGAGGAGTCGCCGAGCGCGATCGCGCCGCTGTTCGGTCTGACGGCCAACGCGACCGCCGTGCTGGCCAGTCGGGCGCGCGAGGGTCTGAAGCAGGCGTATCTCCAGGCGCATGTGAACACGGCGGTCGCCACGGCCGGGGACTGCGCGCAGTACGCCGACCGGCTCGGCGCGTACGCGCGCGGCGGTCTGCGGATCCGGGCCGAGCGCGGGCTGCGCAAGCATCTGGACGAGTGCGCGAAGTGCCGCCTCGTGGCGGGCGAGTTGGCGCACGTCAACGCCGGGATTCCGGCGGTGCTTCCGCTCGCGGTCATCGGGTGGTTCGCGGCGGGGTACTCGCTCAAGGCCGCCGGCGTCGTGGCCGGCGGGGCGGCGGCGGGCGCGGCCGGAGCGGGCGCCGCGGCGGCCACCGGTGGTGCGTCGGGGTCGGCGGGTGCCGGTGCGGCCGGCGGCGCGGCGGCCGAGGGGCTGGGCGCGCCGATGAAGGCGGGTATCGCGGCCGTGGTCACCCTCGCCGCCGCGGCCGGGCTGGTGTGGGCGCTGAGCGGGGACGAGGTCCCCGACAAGCCGGAGGCCAAGCCCCCCGTCGTACAGCCGGTCGTGCCGGAGGAGCCCGCGCCGCCGCCGAAGCCGAAGCCCAAGCCGCCGGTCCCGCCCGCGCCGGCGCCCCGGCCGGTCCCGGCGGCCGAGAAGCCCGACCCGAAACCGAAGCCGAGCCCCACTCCGACGAAGGCGAGGCCGACGCCGCCGAAGCCCGGTCCGGAGCGGCCGTCGCCGCCGCCCGCCAGGCCGAAGCCGCCCGTCCCGGTTCCGCCTCCGCCCGCGCCGCAGGTGTACCAGGTCAACCAGCTCAAGTACGACGTGACGGGCGACGGTTCCGGACCCCAGGTGCGGATCGGGGAGAGCAGTTGGCTCTGGCAGCGCCCCGGTATGTCGATCGGCGGCACCCGGTACGGGCACGGGGCGTCCATGCACGCGCGGGGTTCGGTGACCATCGAGCTGAACCGCCGGTGTGCCACCTACCAGGCGCTGGTGGGGGTCGACGACATGACGCTCGGGCTCGGCGCGGTGCGGTTCTCCGTGTACGGCGACGGCAGCCGGCTCTGGCGGTCCCCGGTCGTCCGCGGCGGCGACCCGGCCGTGCCGGTGAGTGTGGGGATCGAGGGGCGGCGGACGATCCGTCTGGTGGTCGAACCGCACACGCCGTTCGGCTCGGTGGCGGTGGCCGACTGGGCGCAGTCCCGGATCAGTTGCCGCTGAGCGGGACGGGGACGTGGGCCCCGGCGGGGTCCTCGCCGGGTCTACGGGTGCAGCGTCGGGCGGGGGATCACGCCGCCCGCCACCGCGCGCTGGCGCGGGGCCGCCGAGCCCGTCCAGCAGGTGCCCCGGCGGGAGAGCAGGCGTCTGAGCCACAGTTCCGTGGAGACCAGGTCGGCGATGCCGTCCAGCGGGATGGGCTCGCCCTCGGCCGCTTTGCGCAGTGCCTTGCGCACCACGCGTGCCTCGATCAGGCCCGCGTCGGCGAGCAGCGGCGCGTCGAACAGGGCCATCAGGTCGTTGACGGCGGCCCGCATCCCGGTGCGCGTGGCGGCGGCCTCCGTGGCGTGTGTGGTGGCGCCCCAGCCGGGCGGCAGGTCGTGGATGCCCGCCCCCGCGAGGACGGCGCGCAGGACGTCGGAGCGGGCGCCGGGCTGGACCCGTAGCGATTCGGGGAGCGCCCGGCAGGCGCGTACGACCTGGTTGTCGAAGAACGGCGCGTGCAGCCGCTGGCTGCGGATCTCGGCGGCTTGTTCGAAGATGCGGTGGTCGGCGGCGTGCCGGGCGAGCGCGGCCCGTGCGCGGGCCTCTCCGGGCCGCTGGACGGATGTCGGGCGGATCGCCGCCGCCGTCAGGCGAACCGATACTTCAGCGAGAGCCTCCCCCGTGAGCCAGCGCGCCGCCGGTCCGGGGCGCGACCAGGTGAGCGCGGCGAGGGACGCGCCCAACGGCCCGTCGGCGGCGGGGGCGTTGCGGTCGCGGTGCGCGGCGGGGAGCTGGGCGGCGGCCTGTTCGAGGCCGGTGCGGTACGGCGTACGGGCGAGGCGGCGGGCCGCGCGGTAGACGGTGAGCGGCACGAACAGCGAGCCGGCCGCGGGCCGTTGGGCCTTGGCGAGCGCGGTGGTCGGCCGCAGCAGATCGCGGCGGCGGCGGTCGATCAGCAGGTCGGCCAGGCGCGCGGGGTGGGCGTCCAGCACCTCGCGGGCCCCGGCGCCGGTGAAGTGGTCGGCGCTGCCTGCGGCGAGCCTGCGGCGGTGGCGTTCGGCGCTGACGAGGGCCGGTCCCGGCTCGTCGGTCAGCGGGCCTTCCAACTCGGCGTACGGCAGGGCCTCTTCGCCCGCCGCGACGACCACGTGGTGCAGCCGGGGGTTGGACGCCATGACGCGGGCCCGCTCCAGCTCGGCCTCACGCCCGCCGGTGACGAGATCGTTGAAGGTGACGGCGAGGAGCCGTTCGCCGGCGCCGGTGCCGTGGCCGAGGACGGTGCCGGGCGCGCCGGGCAGTCCGGCGGCGAGCAGCGCGAGGGTGCCCGACGCGCTGCCGCCCGACAGGTCGGCGCCGATGCCGGGGACGGGTGCGCCGCGTGCGGCGCGCCGGTCGGCGGGGCCCATGCCGGGCACGGGCCCGGGGTCGGGGGGCGCCGTCTCGGGAGCGTGGCGGGGCGCCAGGAGTCTGGCGCGTACGGCTTCGACGAGGGCGTCCCTGACTCCCTCGACGGCGCGTTCGGGGTCGGCCTGGGGTGCGGCGACGGCGAGCGAGGCGACCTGTTCGTATCCGGTGATCTCGCGGGAGCCCTCGCGCAGGACGAGGGCGTGGCCGGGCGGGACGCGTTTGACGCCCGCGTACGGCGTGGAGTCGCGCAGTGCCTCGGGTGTCTCGGGGCAGGCGAGCAGCGCGGCCAGGTGCCCGATGTCCAGCTGTGCCTCGATGAGGTCCGCGAGGGGCAGGGCGGCGGTGGCGTAGGCGGTGCCGTTCGCCCAGGGGGTGTGGAACACGGGTCTGGCGCCCGCGAGATCGCCCGCGACGGTGATCCGGCGGCCGATCTGGGCGACCGCCGTGTAACTGCCGGGCCAGGCGGTGAGATGGCGCAGGGCGCCGCCGCGTGCGGCGAACAGGCCCAGTTTCAGCTGCTCGTCGGTGGCTCCGCAGCAGCCGAGGACGGCGAGCCGGGTGAACGCGTCGACGCTGACGACGCGCACTTCGTCGTCGCGCCAGTCGCCCACGGCCCACAGCGGATCCGGGTCGCCCCACAGGAGTTGGGATCCGACGGGGAGGACCGAGCGGCCCTCCGACTGATCGCCGACAGCTCCCGCGGTGCCGAAGCTCGCGGCGATACTGCTCCACCCCACCAACCAGCGCATCGCCGCCTCCACAGCCTGTGGATCAAAGAGTCGTACCGGTCGTCGTCGGTCGTCCGTGGACATGCTGCCACGACAACGGCACACAGGAGGGGACCGGGCGGGGACCCGGGGAGGGAGCGCGAAAGACGAACGCGCCCCTGGCAAAGGACAATTGGGGCGGTGAACGGCTCTGGACCGATAGGCAGCATTCAGCCAATCTCCGAGCCCGATCGGCCGACAGGACGTCGGCAAACGTACAGTCCGGGAGGCGCCTTCGCCTCCCGGACCGATCCGCCACCCGCGGGGAAATGAGGCGGCGGTGTCCCCCAGCCCACTGGTTCCAGTACGCAGTGGGCCGACCCACGCAGCACTCATGGAAGCGCTCCCGGCCTCTTTTGGCCAAGAGCGCACGGCCGGGCGCACGGCCACACACCCGGAGCACGTTCGAGCCGGGGCGAGTTTTGCGCGTACTCGCGTACGGACAACAATCCCGCCATCCGGAACGCCGCCCCTTAACGGTAGGGATGCGGCGAACTACGCTGGGTTTACGAATGCCACGGGGTTCCTCACAAGAGGGGCCGGCGGGGCGGCCGTCTGTGTGTCGAGGGGTGGCGCATGTCCAGGGAGCTACGCGGGCCGAACGAGAAGCTCGGCACCGTTCTCGCCCTCGCGGGAATCAGCAACGCCGGTCTCGCCCGGCGGGTCAACGACCTCGGGTCGCAGCGCGGTCTGACGCTTCGATACGACAAGACGTCGGTGGCGCGGTGGGTTTCGAAGGGGATGGTTCCGCAGGGTGCGGCGCCCCACCTGATCGCCGCTGCCATCGGTGCCAAGCTGGGCCGTCCCGTACCGCTGCACGAAATCGGGCTGGCCGACGCCGATCCGGCGCCTGAGGTGGGTCTCGCGTTCCCGCGTGACGTGGCAGCGGCGGTGCGGTCGGCGACCGATCTGTACCGGCTGGACCTGGCCGGACGGCGGGCCGGCAGCGGCGGTATCTGGCAGTCGCTGGCCGGTTCCTTCGCGGTCAGCGCGTACGCCACGCCCGCGTCGCGGTGGCTGATATCGCCCGCGGACTCGTCCGTCGCGCGCGACGCGGCGATGGCCGAGGCAGCACGCAGAGCGCACGCGGCGCACGGCGGGCCCGGGGCGACCGGTCCGCCCGCCTCGGCGCTCCAGCCCGGCACGGCGGCCCCCGGCGGGGCTCCCGGGGCCGACGGCGGGGAGGTCTCGCCCCTGCGCGTGGGGCACAGCGATGTCGCCAAGCTCCGTGAGGCGGCTGCCGACGCCCGGCGCTGGGACTCCAAGTACGGCGGCGGGGACTGGCGTTCGTCGATGGTGCCCGAGTGTCTGCGGGTCGACGCGGCGCCGCTGCTGCTCGCCGCGTACAGCGACGAGGTCGGCCGCGGTCTCTTCGGCGCGACCGCCGAACTGACCAGGCTCGCCGGGTGGATGGCCTTCGACACCGGCCAGCAGGAGGCCGCGCAGCGCTACTACATCCAGGCGCTGCGGCTCGCCCGCGCGGCGGCCGACGTGCCGCTCGGCGGCTACGTCCTGGCGTCGATGTCCCTCCAGGCGACCTACCGGGGCTTCGCCGACGAGGGCGTCGACCTGGCCCAGGCGGCGCTGGAGCGCAACAGGGGCCTCGCGACGGCCCGCACGATGAGCTTCTTCCGGCTGGTGGAGGCACGCGCGCACGCGAAGGCGGGCGACGCGGCGGCGGCCGGGGCCGCGTTGAAGGCGGCGGAGGGCTGGCTGGAGCGCTCGCGGGCGGGCGACGCGGATCCCAGCTGGCTGGGCTTCTACTCGTACGACCGCTTCGCCGCCGACGCCGCCGAGTGCTACCGCGATCTGAAGGTGCCGCAGCAGATGCGGCGCTTCAACGAGCAGGCGCTGTCGCGGCCGACGGAGGAGTTCGCGCGTTCGCACGGGTTACGCCTGGTGGTGAGCGCGGTCGCCGAGCTGGAGTCCGGGAATCTGGACGCGGCGTGCGCGGCCGGGACCAGGGCCGTGGAGGTGGCGGGGCGGATCTCGTCGGCGCGCACCACGGAGTACGTACGCGACCTGCTGCACCGCCTTGAGCCGTACGGCGACGAGCCGAGGGTCGCGGAGCTGCGGGAGCGGGCGCGCCCGCTGCTGGTGGCCCCGGCGTAGAAGTGCGCCGGCGCAGACGGCGGGACGACGGCGCACCGGGCCGGCGCCCGGGTGGGCCGACTGCCGAATGCCTGCTGCCTGCTGCCTGCTGCCTGCTGCCGAATGCTTGGTGAACGATGTGGGACACGCGTGGTACCCCGATGGTTTAAGGGCATTGTCAGTGGGCCAGTGCACTATCGGGGTGGGAGGTTGCGCGGGTGATGGAAGACGGCTCGGGTCGCGTCGAAGGCCGTGGTCACGGCTATCGGCATGGCGGCCGGCACGGTTACGACTGCGACGTGCTGGTGATCGGCGGCGGCATCGTCGGTCTCTCGACGGCCTACGCCCTGACCCGGACCGCGCCCGGCACCCGTGTGACGGTCCTGGAGAAGGAGCCCGGCCCGGCACGGCACCAGACGGGGCACAACAGCGGCGTCATCCACAGCGGTGTGTACTACCGCCCCGGCTCCCTCAAGGCGCGTTACGCGATCAAGGGCGCCGCCGAGATGGTCAAGTTCTGCGCGGAGTACGGCATCGCGCACGAGGTCACCGGCAAACTCATCGTCGCCACCGGCCGCGCCGAGCTGCCCCGGCTGCACGCCCTGGTCCAGCGCGGCAGGGAGAACGGCATCCCGGTCCGGGAGCTGGGCCCGGCGCAGATCATGGAGTACGAGCCGGAGGTACGCGGCCTGGCCGCGATCCATGTCGGGACGACCGGGGTGTGCGACTTCGGGGCCGTCGCGGCGCGGCTCGCGGAGTCGGCGCGGGCGTCGGGCGCCACCGTGCGGTACGGGGCGGAGGTCACCGTCGTCGACCGGCGGGCGTGGGGTGTCGCCGTGCGTACGTCCTCCGGGGAGGTGGTCAGGGCCCGCGCCCTCGTCAACTGCGCGGGGCTCCAGTGCGACCGGGTGGCCCGGCTGACGGGCGACGACCCGGGCATGCGGATCGTGCCGTTCCGAGGCGAGTACTACGAGCTGGCCCGGCCCTCTCTGGTGCGCGGGCTGGTCTATCCGGTGCCGGATCCGGCCTTTCCGTTCCTGGGGGTGCATCTGACGCGCGGCGTCGACGGCGGCGTCCATGTCGGCCCCAACGCGGTGCCCGCACTCGCCAGGGAGGGCTACTCCTGGTCCGCCGTGCGCCCCCGTGAGCTGGCCGGCACCCTCGGCTGGCCCGGCTCCTGGCGGATAGCGCGCCGACACTGGCGTTACGGCGCGGGCGAGCTGCGCCGCTCGCTGTCCAAGCGCGCCTTCGCCACCGCCGTACGACGGCTGCTGCCCGCCGTGACGGACGCGGACCTGCGCCCCGCGACGGCCGGGGTGCGCGCCCAGGCCGTGCTGCGGGACGGCACGCTGGCCGACGACTTCCTGATCCAGGAGTCCCCGCGCACGGTGCACGTGCTCAACGCCCCGTCCCCGGCGGCGACGGCGTCGCTCCCGATCGGGCGCGAGGTGGCGAGGCGGGCGCTGGCGATGCTGAGGGACGCCGACGGCGACCGGGCTTAGACCGGACGGCGACCGGACGGCGACCGGACGGCGACCGGGCTTAGATCGGGCACCGGGGCCGGGGTCCGTAGAATCGGGAGGATCCTGTCCGACCCGACGTGCCGAGAAGACGTGTCCGAGACCCAGATGAACGTGAACAGCGACCGCGACGGTGACGGTGACGGCGCGCGCGCCGACGACGCCCACCCCTGGTCCCGGATGTTCCCCGACGGCTCGGGACCGGCCGCCGACCCGGCCGGATCGCACTTCGAGCGCCGTATCCGCAGCTTCCAGCCGCGCCGCAGCCGCGTGACGACCGGCCAGGCCGATGTCCTGCGGCGGCTGTGGCCCTCCTGGGGTCTGGACATCGACGGGCGGCGGGTCCTGGATCTCGGCGCGCTGTTCGGCGGGCTGCCGGTCGTGCTGGAGATCGGCTTCGGCATGGGCGAGGCGACCGCGCGGATGGCCGCCGACGACCCGGGCACCGGGATCCTCGCCGCCGACGTCCACACACCGGGGCAGGGCAATCTGCTGCGTCTCGCCGAGCGGAACGGGCTGTCCAACATCCGGGTGGCCAACGGTGACGCGATCATCCTGCTGCGGGAGATGCTGGCGCCCGCCGCACTGGACGGGATACGCGTCTACTTCCCCGACCCGTGGCCCAAGACGCGCCACCACAAACGGCGCCTGATCCAGCCGGAGTTCCTCGACCTGGCCGCGCCCCGGCTGAGGCCCGGCGCCGTACTGCACTGCGCGACCGACTGGGAGCCGTACGCCGAGCGGATGCTCGACGTACTGACCGAGCACCCCGCCTTCGAGAACACCGCGCCGGACGGCGGTTACGCGCCGCGTCCCGACTTCCGGCCGCTCACGCGCTTCGAGGGCCAGGGCCTCGACAAGGGGCATGCCGTACGCGATGTGATTTTCCGCCGTGTCGCCGGCGGCGCACCGGCCGAGTAGGACCTCCGAGCGGGACCGGCCGAGCGGAGGCGACGAGGCGGGCGGGGCGCTGTGGCCGGGACGGACCGGACGCCGTCGCCGGTTGTCGGTGGGCCTCGTTAGGGTCAGTAGGTGTCCGAACCGTCCGTACCGCCCCCGCAGGAGCCTCCGTACGAGTCCACGTACGAGTCCGCGTACGACTCCCCGTACGAGTCCGCGTACGGGTCCCCGCATCCGGCGATCCCCGCGTTCGAGCGACAACAGCAGCTCGGTGACATGTGGGCCGCCGTGCCGGAGCGGGCCCGCTGGCGCTACCGGCCGCACCGCTCGTTCTGGCGGCATCCGGCCGTGCGCGCGGGCGGGGTGATCATCGTGCTCGCCATCTGCGGGCTGCTGATCCTCTCCCTCGTACGGGAACAGACCGGCACGCGCGGCTTCCTGGTCGGTCTCGGTCTGGCGACCCTGCCGGTGCCACTGCTGATCACGGCGTTCCGCTGGCTGGACCGGGTGGAGCCGGGGCCCTGGCGGAATCTGATCTTCGCCTTCGCCTGGGGCGCCTTCGCCGCCGCCCTGGTGGCGATCACGGCGAACTCCTTCGCGACGCAGTGGATAGCCACCGCCACCGCGGACCCCACCGGCGCGGAGTCGCTGGGGGCCACGGTGGTCGCGCCGATCGTCGAGGAGAGCGCGAAGGCCGTCGCGATCCTGCTGATCTTCCTCTTCCGGCGGCGGTCCTTCACGGGTCTCGTCGACGGGGTCGTCGTCGCCGGCTTCACCGCGACCGGCTTCGCCTTCACCGAGAACATCCTCTATCTCGGCAACGCCTTCGGCGAGGACCAGCAGATCGGCAACTCGGGCTTCGCGTCCGTGACGGCGGCGACCTTCTTCGTACGGGTCGTGATGGCGCCGTTCGCGCATCCGCTCTTCACGGTCCTCACGGGCATCGGCTTCGGCATGGCCGCGCTCGCCGCCCGCCGCCGGCGGGTGCGCCGATGGCTGCCGCCGGTGCTCGGCCTCGTGCTGGCGATGGGCATGCACGCGCTGTGGAACGGCTCGACGGCGCTGTTCGGCCCGTACGGCTTCTACGCGGTGTACGCGGCCTTCATGGTGCCCGCCTTCGCCCTGCTGACCTGGCTGGCGATCTGGAGCCGGCAGCGCGAACTGCGCACGGTCTCGGCCGAGTTGCCCGCGTACGCGGCGGCCGGCTGGCTCGCCGAGACCGAACCGCTCGCGCTGTCCTCGATGCGGGCGCGCTCGATGGCGCGCGAGATGGCGGGGCGTAGTTACGGCCCTTCGGCGGCCCGCACGGTCGGCGAGTACCAGACTTTCGCGACCGCCCTGGCGTTCCTGCGCCACCGCGCGCGGCGCGGCGCGGCGGAGGCGGACTTCGCCGAACGCGAGCAGGAGTTGCTGCACCACCTGTGGCAGCGCCGGGAAATGGCGTCGCCCGCGCTGGCGTACGCGGCGCGGGCGACGGGCCGGGTCTGGACACCGCCGCCGTACATCGACTACGGCGGCTACAACCCGTACAAGACCTGAGACATCTTCTTCCGGGACAGAATCTGGGACACGCCCTAGGGCGTGAGTCCCTTGCTGCGCAGCCAGCTCAGCGGGTCGATTCCGCTGCCGCCCGCGGTGTGCACCTCGAGGTGCAGATGCGGACCGGTGACATTGCCGGTGGCTCCCACGCGTCCGATGGTCTCGCCGGTGGTGACCTTCTGGCCGGCGCCGACGGTCATCGAGGAGAGGTGGGCGTACCAGATCTCCGTGCCGTCGCCGAGCTCCAGCACCACGCGGTAGCCGTACGACCCCGACCAGCCGGCCGACTTGACGGTGCCGCTGTGGACGGCCTTGGTGGGCGTGCCCGTGGGGGCGGCGAAGTCGAGGCCGGTGTGCTGGCCGGAGGACCACATGGAGCCGGTCTGGCCGTAGGTGGAGGTGAGCGTGTACGAGGAGGTGGGGAGCGAGAAGCTGGCGGCCAGCTTCGCCAGGCGCTCCTTCTCGGCCTTGGCCTCGGCCGCTTCCTTCGCCTTGCGCTTCTCCTCGGCGGCCTTCTCCTCCGCCTCGGTCTGCTGCTTCTTGGCATCGGCCGCGGCCTTCTCGGCGGCGGCCGTCTCGGCGCTCGCCTTCTGCGCGGCGTCGGCCTCGGCCTGCTGCTGCTCCGCCTGCTGGAGGATGCGGGCGCGCAGCGCCTCGCCGGAGTCGGTGGTGCCCTGCTGGGCGTCCGCGGCGGTGAGGCCCGCCGTGGTGAGCGGGGAGGGCGTCTCGTCGCTCTTCTTGTCGCCGTCGGACATGAAAGACCCGACGCCGGGAAGGGACTTGGCGTCGGGAAGATTGTCCGAGATCGCGTCGGGGAGGGATATCGAGACCGCGGGCTTGTCCTGCGCGGAGGCGATGCCTCCCGCGCCGACCGCGGCGATGACACCTACACCGAGGACGGTGGAGCTGCGGGCGAGAGCGTTGCGCTGCTTGGCCACACGGTGCTTGCCGCGTACGGGACGGACGGACTCCGCGGTGGGATTCCACTCCTGCCAGTCCCTGTTCGCCTCGCCGTCGGCGCGGTCGGTGCCGGCGAGCCGGCTGCCGGGTCCGAAATGGAGTGGGGCTGAGGCTTCGGGGGCAGGCCTGTTGGACGCCACTGGGGCGCTCTCCTTTCCTTCCTTCTCGCCTACCGGGTTAGCTGACGGGTTCGGAGCAGGAAGGTCTCCTACGAGCGCTTCTCGCCGCACAAGGCAGCAACAGGCGCCCGATTCACCCCAATTGGTGGTTCCCCGGTTTCCTTGCGGAATTCGGCGCGTGCGCACGGTGCCGTCTCTTTCGACGGCTGGGACAACCGCGCTGCGTTATCGAACGTTAATAGACGACCGGGGCTTATTCCAAGCTGTTCCGGGTGATCGTTAGCACGAGCGGCCTGGACCAACCGGGACACAACCGGGTGGAATCGGGCGAGTTGATCGGCCTTCGAGCCGTGTGCGATCACACACTCGAACTGACGGTGCGTCAAATGTTATGCGGAGCGATGCTCCTCAACTACGCAGTGTGGTGGGCGAGATGACCGCGCCCGGCGCCGCGGCACCGACGGACCGGAAGGAGCCGCCGTCACGGCACGACGGGCATCGTCCGGCGCCGCTCCGGCTGCCGCTCGGTGGGCCGGCTGACGGCCAGCAGCGCCATGTCGTCCGTGCTGCCGCCGCCGGTGTGCAGCCGTACGTCCCCGACGATCGCGTCGAGCAGTTCGTCGGGGCCGGGGAAGATCCGCCCCGCGAGCCGTTCGCGCGGGTTGTAGAAGACGCCCGCCCTGTTGCGCGCCTCGGTGAGCCCGTCCGTGTAGAGGAGCAGCGTCGCGCCGGAGTGGTAGGGGATCTCGTCCGCGCGGTCCGGCCAGGCCCCCAGCTCGCCCATTCCGAGCGGCAGCGCCGGTTCGCCGGGGGCCAGCACGGTCAGCGCGCCGTCCGCCGCGAGCAGCAGCGGCTCCGGATGCCCGCGGTTGACCACGCGCACCATGCCCTCGGCGTGCGGGATCTCCGCCAGTACGGCGGTGGTGAAACCCTCGAACAGATCGATCCCCGTGCGCCGTGTGCCCTCGCGCGTCAGCGCCCGCTCCAGCCGGCGCGCGACCCCTTCGAGCGACCGCTCCTGCTCGGCGGCCTCCCGGAAGGCGCCGATGACGACGGCCACGGTCTCGACGGCGCCCATGCCCTTGCCGCGTACGTCGCCGACCACCAGCCGTACCCCGTACTCCGTGTCCTGGACGGCGAACAGGTCACCGCCGATGAACGCGCCCTCCTCCGCCGCCTCGTAACGCGCGGCGATGTGCAGCCCGCCGATCCGGGCGGCGGGTGTCGGCAGGACGGCGCGCTGGGCCGCCTCGGCGATGACCCGCGCCGAGGCCAGGCGTTCGCCACTGCGCCGTACGACACCGTTGATGGCCAGGGCGAGGACGGAGACCGTGAAGACGGTCAGCGATTCGGTGACGGTCTCGACCCCGCTCACCGTGTCGTTGACGAAGTGCAGCGCGATGGCGGTGGCGGTGGACAGGACGCCGACGACGACGGTGCGCGCGAACGAGAAGAACGGGGCCGCGACCAGCGGCGCCGCCGCGTAGAGCGGGGAGGCGGTGATCGCGGTCGGGGTCGCCTGGTCCAGGATGATCGCGCCCACGATGATCAGGAAGGGCAGGAGCTCCACGATCGGATGCGCCGGGCGCCCGGCGTGCCGGCCGCGTCCGCGTCCGCGCCGGGCCGGACGCGGATCCTCGGGACCGAAGCCCGCGGGGTGCTTGCCGGCGGTGGTGGAGGGCAGGCCGTCCCAGGTGGGGTCGTCCGGGTCGAAGGGCGGCGGGGCGACCGTCGGCGGACGCGAACTCGACAGCCGGATCGCCCGGGATTCGGCGTCGGCGCGCCGGAAACCGCGGTCGACGCTCCGCCGGATGCCGCGGCGGGCGCTGTTCCCGAGGGCGCGGAGCCTGCCGGGCAGGCCGGGACGGCGGGCAGCCCTGTCGTCGGGACGGCGGTCGCCGCTTCCGCCGCCGCCCGCCGTCCCGTCGTCTCCGCTGTCTCTCGGGTGCCCCACCAGTGGCCTCCTGCCCGGTCCGTCGACGGCTGCGGACGGTACCGCGCCCTCCCCAGGCTGGCCCCTCACGCGCCGGGCGGCTACCCGCCGTCGACCGAGTGGGCTATCGGCGGGCCGGTGCGGTGACCGGGACGGCGCCCGGGTCAGTCGGTGAGGTGGCGCTCGGCGTACACCTTCATCGCGTCCCGTACGAGGACGGCCGTGCCCTGCTCGTGCTTGTCGTAGTGCCGGCCGAAGCGCGCGTCGTCGACATACATCGCGGTGACACCGATGACGTACGACCGGGAAGGGCTCGTGACGCCCGACAGCCAGTCGCAGTGCCGGGCGGCGACGGCCTGTGCCCCGTCACTGTCGGCGGCGAGACCGTCCTTCTTGGCCTGTCCCCAGTCGCGGGCGATGGACTCGTGCCGTCCCATGAACTCCCGGCGCTCGCTCTCGCTCAGCGAACGCCACCAGCGGTCCCCCTTCTCGTACGCCTCCCGGCCCCACCGCTCGGTCACCTCCTCCTCGTACCGGGTGTGATCGAAGCCGTCGAGAATCTCCTCGGCCATGAGCTGTTCTCCCCTCTCGGTCTTGTGGAGAGTGGTCCGCACCGACGCGATCAGACGTCCCACCCGCGCGCGCTCCTGTTCGAGCAGCGCGAGATGGGTGCGCAGGGCGGCGGCCGTGTCCTGTTGGCCGTCGAGGATCCCGGCGATCGCGGGCAGGCCGAGGCCGAGTTCTCGCAGCAGCAGGATCCGCTGCAACCGGACGAGGGCGTCCTGGTCGTAGTAGCGGTAACCGTTGCCGCCGACCCTGCTCGGGTTCAGCAGTCCCAACTCGCCGTAGTGCCTGAGCGTGCGGCTCGTCGTGCCGGCCTTCTTCGCGATGTCCTGGATCGACCACTCCATGACCGAAACGCTAAATCTTGACGTTGCGTAAAGGTCAAGGCCGATCGGTCGGCGTCCGGCGAACGCGGCCGGGCGGGCGGCCGGGCGGGCGGGCAGGCAGGCAGGCACGACGAAGGCCCGGATCCAGTGGATCCGGGCCTTCGTCTTCTGCCAGTAGCGGGGACAGGATTTGAACCTGCGACCTCTGGGTTATGAGCCCAGCGAGCTACCGAGCTGCTCCACCCCGCGCCGTTGAATGCAACATTACGCCATCCGGACCAAGATCATCTCCATTTCCGATGTCCCGGCCCCGATCGGCCCCCCGTCGGCCCCCGATCGGCCTAAGCCGCCTCCACCACATCCGCCCGGACCGCCGCGGCCCACTCGACCAGCAACCGCTGATACTCCTGCTGCTCGGCGGGGGACAGCGCCCGGCCCGCGCGCGCCCACAGGGCACGGATCTCCGCGTTGACGACGGCGGCGGGGCGGACGGAAACGCTGGCATCGGAGGAAGCTGACATGCCCCAAGGCTACGGCCCGCCACTGACAATCGGCAGAGCGTGTCCCCCCACGGCCGCGCACCGCCACCATCCGGGGCCCCGCAGCCCCTACGCTTACCCCGGTGATCGAAACCATCGTGTTCGACGTCGGCGAGACTCTCGTCCGCGACGACCGCTACTGGGCCTCCTGGGCCGACTGGCTCGGTATCCCCCGCCACACCATCTCCGCGCTGGTCGGCGCCGTCACCACCCAGAGCAGGGACAACGCCGACGCGCTGCGCCTCATCAAGCCCGGCATAGACGTCGGGGAGGCGTACCGGGCCCGGGAGGCCGCCGGCCGGGGCGAGCACCTGGACGAGTCCGATCTCTATCCCGACGTACGGCCCGCCCTGGCCGGTCTGCACGAACTCGGCGTGCGCGTCATCATCGCGGGCAACCAGAGCGTCAAGGCCGGTGAGCTGCTGCGGGGCCTCGATCTGCCCGCCGATCTGGTCGTCACGTCCGGCGAATGGGGTGTCGCCAAGCCGTCGGGCGAGTTCTTCGCCCGGGTGGTGGAGGCGGCGGACACCGTGCCGGAACGGATTCTGTACGTCGGCGACCACCCCATGCACGACCTGTTCCCCGCCCAGCGGGCCGGGCTGCGGGCGGCGCATCTGCGGCGTGGCCACTGGGGTTATCTGGCGGCGGACGATCCGGACGTCGTCGCGGCGGCGGACTGGCGGATCGACACGCTCACACAGCTGACGCCGATCGTGGCGGAGCAGCGGCAGCCGACCTGACCGGTGCTCCGAGCGGTCACCCGGCGCCGCCGTACTCGTGCGGCTGCCCGCCCTGCCACTCCACCCAGACGGGGTCGTCGAGCAGTTCCCACGCGTCGGGCAGCCCGGCGAGGCGCAGGAATTCGATCAGATGGTCGTCACTGTGCGCGAGTCCCATGATCCGGCCGCGGACGGTGACCCGCCGGCCGCCCGTCCCGGACGGCCGGTGTACGACGATCGGTGCGTCACTCATACGGTCAAGAGTGCGACTCCCCCGTCCGGCGCGCAGCCTCGGGGTCCGGTCTTTACCCGGAGATCGCAGCGAAATGGTGCACTCAGCTGCGGTTCCTCACGATTTGTCGCCGCCCGGATGCGGGACAGGGGGGACGCCCCGATGCTGGGAGGGGAGCAACCCCCACAAGGGAGGACGAACCATGTCGATGCTCGACAAGCTCAAGGGCCTGGTCAAGGGCCACGAGGACACCGCGCGGAAGGGCGTCGACAAGGCCGGTGACGCCGTCGACAGGAAGACCGGCGACAAGTACAAGGGCCATGTCGACACCGCTCAGCAGAAGCTCAACGAGCAGCTGGGCTCCCAGGACCGGCCCACGCCGGGCGACGACCGCCCGCCGCAGAACTGACGCGTGGCGCCGGTACGCGGCGCCGACACGCGAAAAGGCCCCGACCGGTTCCCGTTCCGGTCGGGGCCTTCGCGGCGTCCGCGCGTATCAGGACCGCGCGCATTGGAACCGCGCGTATCAGGACCGCGCCATCGCGAGGCCGACGTACTGCTCCGCGAACTCCGGGGTCGGTTCGATCGGCGTGATCATGTCGATCAGTACCCCGTTCGGGTCGGCCACGATGAAGTGCCGCTGGCCGAAGTCCTCGCTGCGTAGGGTGAGTACGGGGGTCAGGCCCTCGCCGTCGACGAGCCGTCGCCACTCCGCGTCCACGTCCGCCACCTCGAAGTTGAGGAGCAGCCCCTGGACGGGCCTGCCGTAGCCGGCGGGCACCGTCGGGTGGGTGGGGTCGAGGAGCGCGAGCTCGTACGGGACGGGGCCCGGCCGCCGGAGGCTGACGTACCAGTCGGCCTCGAACGTCGTCTCGAAGCCCAGCAGCCGCGTGTAGAAGTCGTGGGATTCCTGGAGCCGCGCGGTGGCGATCACGGGATAGAAGCTGGTCAGCTCCATGACAGTTCCTTTCGCATACCATTGGTACGCGAACAACGCTATTCGCATACTATTGGTATGTCAAACGGAGAGAAGCACGATGCCGCAGGAGCAGGGGACCCGGGCCCGGCAGCGGGAGAAGACCAGGCAGACACTGCTGCGCGAGGGCCGGAGACTCTTCGCCGAGGTCGGTTACGGCGCGGTGAGCCTCGCCGAGATCGTCACCGCGGCCGGTGTCACCAAGGGCGCGCTCTACCACCACTTCGACAGCAAGACCGCGCTCTTCCGCGCCGTACTGGAGAACGTCCAGGAGGAGGTCGGGTCACGTGTCGCGGACGCGGCCGGCACGCGGGACGATCCGTGGGACCAACTGGTCACCGGCTGCCAGGAGTTCATCACCGCGACGACCGCGCCGGACATTCAGCGGATCATGCTTCTCGACGGGCCCGCCGTACTGGGCTGGACCGAGTGGCGGGCGATGGACGAGGCGTCGTCGGCCCGCCATCTGACGGAGGCGCTGGCCGGGCTGGTGGCCGGGGGTGTCATCGCCGCACAGCCGGTGGCGCCGCTCGCGCATCTGCTGTCGGGCGCGATGAACGAGGCGGCGCTGTGGCTGGCGACATCGGCGGACCCGGCGGACCTGACCGACACGCGGGCGGCGCTGGGGCGGTTGCTGGACGCGCTGCGGGTGCGCTGAGCGGGTCCGATCCGCCCGGCCCCGGTCCGCCCGCCTCGGTCCGCCCGGCCCCGGTCCGCCCGGCCCCGGTCCGCCCGGCCCCGGTCCGCCCGCCTCGGTCCGGCCTTCGGGTGCGGCTGTTCAGCGGGTGAGCAGGTCCCGTATCGCCTCGACGACCTCCCCCGGTGCCTCCTCCGCCATGAAGTGGCCGCACGAGACGGTCGTGTGCCGCAGGTCGGGCGCCCAGGCGCGCCAGCGGGCGGCGGCGTCGAAGCCCAGGGCCGCGCCCCAGTCCTGCTGGAGGACGGACACCGGCATCCGCAGCCGGTTCCCGGCGTCGCGGTCGGCCTGGTCGTGGGCGACGTCGATCCCGGCCGAGGCGCGGTAGTCGGCGACGATGGAGGGAACGGCCGCGCGGGAGGCCGCCAGATACTCGGCGCGGATCTCGGCCGGAATCGCCCGCGGGTCGCGCGTCCAGATGTCCAGGAAGTGGCCGAAGAACGCGTCCGCGCTCGCGCTGATCATCCGCTCGGGCAGACCGGGCGGCTGGGCCATCAGATAGAGGTGGAAGCCGACGGCGGCGGTGGTGCCGTGCATGACGTCCCAGGTGTCCAGCGTCGGCAGGACGTCGAGCGAGGCGAGATGGGTGATCACCTCCGGGTGGTCGAGCGCCGCGCGGACGGCGACGAGGGCGCCCCGGTCGTGCCCGGCCAGCGCGAACCGGTCGTGCCCGAGCGCGCGGGCGAGCGCGACGGTGTCGGCGGCCATGGTGCGCTTGGAGTACGTGGCGTCGCCCGGCCCGTCGGACCGGCCGGTGCCCTCGGCGGGCTTGTCGCTCGCGCCGTAACCGCGCAGGTCCGGGCAGATGACGGTGTGCCGGGCGGCGAGTTCCACGGCGACATGCCGCCACATGAGATGCGTCTGCGGGAAACCGTGCAGGAGCACGACCGGGCTGCCCGAGCCGCCGACGGCGACGTTGAGAAAGACACCGTCGGCGACGGCGACGCGCTGATAGGTGAAGCCGGGGATGGTGGGGTGCATGATGCGCTCTTTCGTAGGGTGCTTCCAGCCTGTGGCAGGCGAATCAGCAGTGGGTCAGCGCGGGAGGCGGAGCACCGTGGAACGGGTGGGCGACGAGGTCTTCTTCGGTGTGCTCGGCCCCGTGACGGCCGAGGACCGGGGCGGACCGATCGCGCTCAAGGGCCCGCGCCACCGCGCCGTACTGGCCCGGCTGATCGTCGCCCGCCGCCAGGTCGTCCCCGTCGGCCGGCTGGTCGCCGACCTGTGGACGGACGATCCGCCGCCGGCCGGGGCGGTCGGCGCCGTACAGACCTTCGTCGGCGCGCTCCGGCGTGCCCTGGAACCGGACCGGCCGCCCCGTACCCCCGCCCGGCTGCTGGTCACCGAGGGCCCCGGGTACGCGCTGCGCCCCGGGCCGGACGCCGTCGACGCCTGGCGTTTCGAGACGGCGGTCGGCGAGGCGGCGGCGCTGGAGCCCGCGCGGGCGCTGCGCCGGCTCGGCGAGGCGCTGGAGATATGGCGCGGGCCCGCGTACGCCGACTTCACTCAGGAGGAGTGGGTACGGGGTGAACGCGCCCGGCTGGCCGAACTGCGGCTCCGGTCCGTCGAGCGCAGGGCCGAGGCGCGGCTTGCCGTGGGCCAGGCCGCCGAGGCGGTCCCCGACCTGGACGCGCATCTGACCGATCACCCCTGGCGCGAGGACGCCTGGCGGCTGCTGGCGCTGGCCCTGTACCGCACGGGCCGTCAGGGGGACGCCCTCGCCGTCCTGCGCCGGGCCCGGTCGACGCTGGTGGAACAGCTCGGGCTGGATCCGGGGCCGGCGCTGCGACGGCTGGAGGCGGACGTACTGGCGCAGAATCCGGCGATCGACGCCACGGCCGGCCTCGCCGAGACCGCGTCAGGGCTGTGGACGCGGGCGGCGGTGGCGTACGACCGCACGGTCGCGGCCGGCGCCCGCGCCCGCCTGGAGACGACCGTGGGCCTGCTCCGCGATCTCGCGGTGACCGGCGCCGACGGGCTGACGGCGGCGCGCGAGCAGCGGATGGCGGCGATCACCGCCGCCGAGGAGTCCGGCGACCCGGAACTGACCGGCCGGGTGATCGGCGCCTACGACGTGCCCGCGATCTGGACGCGCGGCGACGATCCGGAACTGGCGCGGCAGGTCGTCGCCGCCGCCGAACGCACCCTGGCCGTGCTGCCCCGGCGCGACGGGTACGACGCGGTGCGCTGCCGGCTCCTCGCCACCGTCGCGGTGGAGATGCGCGGCACGCGCTCCGCACGCGGACCGCAGGCGGCGGCGCAGGCGGAGACGATCGCACGGCGCCTCGACGACCCGGCGCTGCTGGCGTTCGCGCTGAACGGGACGTTCATGCAGTCCTTCACTCGCGCGGGCCTCGCCCCGCGCCGCGCCGAAGTCGGCGCGGAACTGGTCGAGTTGGGCGCGCGGCACGCTCTGGCGACCTACGAGGTCCTGGGTCATCTGATCCGCCTTCAGGCGCTGGGCGCGCTGGGCGACTTCACGGCGGCCGACGCCCACGCGGACGCGGCGGACCGGCTGGCGGCCCGCCACGAACGGCCGCTGGTGGGCGTCTTCACCGAGTGGTACGGCGCGCTGCGGCTGGCCGCGTCCGGGGATCTCGCCGGGGCGAGGGCGGCATACGAGACGGCCGCGACCAAGCTCCCGGCCGCCGGAATGCCGGGGCTGAGCGAGGGCCTGCTGCCGCTCGCGCTGCTGTCGCTGCACTTCGCCGACGGCCCCGCCGTCCCGCCGCGCGAGGCGGTCGACCCGGAAGCCGACTGGGGACCGTACCGCCCCTGGATCACCCCGCTCACCGCGCTGTCCACCGGCGACGACGCCGGGGCGCTCCGCGCTCTGCGCGCCCTGCCGGAGGCGCCCCACGACCTGCTGTACGAGGCCCGCTGCTGCCTGGAGGCAACGGCGGCCCTGCGTCTCGCGGACCGCACGGCACTGGTCCGCGCCCGCACCCGGCTGCTCCCGGCCTCCGCCGAACTGGCGGGCGCGGGAAGCGGGTTGCTCACGCTGGGCCCGGTGGCCGGGTATCTGAGCGCGATCGGGAGGGCGCTGGACGGCTGAGGGGCCATGGCGCCGGCTCACTCGCGCCCCGGTGTCAGCCCCAGCTCCCCCGCCCGTACTCCCGCCTGGAAGCGGGAGTCCGCCTCCAGCCCGGTCATCAGCTCCGCCACCCGCCGCCGGTACGTACGCAGTGAGACGCCCAGCCGTCTCGCCGCCGACACGTCCGTGCGGCCCGACGCCAGTTCCCCGAGGATCACACGGGCCTCCGCGTCGAGATGCGGGACGTCGCCGCGCAGATAGGTGTCGAGGTCGAGTGCGGTGTCCCAGAGCGCGCGGAACATCGAGTGGACGCCGTCGACCAGGGTCTGCAACGTCGTCACCGTGTACTCACGGCCGGCGGGAGTCTCCCGGCCGGCGAGGATCATCACCCGGCGGTCGATGAGGATCGTCTCGTGCGGCAGCCGCGAGCCGCTGATCCGTACGAGCGCGCCCGCGCCCCGCACCTGCCGCAGATGCGCCCGCGCCTCCTCGTCGGCGAGCGCGACCGGGCTGAGCAGTTTGCGGACGGTGAGGCCCGGGGCGTACGGGGTGTGCCGGATGTCCGGGGTGTCCGGGGTGTCCGGGGCGTACGGGGTGCTCTGGTTGCTTGGGGTCTTGGGGGCGTACGCCGTGCTCATCCGGGCCCGGACCGCCTCCCTCGCCGCCGGCTGCGACCACGTCCTGAGGTCCCGCGCGGCGCAGACGAACTCGTTACGCGCGGAGGCGAAGAGATGCCCGGCCCGCGCGACCAGCTCCGCGTCCCCACGCACTGAAAACACGTGTTCGTTCCGCATCTCCCCAGTCTGGCACCAAGCTGCCACCCGCTCGCCGGATGTGGCGGCCGAGCGCAGCATGGGCCGTATGACGACCAAGACCTTCTCCCTGGGCGGAGACCTGACCATCAACCGGCTCGGCTTCGGCGCCATGCGCCTGGCCACCGGCACCTTCGACGGCCCGACGCGCCCTTCCGAGACCGGCATCGCGGTGCTCCGGCGGGCCGTGGAGCTGGGTGTGAACCACATCGACACCGCCGGGTTCTACGGCCGAGGAGGCGTACGGGCGAACGAGCAGATCCGTACGGCCCTGACCCCCTACCCCGCCGACCTGGTGATCGCGACGAAGGTCGGTCCGCTGCCCGGCCCGGACGGTGTGCCGAGCGGGCAGGCGACGCCCGACCAGCTGCGCGGCCTGGTCGAGACCGATCTGCGCACCCTCGGGCTCGACCGGCTCGACCTGGTCTATCTGCGGGTGGGCGGGATGACCGGGCCGGGCGGGGAGTCGGTCGCGGAACGGTTCGCGGCGCTGGCCGAGCTGCGCGCGGAGGGGCTGATCCGGCACCTGGGCATCAGCAACGTCGACGCGGCCCAGTTCGCGGAGGCCCAAACGGTCGCGCCCGTCACGGCGGTGCAGAACCAGTACGCCGACGACAGCGCGCTCCTCGCGGAGTGCGAGGAGGCGGGTATCGCGTACGTGCCGTACTTCCCGCTCGGCGGTGGCGGCACCCCGCTCGACACCGAACGGCTCGGCAAGGTCGCGGCGCGCCGGGGCGCGACCACGGCGCAGATCGCGCTCGCCGCGCTGCTGGCGTCGTCGCCGTCGGTCCTGGCGATTCCGGGCACCGGCTCGCTCACCCATCTGGAGGAGAACGTCGCGGCGGGCGACATCGCTCTCGGCGACGAGGACCTGTCCGTGCTGCGCGGCTGACGGCGCCGCGCGGCTGACGGCGGAACGCGGTGGCCCCCGGGAGTCCGGGAGTCCGGGACCCGGGGCCGACCGCGTAGCGCGTAGCGCGTACCGCCTATCGCCTGTCGCCTGTCGCCTCAGGTCGGGATGGGCTTGATCTTGCTGCAGTTCTTCCATTCGACCCAGGGCCGTGCGCCACCGTTCTTCGGCGCCGTCGCGTACATCGGGTCGCCGGTGATCGTCTGGTTCTTCTCCTCATGGGTGATGTCGATCCCGAAGAGCTTGAACCCGAGGGTGAACTGCCCGGCGGAGATACCGAAGCCGATGCCCAGCGAGGCGTTCCACCAGTCGGTGTTGGCCTTGTAGTCGAGCTTGCTGAGCTTGCCCTTGTCGTACAACAGCCGTTCCAGCGGGCTCGCGTCGGGGCCCGGCACCTTGGCCGCGTCGCTGGGGGTGGGCAGCGGATTCTTCGCGGGCTGGTCGCCGTTGCCGCGCAGCCAGTCCTCCACGGCGGTGCTGTCGGCGTCGTTGTCGAGGATGAGTTCGGCCGTCTCGGTGTGGATCTGCGAGTTGGTCGATCCGCCACCGCCGCCGACATCGATGGTGACGGGGCCGGCGTTGGCGCCGCCCTCGACCTTGACGCCGCCGCCTCCGCCGGCCTCCTCGCTGGTGGTGATCATCAGCTTCTCCGGGCGGTGCGCCTTGCCGTCGGCTTCCTCCTGGTCGTAGGTCGCCGCGTCGTAGGTGACGGAGACCTGCTGCATCCTCTCGCCGGTGGCGATCCCGCCCGCGCCGCCCGCGCCCTTGACCGTGAACGTGTAGACGAAGGTGATCTTCCCGGCGTTCGGTCCGCTGTGCGAACGCATGACGACGACGTCCTCGGTCATCGTGCCGTTGGCCAGCTCACCGGATATCTTCCCGAGGTCCTTGGGGCCGTCGCCCTTGCCGCCCTTGCCGCTGCCCTTGAACTTGCCGCCGAAGTTCGCGTTGCCGGACGCCTCGATGGAGGTCTTGGTGATGTCGACGTCCGGCGCCTTCTCCGGCGGCAGGTCGGGCTTCTTCTTACCGGCGTGGTAGCCGCAGATCATCCCGAGTTCGGAGGAACGGGGCCCGGCGGGGCGGGAGTTGCACTCGTCCTGGGCCTTCAGATACTCGGTGAACTGCTTGGCGTCCGCGAGGTTCAGCTCCAGGTCCTTCTGCGCGTCGCCGGTCTTGTTCCCGGAGAAGAGCCACTGCCCGCCGCTGCCGCTGCCCTTCAGATACGTACCGCTCAGCTTGGCGCTGCCGCCCCAGTCCTCCAGGCCGCGGATGCCCGCGGAGATGCTGGCGGTGACGCCGCCGCCGACCTCGGTGATCCGCTCCAGGGTGACGGTGCCGTCGGACCACTGCTGGAGTTTGACCGTCTCGGAGCTGCTGATCTTGATGAAGAAGATCTGGACGACGACCGTGGTCTTCGTCTGGTCCTGGGACAGCAGACACCTGGTGGGCTCGAACGGGTCGCCGTTCGGTACGAAGGGGTCCCCGCCCTCGCCCCCACCGCCCCCGTCGCCGCCCCCGCCCTCGCCGTCCGCGTAGTCGCCGGTGGCGCAGGCCTCGTCCCCGCTCAGCGGGTGAAGTACGCGGCACACCGCGCTCTTCAGCCCGGTCGCCTCGTCGGCGGGTACGGACAGGCCGACGATCGCCGCGATGATCGCGGCCACGACCCCGAACATCGCGGCGTACTCGGCCCCGCTCTGCCCCCGGTCGCGCCAGTGACGCCAGTCCGGCCAGTCCCACCAGTCATGCCAGTCATGCCCGTCCGGCCAGTCCCGTCGGCTTCTGTCACGCTGCCGGCCTCTGTCACGCTGCCGCCCGTCACACACCCTGATCTCCCGCCCCACGCCGTAGTGCCCCCGAGCGGCAGCAGCGTAAGTACAGGTCAGGGCCCATACGCAGGGCCCACGGACCCACTCGGGGGCCCGCTGCGGGCCGAACCGGCGGGTGTTCATCCGCCCGTTGACCACGGGCCGTTCACAGGCCACCCGGCGGCCGACGGGCGCGGGAGTCCGGCGTACCGATCGCCTCTCTGAACCACTCTCCGATCGCCTCGGTCCGCGCGTAACCGCGACCCGTGCAGAATCGTTCAACCAGACATCGTGCGCGTACGCATCCGATCCCCTGGTGCGTACGTGACACGGCTGAGGGCCGACCCGGCCAAGCGACGGGTCGGCCCTCGTGCGAGTCAATTTCGCCGGAAGTCGGGAGGGGTCCCGAGCCGCCCTGCCTACAGTCCCCCGTATGCGTGAGAACACCAGGGCAGAAGTCCGCGACATCGCGGCGGCCACCGCGAGCGAGACCGTCATGCGCTACGCCGACGCTCTCGCCCGGTCTCCCTACGCCCAGCAGACCATCGAGTCCACGGCCCGCGAAGTGGCCACCGAGACCGCCCGCGAGATCGCCGGCGAACGCGTCGCCGACGCGGCCGAGATCGTCCGCACCGCCGAGAAGGCGGCGGGAGACACCGCCGACGAGACCGCCCGGCGCGTCGCCGAGAAGACGGCCACGACCCTCACGGAGGAGGCCACCGCCAAGACGTCGGAGCGGACACGACAGTCGGTGGAGGACGCGCTGGCGACAGCGGCGGCGCAGTGGGAGGAGGCGCTGGGGAACGCCGGGCGCGAGTGGGAGGAGGCGCTCGGGAAGGCCCGGCGCGAGTGGGAGGAGTCACGGGAGGCCGTGGCGCGGTCGGCCGGGCAGTTCGCCCGCGACGAGGCGGTCCGTACGGTCGTCGCGACCGTCGCCGACTCGGTCCCGCCCGTCGTGGAGGTCAGGGTCGCCCAGGCCGATCCCGTCCGGGTCGGCGGCCACACCCACGCCGTACTGCCGGATGTCCTGCTGGCGCTCGGCGCCGGCTGCCACGTACTGCTGGTCGGGCCGGCCGGGACCGGAAAGTCGATGATGGCCCAGCAGGCGGCCCAGGGCTTCGGGCAGGAGTTCCACGCCCTCTCCCTCGGGCCGACGACACCGATGAGCAAGATCTTCGGGTACTACGACGCCCACGGCCACTACCACGGAACCCCCTTCCGCAGCGCGTTCGAGCACGGCGGACTGATGCTGCTCGACGAACTGGACAGCGGCCATCCCGGGCTGCTCGCGGAGCTGAACCAGGCGCTGTCCATCCGGTCCTGCGCCTTCGCCGACGGCATGGTCGCCGCGCACCCCGACTTCCGGCTGATCGCCACCGCCAACACGTACGGCACCGGCGGCGACCGGCAGTACGTGGGCCGGCAGGCGCTGGACGCGGCGACGCTGGACCGGTTCGTCGTCATCGACGTACCGGTCGACGAGGAGCTGGAGGAGCGCATCGCCCTCGCGCACGCGCCCGCGCGGCCGGTGGACGCCCGGCAGATGATCGAGGAGGTACGGCGGCTGCGCGCCACGGGGGCCGAGAAGCGGCTGCCGGTGATGTTCTCGCCCCGGGCCAGTATCGACGCGGCCAAGCTGCTCCAGGCGGGGGCGAGCGTGGAGCAGGCCCTGCGGTGGCGGGTCGTACGGGGCATGTCGGCGGCCCACCGTTCCGCGCTGGGGCTCGGTTCCGAGGAGAGGGACGGTCTGGGCGCCGGCGAGGGGGAGTTCGGCGTATGACCTGCGAGGACCCGCGTCAGACGGACACCGTCCACGCGCTGCCCCCGATGTGGTCGTGGCAGGAGTTCGTGGACCGCGTCCACGCGCCGGACACCATCGACGACGGGGACGGGCGCCACCCACCGGGCGACAGCGAGTGGGCCGGCGCCTCGTGGGCGGAGGCGCTGCGGCTGGCCGAGGACGGGTGGACCACCGTCCTTCCCGACGTGGACGCCGAAGTCGCCGAACTGCGCGAACGCGCCGGGGAGGAGGTCCTGACGACGGCCCTCGTGCCCACGTGGGACGTGACCGGCAGCGAGGTGGACGTCGGCGCCTATCTGAGCGGTGCGCCGGAGTGCATGGTGGACTCCGTGCCGCAGCGGATCTCGGCGCGGGGGCGGGTGGTGACGTTCCTCGTCCCGGCCGGGTACGTCAACACCACGCCGCACTCGGTCATTTACCACCGGGGGGTCGCGCTGGCCGCGTTGTGCTCCTCGATCATCGCGGCGGGGCACAGCGTCGAGATCTGGTCGGGCTTCTGCGCGTACGTGAGCGACACCGACCGTTACGCGGCGGTGGCCCGGGTGATCTCACCGGCGGAACCGCTGGACATGGGACGGCTGATGTTCGTGATGGCGCATCCGGCGATGCTGCGCCGCCTGTGGTTCGCGGTGTGGGACAGCGCCCCCCGGGCGGTGGCCCGCCGTATGCACGACTCGCGCTACGGCACACCGCCGAACACCTGCTATCCGGAGGATCTGCCCACGGGCATCACGGAGCCGTACATCCTGCCGCATCTGTCGCCGGAGGACAGGCAGTGGGAGTCGGTGGACAGCGCGCTGTCCTGGTGCCGCGAGATGTTCACCGGTCTGGGGCTGCTACGGGCCGCCTGACGCGAGACGAGTGCGGCGGGCGTCCGGGGGATCTCACACCGCCGGCTACGCCGCGGCGCCCGCGCCGGATCCGCCGTCCGGTCCGTCGTCCGGTCAGGCGTCCGTGAAGTGCGCGAGGGAGGTGATGACACGTTCGGCGATGCCCGGCGGCCAGCGGAACGAGGGGGAGACCGCCCGCTGATGGGCGAGTCCGTGCAGACCGAGCCAGAGCGCGACCGCGTCGGCGGGCAGGTCGTCGCTGGTCGCGGAACCGGCGGCGACGCACTCCGCCAGCGCTTCGGCGAGCCGCCCGAGGCTCTCCTGACCGAGCGTGGCCACGTCCTCCTCGGTCACGGAACTGGCGTTCAGATCAGGGGTCCAGAGCCCCCCGAACATGATCCGGTAGCGCCCCGGACGGGCCAGCGCGAAGTCCAGATAGGCGTGGCACAAGGCCGTCAGCCGCGCACGGGATTCACCGTCGGCGGCGTCCACGGCGGTACGCAGCCGCTCGTCCAGCTCCACGAAGGCGTCGCGCACGACGGCCAGCATGATGGCGGGCTGGTCCGGGAAGTGGCGGTAGATCGAGGGGGCGGCGATTCCGACGCGGCGCGCGACGGCGCGCAGTGTGACGGCGCTCTCGTCACCGGTCTCCTCCAGCAGGCCGACGGCCGCGGCCACGATCTCCTCGCGCAGTCGGGCGCCCTCGCCCCGGCGGTTGCGGACGCGGCTCTGTGTCGCTGATGTGTCTTCTCCCATGGCGTTACCTTACAGCGCGAAGCTTATGGGTGTTCCCTCTTGCGGTCGCTCGGCTAACACTCGTATCCTTACATCACGAAGCCGATTCGAGCGGACAGGAATCCACCATGAGCACGACCATGAACGCGCCTGCGCACACCGCCGTACACACCGCCGCGCACACCGCCGTGACCAGCGGCGTTCCCGCCGCAGCCACCGAGATCATGCTCCCCGGCCCGGTCGAGCCGAGCGGACTCCAGGTGCGGACGCGCCCCCTTCCCGCCCCCGCCGCCGGGCAGGTGCTGCTGCGCATGGACGCGACGGGGGTCTCGTTCGCGGAACAGCAGATGCGCCGCGCCAAGTACTACGACCAGCCGCCGTTCCCCTTCGTCCCCGGATACGACGTCGTCGGCACCGTCACCGCCACCGGGCCGGGCGTGGACGCGGGAATGACCGGACGCCGGTACGCCGCGGTCACCAAGGTCGGCGCCTGGGCCAGTCATCTGCTCGTCGACGCCGTGGAACTGGTGCCGGTGGCGGCGGACCTGGACGTCGCCGCCGTGGAGGCCGTCGTCGTGAACGGCGTCACCGCCTGGCAGATGCTGCACCGGACGGCCGAGGTCCGCCCCGGCGGCACGATCGTGGTGCTGGGCGCCAACGGCGGTGTCGGTTCCGTACTCGTCCAGCTGGCCCGCCATGCCGGGATCACGGTGATCGGGACGGCGTCCCCGCGCCACCACGCGACGGTACGGGAGCTGGGCGCGACCCCCGTCGACCACCACGACCCGGAGATGTACCGGCGGATCGCCGAGCTGGCGCCGGACGGTGTGGACGCGGTGTTCGACCATGTCGGCGGCGCCGGGCTGGTCGAGTCGTGGCGGCTGCTGCGCCGCGGCGGAACGCTCGTCTCGTACGGCACCGCGGCCTCCAAGGACGACCCGGGCAGCTCGCGGCTTCCGGTGCTGCGACTCTTCGCGCGCATCCTGCTGTGGAATCTGCTGCCCAACGGCAGGGGCGCCCACTTCTACAACTTCTGGGCCGGCCGGCGCCGCCCGGCGACCTGGCGGCGCCGGCTGAACGACGACCTTACCCAGGTGCTGCGGCTGATGGCCGACGGCTCGCTCACCCCGCGCGTCGCCGCGCGGATCCCGCTGTCCGACGCCGCGTCGGCCATGACCCTCGCCGAGTCCCGCACGGTCGCCGGCAAGGTCGTCATCGTGCCGGACCAGCCCCGGACGTGAACGCGCCCCGACCGGTGGACAGTGGATACCGGTCGAGGCGTTCGCGATCGGTGGCGGTCGTGCCGCCACGGGGGTGCAGGGGTCACCACGGAGGTGCGGGGGTCACCACGGAGGTGTGGTGATCAGCTCGCGCCGCCCTGTCCGGCGCTGCCCATCGGGCCGACCTTGACCGAGGAGCCGGAGCCGTCGGTGGCCGGCAGCGTGGCGGAGCCGGGCCATTCGACGGAGAACGACTTCGTCTCGTTGGGCGGGGTCACCAGCAGCGCGCTGACGCTGACACCGGAACCGCCCGAGTCGTTCATCGGGTACGTGACACCGAAGAACGTCGACTCCCCGTCCGCGAGAACGGTGGTGTCCGCCTCCTGCCCCGTACGCTCCGCCGACAGCGATCCCGCGCTGGTCTTCAGGTCCACGCCCGCGTACGCCGCCAGCACACAGTCCTTGCCACCGAGGTTCTTGAACTCCACCACCACCGTGCCCTCGGTGTCACCGCCGATCGTGCCGTCCGACGCGCTGATGTCGAGGTCGTCCGTACGGCACTTCTCCGCCCCACCGCCGGAGCCCGCCTCGGAGCCCGCGTCCTGCCGCCCGCCCGAACCCTGCTCCTGCCCGTCGCCCGAGTCCGAACCATCCGAGTCCGAACCGCCCGACCCGGAGCCGCCGTTCGACGCGGACATGGTCGACGAGCCCGACGGATCACCCTGACCCGTCAGGTCCTCGTCGTTGCACGCCGTCAGGGAGAGAGTCGCGGCGACGGCCAGAGCGGCGAAGGTGAGCTTGCGAACGCGCATTGTTTTCTTCCTCATCGGTCGGGGACCCGTGGGCCGGCCGCTCGCTACGAGCCGCCGTTTCTGATCACCAAGAGCGGCCCCACCCGCATCGCCGTTGCCCCCAACCCCCGCCTAATACATCCCCGTTACACGCATCACCACCGACCACACCCCCGCCCGCACCGCCTCACCCAGCGCCCCACGGGCCCGAACGCCGGTTCCCACGACGATCACGCATCACTCCCCCACCACCCCGTCCTGGGACAGACCCGTAACCCGGGGAATCTTGACCCGTACGCCCCCGGCCCACGGCCACCACCGACGGATCAGCGGGGCTCCGGTCCGGCGGGAACCGGTTCGACGGCGCGCCGCCTGACGAACAGGACGACGATCAGGACCACCTGGAGAAGGACGGGCAGAGCGACCCTGGGGGACACCTGCGGCTCCGTGCCCACCAGATGGGAGAGCAGGCTGGTGTCCCACAGACCGTGGACGAGCATCGGCAGCAGGATCACACCGCCGACCCGCAGGCACAGATAGAAGAAGTAGCCCGAGGTGGAGACGACGACGGCCTGCACGAGGGCCTGGGACCCCTGCCCGACGGCGTTGCTGACGTGGACGAGGCCGAAGACGAGCGACGAGTACAGCGCCACCTTTCCCTCGCCGAACCCGGCACGGCGGAAGACGTGCACGCCGATGCCCCGGAACATCAGTTCCTCGCCGACGCCGACGAACAGTCCCAGCAGCAGCAGACAGAGCACCAACGACAGGCTCTGATCGGCGAGATGGCCGTAGTTCAGGCCGATCACCGAGACGGCCAGCATCGAGACCGGCACCCAGCGCACCCAGCCTCGTACGGGAGCCCGGTAGCGCAGGATCTCTCCCCACCAGCCGAGCCAGGTCACCACCGCGGCGGCGTACACGATCGAGATCCCGATCGGGACCAGGGCGTCGCGGACAAGGGACTCGGTGGTCGGGAACCGGCTGTCGGAGTCGCCCGTGTCCACACCGATCAGCGCCCCGACGCCCTGGATGATGCCCGCGTAGATCACGACGACGACCAGGAACCACGGCCAGGACAGACGTCGCCCCGCCCGATCCCCCCGCGCCGCGTCCGTTGTCTCACTCACGGTGGTGCCGTCCTTCGCCCGGCGGCGACGCCGCCCGGCTCGACGGCCGTACGGGGTCACCGCGTCCTCGCCCCCGTCACCGCCGCAGTCTCTCACCCGGCGCCGGGCGAGCGGTTCGTACGGCCCGACCCCGCCCTCAGCGCCCGGCCGGCGCCGGAGCGCCGTCCGTCCCGACGCCGAGCAGCGCCGGAATCGCCGCCACCCCGTCGAGGATGTGCGTCGGGTGTTCCGCGTCCAGTTCCGTACGGGTCTGCGCGCCGGTGAGGACGCCGACGACGAAGCCCGCGTCCGCCGCCAGTCCCGCGCGGATGTCCAGGGCGGTGTCGCCCGCGACGAGGACGCGTCGGGCACTCCGCGCGCCGGTCAGCTCCATGGCGCGGTGGATCATGTCCGGCCGGGGCCGGCCGCCCGCCACCTCCGAGGCGCAGACGACCGCGTCGAGATGGTCGCCGAGCCGCCACCCGAGGGAGGCGAGCAGGGGATCGGTGACCTGGCGGTCGAAGCCGGTGGTGAGCGCCACCTTCACTCCCGCCGTACGCAGTGCCGCCAGTGCCTCGGGCACACCGGTCAGCGGTACGGGTGGAGTCGCCCCGTACGCCTCGCGCAGCCGTGTCACGAAGTCGGCGTGCGCCGCCTCGACGTCGGTGCGGCCGGTGAGCGCGGCCAGCGCCTCGCGTTTGTCGGCGCCCATCCACCGGCGCAGCGTCTCGTCGGACACGGGCCCGCCGTGCTCGGCCACGACGGACGCGAGCACCCGGTAGACCGTGCCGCCTTCGTCCACGGTGGTCCCGGCGATGTCCAGTACGGCCAAGTCGATCATGGGGTATCCCTTCAGGTGAGGCGGCTGCGGACGGCGGCGGAGAGCCGGTCCACGAGGACGATCAGGACCACGACCACGAGGATGTGCGTGAGCATCTCGTCGAACTTGAACAGCCGGATGGACTGGTTGATGAGGAAGCCGATGCCGCCCGCGCCGACCAGGCCGAGCACGAGCGACGAGCGGACGTTCACGTCGAACCGGTAGAGCAGCAGCCCGGCCAGTTGCGGCGCGACCGTGGGCAGCAGGGCGTGTACGGCCACCTGGACGCGGCCGGCGCCGGCCGAGCGCAGAGCCTGGGCGGGCCCGGGGTCGGCGTCCTCCAGGGCCTCGGCCCAGAGCTTGCCCATCACACCGACGTTGTGGCACACCAGCGCCAGCACGCCCGGGAACGGCCCGAGGCCGACGGCGGTCACGAAGACCAGGGCGAACACCACATCGGGTACGGCGCGCAGGAACGACAGGACGGACCGCGCCGCCTGGTAGACCGAGCCCGACGGCGCGGTGCCGCGCGCGGCGAGCAGCGCCAGCACCAGCGAGAACGGCACGGACAGCGTCGTACCGAGCAGTCCGATCCACAGGGTGACGAGCGCGGCCGAGAGGCTGGGTTCGAGGACTCCCCACGACAGGTCGGGCGGGACGGCCTCGGCGAGGAAGTCGGCCATGCCGCGCCAGCCCTCGGCCAGGGCGCCGAAGGACACGTCGGTGGCCCGCCACGCCACGATGTGCGCGGCCACGACGGCCGATGTGACGAGCAGGCCGATCGCCAGGGTCCTGGGCACCCGGGGCCGGGGAGGTACGGGCAGGCGGCGGATCTCCGTCGTCATGACACGGCCTCCAGGGCGGCGGGTCGGTAGAGGGCGTCGACGGGCTGGTCGGGCGCGCCGTCGAGCACGACCCGGCCGGCCCGCAGGCCGACGACGCGGTCGGCGTGACGTGCGGCGTAGGCGGGCTGGTGCAGTACGGCGAGTACGGCCAGCCGCTCCTCGTGGGCGAGTTCGGCGAGCAGGCCGAGTACCTGCTCGGAGGCGGCCGGGTCCAGGGCGGAGACCGGTTCGTCGGCGAGCAGCACGCGCGAGCGCTGGCACAGGGCGCGGGCCATGGCGACCCGCTGCTGCTGGCCGCCGGAGAGGCTGCCGGCCCGGTCGTGGGCGCGGTCGGCGAGACCGACGCGGTCCAGGCAGGCCATCGCCTCCTCCTTGACCTCGTCCGGGAATCCGAGGAGCGACGAGCGCAGCGGAAGCCGGCCGAGCGCACCGGCGCACACGTTGTTCAGAACGGAGCGCCGGCGGACGAGATGGATCTGCTGGAAGACCAGCGCGATGTCGAGCCGGTCGCCCGGCCGGCCGTCGACGGTCACGGTGCCCGCCGTGAGCGGTACGAGCCCGGCGGCGGCGCGCAGCAGTGTCGACTTGCCCGAGCCGTTGGCTCCGAGCACGGCGAGCAGTTCGCCCTGTGCGACGGTGACGTCCACGCCGTGCAGTACGGGCCGCTCGCCGAAGCGCACGGTGATCCCGGAGAGTTCGAGCATCAGACGTCCTTCTCGGTGAGCCCGAGCGAGTCGGCCAGTTCGAACAGCGGCCGGTAGGTGGACTTGTCCACGGTGACCAGCGGTCCGGGCGGGCTGACGTCGAGCAGGGCGCCGATCTCCGCGACCGCCGCCGGATCGAGGCCGAGGAGGGCGTCGTGCACGGCGGTCTTGAACGCGGCGGGCAGGTCGCCCCGTACGGTGATCGGGTCGTTGGGTATCGGGTCCGAGTTCCAGATCCGGCGGAACTTCGACGCGTCGAAGGTGCCCGCCTCCTTGGCGCTGGACAGCTGCTGCGAGTTGATCTCGGCGGCGTCGACCGCGCCGTTGACGAGCGCGAGCAGCGCCTCCGGATGACCTCCCGCGTAGTTGAGCTTCACGTCGTCCTTGGCCAGGCCCGCGTCCAGCAGCGCCTTGCGGGGCAGGGCGTCGCCCGAGGTGGAGCCGATCGACGCCAGGGCGAGGGATTTGCCGCGCAGTTGCTCGATGGAGGTGACGGAGGACTTGGCGGGGACCCAGATGCCGGCGGTGTAGCTGGACAGCTTGCCGTCGGCGTCGCCGAAGGAGGCGACGGCCTCGGCGTCGGCGCGCTTGGCGGCGAAGACATAGCCGAGCGGCCCGAAGATGCCGATGTCGAGCTTGCGGTTCTCCATGGCGAGCACCTCGGCCGAGTAGTCCTCGGTGATCGTCAGCTCGACGGGACAGTCCAGGGACTTCGACAGCGCGTCGGCGAGCACCTTCGCGGCCGGGGTGAGCCGGGCGGGGTCCTCGAACGGCTCGACCCCGAAGCGGATCCTTCCGTCCGGGCAGGTCGCCGAGGAGGCGGCCGACTCGGCGGAGCCGCCGCAGCCGGTGAGGAGCGTGACGGTGGCGAGACCCGCCACGAGGGCGGCCGTGAGGGTGGAACGGCGGACGGACACAGCGGACTCCGAAAGACGGGTTGGGGGGTGTCCCGGGCGCGGTGCGGGCTTGCGGCAACGCTCACAGTTCGCACCGCGGCCGGTCAATGGCTTGTATTGACAAGTCATCGTCTATTCATGTGCTGGCAGCCGGACGGTCAGACCTGGCGGCCGGGAAAGGTCAGGCCTGGTGGCCGAGAAGGTCAGACCTGGTGGCCGAGATCGTCCGCCGTACGCCGGACCTCGAACAGCCGCCTGCCGTCCCGGTTGATCCAGGTCGCGGTGAGTGTCGCCGGGGACACCGTGGTGTCGGCGACCAGCTTGAGGAACACATGCGGTTCGACCGCGCTGTGGACCAGGTTCGGGTTCGGGACGTTCAGGCTCGGGATCGTGCGGTCGTGCAGCGGGCTGACGATGTACTGCCACAGGTCGTAGCCGACGCGCGGCCCGTAGTTCAGGGCACGTGAGACATGGATGTCACCGCCGACGAGGAAGCAGCCGGGGATGCGCTCGGCGGCGACGTAATCAAGGATCGCGTCCTTCTCGTGCTGGTACGTGGCCCAGTCGTCGGACTCGGAATTGCCCTTGTCGTCCCAGATCATGCCGGTGGCGATGGCCTTGAAGGTGGCGGTGCTGCTCCTGAGCCCCGCGCGCAGCCAGTCCCACTGGACCTGCCCGAGACAGGTGCGCTCGGCCGGATCCGCCCAGCTCGGGCCGGTGTTGCTGAACCAGCGCGGGTCGAGGAGGAACACCTCGACCGGGCCGCGCCGGAAAGAGGTGTAGACGCCCTGGCCGTCCGTCCTGGTGGTGAGCGGCCTGCCGTCGGCGCCGTGGCCGAACGTGGCGTTGGCCCGGTGGTCGACGAAGGCGGTACGGGTGTTCTTCTTGCCGGTGAAGCCTCCGTCGATGTCGTTGCCGCCGAAGTCGTGGTCGTCCCAGGTGCCCCAGACGGGCATGGACGCGACCATGCCCGCGATCTCCGGCTGCACCAGGAACTCGCGGTGCTTGGCGCGCGCCACGGCGAGGTCGCCGGAGTCGACGTACGGGGTGTCGCCGAGCAGTACGAAGCTGTCGCAGCCCTCCTCGCGCACCCGCGTCCAGACCGTGCTCGGCGTGGAGGGCGCGCACGAGCCAAGACCCATGGTGACGACGGCGGGCAGCCCCGCCGGGGGCGCGGTGGTGAAGGAGCCCGTCAGCGGGGCGAAGCCGGGCGCGGCGGTCCGCGGCGTGATCGTGAAGTCGTAGCGCGTGTCCGGCCGCAGGCCCCGGACGTCAACCAGAAGGGTGTCGTCGTTGGCCGTGGACACCTGGGCGGTGGCCATGACCGACTGGCCGGACCCCGCGCGTACGGCGCAGCGCCACACCGGGTGGACCGCCGGGTCCAGGCCCGGTCTCGCCCAGATCCGGGCGGTGGTCTCGTCCACATGCCCCACCAGCGGGCCCGCCGGGGGCTGGGGCGGCATGGGGGTGGGAGCGACGGCGGGCGCGGTGCCGGCCCGCACACGCGCCACATAGCCGGCGAGGGCGGTGAAGAACGTGACGCTGTCCCGTACGGCCGCCGCGGGCTGCACCGGCGCACCGGACGCGTCGAAGCACTTGTCGACGGTGAGGCTGGAGACGAGGAACCGGCCCGATCCGTGCGCGCCCTCCAGCAGCGACGGCGAGGCGCCCGCGGCCGTACACGCCAGCAGCACGCGCATCCCCCGCCAGGACCCGAAGGTCTCCCAGCTGACCCGGACGCCGGACGCCCGGCCGGTCAGGACGCGGCCCGACACCACCGGCAGCGCGGAGACCAGCGGGTGGTCGGCGGCCATGGGGTGGATCGTGTCGTGGTCGGTGTCGGTGCGTACGGCCCGCAGGGCGGACGGCAGATACGGTACGGCCGCGCCGAACTGGTCGGACTGCGCGAGGTCGAGCACCACCCCGCCGCCCGCCACGAAATCACCCAACGAGGCCGTCTGGGCGGCCACATAGGCGGTGTAGCGCGCGTCGTTGTTGGTGAAACCGCCGAACGCGATCAGGTCGGCGCCCTGCGCGGTGGCCGGCCGGGACAGATCCAGCGGGGCCACAGAGAACCCGGCGCGGCGCAGCAGTTCGGCGAGACCGGTGGCCTTCGTCCACTGGTCGGCGAACTCCAGCACCGCCGCGCGCGGCGGTGCCTGGGCGCCGGCCGCGCCCGTGGTCAGGGCGAGGGACGGGGCGGCGCCGACGGCGGTCAGCGCGGCGGCCACGCCCCCGACGACGAGCGAACGGCGGTGGATTCCTTCATGGGTCATGGTGTCCTCCTTGGCCGAAACCGTCCCAGCGGCGGGGAACCCCGGCAATAGCTTGTAGTGACAAGTCATGTGCTGTTCATGTCCGAGTCCTCGATCGGTCACGATCGGCGGCCACCTGTAGAGTCAGGTGCATGAAGGAACCTCTGCACCGGTCCGTCGCGGCCGAGTTGCGCCGGCGTATTCGCAGCGGCGCGATCGAGGTGGGGCAGACGCTGCCCTCGGAGGCCGACCTCTGCCAGGAGTTCTCGGCCTCACGCGGTCCGGTACGACAGGCGCTGGCCACCCTGCGGGACGAGGGCCTGATCGGCGGCGGCCAGGGCAAACGCGCCGTGGTGCTGGACGCCGTACCGACCCAGCCGTTCGAGTCGTTCCTGTCCTTCACCACCCGCGCCGAGATCACCGGCCATGTGCCGGGCCAGCGACTTCAGGAGATCGCGCTGCGCCGGCCCGACGCGACGGTCGCCGCCGCCCTCCAGATCGACGCCGACGACCTGGTGGTCCAACTCCTGCGGCTGCGCCTGCTGGACGGCCGGCCCGCGATGCTGGAGCGGATGACCTACACCGAACCGGTCGGCCGCCCGCTGCTGAACGCGAACCTCGACGCCGGCTCGATCTACGCCCTGCTCACCACCTGGGGCGTCGACCTGGACTCCGCGCGCCACACCTTCGACGCCGTCGCGGCCGACGCCACCGACTCGGCGCTGCTGGACGTACCGGTGGGCTCGCCGCTGCTGCGGGAGCGACGGCTGACGACGGACTCACGCGGCGTACCGATCGAATGGTCCGACGACCGTTACCGCCCCGACGTGGCCACCGTGACGGTCACCAACACCCGTACGGCACGCACCGCGATGCTCTAGTCCGGGCACCCGGGGTCATCCCAGCCCCGGAGCCAACGCCTGTCGCGGGGCGGCGGCGCCGCGCGCCGCCTCGATCGCGGCATCCACGCGGTCCAGCGGATACGTCGTCCCGACGAGGTCCGCGAAGGGGAACGTGCGGTGGTGCTCCGTCAGGAACCGCACCGCCGTCAGCAGGTCCTCGGGCCGGTAGTTGTGTACGCCGACGACGGTGTGCAGCCCACGGACCAGCCGCTCGGGATCCAGCGGTACGGGCTCCCCCGGCGACACCGACCCCACGAGCACGGCCACGCCGCCCACCGCGAGGGAGTCCAGACACATCCGTACGGCGGCGGGTTGCCCGGAGAACTCCAGTGCCACATCGAACGAGCCCGCCGGCGCCGAGCCGTCACCGACGTCCCGCGCGCCGAACGCCAGAGCCTGCCGCCGCCGGACCGGATCCGGGTCGACCGCGACCACCCGGGCACCCGCCGTCGTCGCCATCGCCACCGCCGTCAGCCCGAGCATCCCCGCGCCCGTCACCAACACCCGCCGCTCCGCGACCGTCCCGGCAGCCACCAGCGCGGCGGCGACGGTCGCGGTGGCACAGGACGCCGGACTGGCGACCACGTCCGGAACCTCGTCGGGCACCGCCACGACGGCCGTACCCGGCAGAACCACACAGTGCGTGGCGAACCCGCCCGTCAACGGGGCGTCTTCCAGCAGCGGTTGGTGCCCGTACTTGCTCAACTCCAGGCACTTCTGCGTCAGTCCGCGTTCGCACCGCTCACACCCCCCGCACGACGCGGTGACCGACCACACCACCCGCGCCCCGACCCCCACCAGAGCCCCATCAACCCCCCGCACACCCCCCGCCCCCACCCCGACCACGGTCCCCACCTGCTCATGCCCCAGCACGGCCGGCACCGGGGAGGGCCGCTTCCCACCCACGGTATGCAGATCGCTCCCGCACACGGTGGCCAGATCGACCCGGACCAGCAGCTCCCCGCGGCCGGGGACCTGGGGAGTGCTGTCCGAGACAACGGTGAAGGGCCGGTCCACACCGTTCCACCGCGCGTAGCGGACGGGGACGGTGTCCATCGAAGAGTTCATGGAGGGAACTTGTCATGGCTCCGCGCCAGACACCAAGCATTGTAGATACAAGTTCGCGCGGTGTTCACCTTGCACCGGCTCCCGTTCGTACCCGTTCGTACGGATCGGTCAACCCGCAGCCGCCCTCGGCCAGAAGCTCGATCGGGTGAACCCTCGCCCGACGAGCTGGTCATGTTCCGCCGCCGAGGGGCGCGGGAAGCGCCGGGAGCGACAGCGCCGAGGGGCTCCGCTCCCGGTCTGAAGGCGTGCCGGTGACTCCTAGGGTGCGGATCATGAGCATTCCTACCGAGCCGATCGGCAGCCTTCCCCGTCCACAGGCGCTGATCCAGGCGTACGCCGACCATGCCGCCGGGCGAGTGGACGACGCTGAACTGGCGCGCCTTCAGGGCGAGGCCGTCGCCGACACCCTCGCCCAGCTGGAGAAGCTGGGCAGCCCGGTCCTGGTCGACGGCGACCAGGGCAAGCCCAGTTCACTCACCTACCCGCTCACCGGCCTGGCGGGCCTGGATCCCGACGGTCCTGTCATCCCCTTCGCCGACGGGCACACCCGGCAGCTGCCCGTCCTGACCGGCGGACCGTTCCGCTACCAGGTGCGGGCCGAGACCTACCTCCGCGCCGCCCGCGAACGCACCGACCTCCCGGTCAAGCAGGCAGTCGTCGCACCCTCGGCCCTGAGCCTGCTCCACCCGGCCGGCGGCATCGACGGATACTCCCGTGAGTCGTTCCTGAACGACCTCGCCGACGAGTCCGAGGCCGACATCCGCGGCTGCCTCACCGCGGGCGCGCACCGCGTGCAACTGGACTTCACCGAGGCCCGGCTGTCGCTGAAGCTCGACCCGTCCGGCAGTCTCCTCGACGACTTCGTCGCCCTCAACAACAAGGTCGTGGGCCGGTTCACCGAAGACGAGCGGGCCCGTCTCGGCGTACACACCGACCCCGGGGCCGACCAGGACTCCACCCACAGCCTCGACGTCGACTACGCCGAGCTGCTGCCCAAGCTGTTCCAGCTCACGGTCGGCAACTTCTACCTCCAGCTGGCCGGCGAGCCGGACCGCGAACGCGTCCTGCGGATCGTCGCCGACCAGCTGCGCCCCGGAATCCGCGTGTTCGTCGGCGTCACCGACCCGATCGACCCCAGGATCGAGACCCCCGAGGAGGTACGCGACCGCGTCCTGGAGGCCGCCCGCCACATCCCGGCCGACCAGCTGGGCACCTGCGACGACGCCGGCTTCGCCCCCTTCGCCGACGACACCTCCACCTCAAGGGAGACCGCCTTCGCCAAGATCGAGGCCCGCCTGCGCGGCACCGAACTCGCCGCCCAGGCTCTCGGCCTGTAGCCACGGCGATGGCACCCGCTGGAGCGGCGGGTCTCCAGCCGCAGTCCAAAAGATCATGCTCTTCCAGAACGGCTGGTGGTTCGTCAGTACACAGCGACTCGCTCACTCGGGAAGCGCTGTGTGACGCGGGGTAGCGTCCGGTAAGGCCAATCGCGGAAGGGACGTCACCGCATGCCGCACAGCACTGTCGCCGCCGACGGGCACGAGCAGCGCGGTCTGATCCTCGACTTCGCCGGAGTGCTCACCGCCAGTCCCGTCGACGTCCACCGCGCCTGGTGCGTCTCCGAAGGGCTGGCGCCCGGAGCATGGCGCGGCACTCTCGGCGATCATCCCGAAGGGCGCCGCCTCTACACGGCGTTGGAGATCGGCGAGATAGGGCAGACCGAGTGGAACCGGCGCACGGCCGCTCTCCTCGGGAAGCACGTCGATCCCGTGAACCTGATGGGGCGGGCCTGGGCCGAGGTGCCCGCGGCCGGCCGGATGGCGGCGCTAGCCCGTTCCGCGCGTGCGGCCGGCCATCGGCTGGCGTTGCTGTCCAACAGCTTCGGCCTCGATCCGTTCAACCCGTACGAACACGTCGGCGTCTGGGACCTGTTCGACGTACACGTCGTGTCCGAACTGGTGGGGCTGGCCAAGCCCGACCCGGCCATCTACCAGCTCGCCCTCGAACTCATCGGCGTCCCGGCCGAGCGGTGCGTCTTCGTGGATGATCACGCGCTCAACCTCCCGCCGGCCGCCGAGCTGGGCATCACCACCGTCCACGCGACGGACGAGGCCACCGCGGTGGCCGAGCTGGAGACGCTCCTCGGCGTGACGGCGGCGTCCGCCACGTAGGCCCAACTGCGGTCCGGTCAAAGCCTGTCGGCACCAGTGCGCCACCCAGTGCTGTCCGTGCGGATCCGCCGGAGGACACCACCGCGGAGCGCATGAAGGCGCTCCGCGTGCGGAAACCCACAGCGGCGGGCCTGCCTCTGGGCCCGCATGAGCCGCTTCGCATTGCCCAGCTCTCCTCCGGGAGGGCGGGGACGCTTTCGTCGTGTTCGGCGCGCCCGGGGATGGATAGGCTCCCGACCATGACTGACCTCGTGCAGGTGTCCACCGCCACCGAGACCCGTGAACAGGCCGTCCGGCTCGCGCAGTCCGTCGTACGTGAGCGCCTGGCCGCCGGAGCGCAGATCATCGGCCCCGTCACGTCAGTCTTCTGGCACAAGGGCGAGTTCGGCACGGGCGAGGAGTGGCAACTCCTGATGAAGACCCGCTCCGACCGGTATCCGGCCCTGGAAGCACACCTGTTGGAGCATCACCCCTGGGACAGCCCCGAGGTCAGTGCCGTCCCCATCGTGGCTGGTGCGGAATCCTGCCTGCGCTGGGTGATGTCCAGCACCGAAGCCGAGTAACTCGTCAGGCCGCCGCCTTGGCCGGCGCGGCGTCCGCGGCTGCCAGTCCGCAGTGGGCGCCGGACCCAAGTGGCAGGGCGAGAAGCTGAGCGGACGTGACCGTGGTCGCCCGATACAGAACGGCCAAGGCGGCAGCGCCCCCGCCCCGGAAGCGGCACGGCCTGATGAAGGACCGGCCTTACGGGACCCCTTCATGGTGTTCGTGGACCCGGCGACATCGGAGCCGTACACCATCACCCGCTGATCCGAACGGCCCCGCTCACCGGGCACATCCGATGGGCGGGGCTTCGTCATGTCGTGATCGTTCGCACTTCGGGCCGGCACTGTCCGAGAAATGACGAAAGCCCAGAGGGGGCAGTCCCCCTCTGGGCTTTCTCTGTAGGCCGTGTGGGACTCGAACCCACAACCAATGGATTAAAAGTCCACTGCTCTGCCAATTGAGCTAACGGCCCCTGACGAGTCATCCACGAGCATAGCCCGCCCGGGGCGGCGAGCCGATCGGGTATCCCCCCGGTAGGGGGTGGAGCACGGGGCGGGGCCCGTAGCGCAGCCGGGTTCGGTGCGGTACGGGCCCCGTCGTGCTTGGTGGTGGGGCGGTCAGCCGTTGCGCTTCCAGCGCGGCTTGTCGTCGCGGCGGCCGAACGAGCCCGTGCTCGTGCCCGTACCGGTCGTGCCTCCGCGGTGGTCGTCGCGGCGGCCCGACGGGCGGTCGTGGCCGCCGGAGCGGAAGCCGCCCGAGGGGCGGTCGTCGCGGCGGTCGCGGTTGAACGGGCGGTCACCGGTGGGACGGTGGTCCCGGCCCTGGAACGGACGGGCGCCGTCGCGGCGGTCGTCCCTGCGGTCGCGGTTGAAGCCGCCTTCCTTGCGGTCGTCGCGGCGGAAGCCGCCACCGGCCGGCCGGTCGTCACGACGCTGGAAACCGCCGCTCGCGGGCCTGTCGTCACGGCGCTGGAAGCCACCGCGGTCACCACCGCGGTCGTCACGGCGGTCGTCCCTGCGGAAGCCGCCTTCCTTGCGGTCGTCACGGCGCTGGAAGCCGCCACGGTCACCGCTGCCGCCGTCGCGCGGCGTGTAGCCCTTCGCGCCACCACGGCCGCTGCGCTCGCCGCGGTCGTCCCGCCGCGCGTAGTTGCCACGGTCGTCACGCGACGTCTGCGCCGGGACGGCCGCGATCGCCGCCGCCGCCTCGATGGCCGCCGCTGCCTCAGCCGCGACCTCGGCCACCGCCGCCTCCGGGTCGTCCCCGCGCTCGCGCGCCGCACGCGCGACGAGGCGGTCGGCCTCCTCGCGCAGTTCGCCGGCGCGGCGCTGGAGGCGCTCCAGCTCCTTGGTGAGGTCGGCGACCTCGCGCTCCGCCTGCTTGGCGGAGTTGTTCGCGGAGTCGGCCTGCACCTCGGTCAGCGAACGCGCGCCGGTGATCTCAGCGACCTCCGGCTCGAACGCGCCCGCTCCGGCGACCATGTGACGCGCGGCGTCGACGCCCGCGTCCTCCATCAGCCGGAAGATCTGGCGGCGCTGGTGCGGCAGGGCCAGCGAGACGACGACGCCGGACTTGCCGGCGCGCGCCGTACGGCCCGAACGGTGCAGGTAGTCCTTGTGGTCACCGGCCGGGTCCACGTTCAGAACCAGGTCGATGCCGTCGACGTGGATACCGCGGGCGGCCACGTCGGTCGCGACGAGCGCGTTGACGAGACCTTCCTTGAAGTCCGCCAGCGTCCGCGTCCGCGCGCCCTGCGTCATGCCGCCGTGCAGCGCGTCCGCCTTGACGCCCGAGTCGCGCAGCTGCTCGGCGATACGGTCGGCGCCCAGCTGCGTACGGACGAAGATGATCGTGCGGCCCTTGCGCGCCGCGATGGCGGCCGTGACGGGCGCCTTGTCCTTGGGCTTCACGACGAGCACGTGGTGGCTCATGGTCGTGACGTTGCCCTGCGCGCTGTCGACCTCGTGGTGCACGGGGTTCTTCAGGTAGCGCTTGACCAGCGTGCTGATCTCGTTCTCCATCGTGGCGGAGAAGAGCATGCGCTGGCCGCCGGCCGGCACCTGGTCGAGCAGTTCGGTGACCTCGGGCAGGAAGCCCAGGTCGGACATCTGGTCGGCCTCGTCGAGGACCGCGATCTGCACGTTCTCCAGCGAGCACGCGCCGCGGTTGATGATGTCGCGCAGCCGGCCGGGGGTGGCGACGAGGACGTCGACGCCACGCTCCAGCGCGTAGATCTGGTTGCCCATCGACGTACCGCCGCAGACGACCTTCATCTTCAGGCCGAGCACGTCGCCGTACGGCTGGAGGGCGTCGGCGACCTGCATCGCCAGCTCGCGGGTCGGGGTCAGGATGACGCCGCGGGGCTTCTTCTTCTCGGTGTGGCCCTCGGTGAGGGTGGCCAGCAGCGGCAGACCGAAGGAGAGGGTCTTGCCGGAGCCGGTACGGCCGCGGCCCAGGATGTCCTTGCCGGCCAGGGCGTCCGGGATGGTCGCGGCCTGGATCGGGAAGGGCGCGACGACGCCGTTCTGGGCGAGCTTGCGGACGATGCCTTCGGGCAACCCCAGGTCGCCGAAGGTGATTTCGGGAGTCTTCGGGGCGGCGGGGGTCTCCGCCGTCTCCGTCGTCTCGACCGTTTCGGTCGACTCCGGGGTCTCTACGGCCTCTGAGGTCGCTACGGCCGCTGCCGGCACGCTCTCGATCGAGTCGTCGGAGACGTTCTCGGGCATGACGGTGTGGTCAGTACTGGAAATGGACATGCGAAATGCGAAACCTTCCGGAGTCTCGGCACGCGCCCAAACTCCGTGATTCGCAATTCGACCGCCTCAATGCGGTCAGCCACGGCAAGGGAGAGTACGCGCCACGCGGCGCTCTTCTGTGTCGGCGCCAGGCAATGATCAAACGATCTACTACCATACGCACCGCTCCCCCTCCCTGGCAAACCGCCCCCCGCGCGACCCGCCTCACACCGGCCCCATCTGCGGCGACGCCGCGGGCTCCTTCAGCATCCCGTACCCGTCCCCGGGCGACAGCGCGCTCGTCCGTACGTCCGCCATCGGCGACGCCGTCGGCGGCTCCGGCGGACCGCTCGGCTCGGGCTGCGTCGGCGGCTCCGGATCGGGGTCCGGCAGCGGCGGCTCGGAGGCCGGCGGCGGGGTACGCGTCGGCTGTTCCGCGGGCGGTACGTCACCGTCCGGCGGCCTCGGCGCCGGCGGAAGCGGCTTGCCGTCCGGGCCCTTCGACGGTTTCGCCGCCGGGTCGCCCGACTTCTCCGCCGCCCCCGGCTTGCCCTTCTCACCGTGCTTGCCGGAGTGCTCGGCGCCCTTCGGCCCCGCCTCGCCCCGGCCGTCCACCGGCAGACCGACACCGGCGTCCGCCGCCGTGCCACCGTCCGGCTCGGCGACGGACCCGTGCTGCTCCGCCGATCGCGAGGGGGCCGGCTTCCCTTCGTCGTCGCCGACGCTCATGCAGCCCGTGGAGGTGGCGACCGCCATCGAGGTGACGATCCAGACGGCGAAACGGCCGGTGGCGGACAAACGGCCGGCGGCGGACAACTGGCGCACGCGGGGCACCTCCGGGGGCGTGGAACGGCTCGCCCACCGAAGGAGGCCCGACGGCGCCCGACGGCAGGGGAATGATTGCCCTGCTCAACTTCCGTTGCCCCACTAGGGACACGCCCGGCACCCGCCCAACCGACTCCGGGCCGTGCCGGGCCGTACCGGGCAGTGCCGTGCCGTCAGAGCGCCCCCAGCTCCCACCCGGCCCACACCGCACCCAGACCCACCAGCAGCGACCCCGTCACATACGCGCCCGCCAGCAGCGGCTTCCCGCGCTCAGCCAGCCGCAGCGTCTCGTACGAGAAGGTCGAGTACGTTGTGAGCGCCCCGCACAGCCCCGTGCCGAGCAGGGTGTACGCCGCCGACGACACCGCCGCCCCGGCCAGCACGCCCAGCACCAGGCTCCCCGCCACGTTGACGGCGAACGTCCCCCACGGGAACAGGGTTTCGTGCCACGTCTGCACCATACGGTCCGTCAGATACCGCAGCGGCGCGCCGATCGCGCCCCCCACGACGACCAGCAGCCAGTTCACGGCGCCGCCACCGGCCCCACGGCCCGCCGCGTCACCGTCGCCGCCAGCCACACCGCCGCCAGCGCGGCCACGAGCGTCACGGCCGCGTACCCGAACGCCCCCGGCGCCTCCCCGTGCCTTACCAGCCGCAGGAAGTCCAGCGTGTACGTCGAGAACGTCGTGAAGCCGCCCAGCACCCCCACCCCGAGGAACGGCCGCACCAGCGGACGCACCGACCGGCCGCCCTCGGCGACCAGCACCATCAGCACACCGATCAGCCCGCAGCCCACCACGTTCACCACGAACGTCGTCCAGGGAAAGGTCCCGTCGGGGGTGGGCCACAGGCGCTCCGCGCCGTACCGCGCCGTCGCGCCCGCCGCACCGCCCGCCGAGATGACGGCCAGCACCTGCCACAGCCGGTGCCCAGCCGTCTCGGCGCGCTGACCGGGCAGCCGCAGATCGACATCGGGGTCGACCGGTTCCACAGAATCCGCAGAATCCACAGAATCCGCAGGATCGACAGGATCGACAGGATCGACAGGGTCACCCGGCCCGACAGGATCCCCCGCCGCGCTCACCCGTACCCCAGCTCGTGCAGCCGCTCGTCGTCGATCCCGAAGTGGTGCGCGATCTCGTGCACCACCGTGATCTCCGTCTCGGCCACCACTTCCTCGCGCGTCTCGCACATCCGCAGCGTCGGCCCCCGGTAGATCGTGATCCGGTCCGGCAGCACCCCCGCGTACCACTCGCCGCGGTCGGTCAGCGGAGTCCCCTCGTAGAGCCCGAGCAGATCGGGGTCGAACTCCTCCCCCGACTCCTTCGCCGAGGCGGGGTCCGGCTCGTCCTCCACGAACACCGCGACGTTGTCCATCAGCCGCATCAGCTCCGGCGGGATCCGGTCGAGCGCCTCGGCCACCAGTTCTTCGAACTCCTCGCGCGTCATCTCCAGCACCCCGCCATTGTCACGCAGGTCCGCGGGATCGGGGGCCACCAAGATCGGGGAAAGGCGACGCCCGCGCATGATCCCTCACCCCCCTGGGCATACGCGCCCAATGGCCCGCGACGTACGCCGTGTCCCGTTCCGTACCGCGCTCGGAGCGATCAGCCGAATCCCACAGCGATTCCAACGGCGGTTCCAACGGCACTACCGGTCCCGCGGCTCCGTCCCGACCAGCGCCCTCGTCAGCTCCCCGCACCCCTACAGCCGCGCGCTCGGCCTCGTCGCCGTCGTGCTGTTCGGCGCCTGGCTCGGGCTGCTGATCGTCGGCAGCGTCCGTACGCCGGTCGGGCCCATGGACACGAAGATGACCCTGCGGCCCTCCCTCACCGGCGGCACGAAGATCAACGTCTCGCCGCTGGGCGCCCTGGAGCTGGACTCGCACACGGCCCCGATCCGCCTCGACGTCGACGTCGACCAGCTCGACCCGGTCCGCTCACAGGCCCTCGTCGAGCACCCCGAACGTCTCTCCGGCCTCCAGGACGAGGTCGCGCACGACGTCTCGGCCGGGGCCACGGAGCTGGCCGTACGGTCCTGTGTCGCGGTCGTCTCCGGCGCCACCGCCCTCGGCCTGGCCGTCTACCGCCGCCCGCGCCGCGCGCTGGCCGCCGGCGGGCTCGCCCTCGCCCTGCTGGCCGCGGCCGGCGTCACGGCGTTCGCGACCTGGAATCCGAAATCGGTCCTGGAGCCCCGCTTCTCCGGGCTGCTCTCCTCGGCCCCGCAGGTCGTCGGCAGCGCGCGCTCGATCGTCACCGAATTCGACGTCTACCAGAAGGAGTTGGCGCGCCTGGTCACCAACGTGACCAAGCTGTACGACGCGACGTCGACCCTGCCCTCGTACCAGCCGGACCCCGGCACCCTGCGCGTCCTCCAGGTCTCCGACATCCATCTCAACCCCGCCGCGTGGGCCATCATCGGCTCGCTCGTGAAGCAGTACAAGATCGACCTGATCATCGACTCCGGCGACACCATGGACCACGGATCGGCCGCCGAGAACAGCTTCCTCGACCCGATCCCCGACCTCGGCGCCCCGTACGTCTGGGTCCGCGGCAACCACGACTCGGCCGCCACCCAGAAGTATCTGCGGGGCCTGAAGAACGTCCATGTCCTCGACAACGGCCGCGCCGTCACCGTCGCCGGGATCCGGGTGGCGGGCACGGGCGATCCGCAGTTCACCCCCGACCGCTCGCTGCCCAACGGCGGTGATCCGGCCGAGGAGATGGCGGGCGTCCGGCTGGCGTCGGCCATCCGCGACCAGGAGCGGGCGGGCACCCCGGTGGACATCGCCGTCGCGCACAACCCGATCGCCGCCAGGGAGACCGACGGCACCGTCCCGCTCGTGCTGGCCGGCCATGTCCACCACCGCGACACCGAGATCATGCCGCTCGGTACGCGCCTGAAGATCGAGGGTTCGGCGGGCGGCGGCGGGCTGCGCGCGGTGCAGAACGACGAGCCGGAGAAGGTCCGCGCCTCGCTGCTCTATCTGGACAGCACGACGAAGCGGCTCCAGGCGTGGGACGAGATCACCCTGGGTGGTCTGGGGCTGACGACGGCGGAGGTCAGCCGCCATCTCCCGGAGGAGGCGGGCGTACCGGGCACGGACCCGTCACCGTCGGCACCACCCTCGGGGTCCCCGTCCGGATCCCCCTCCGGAACGCCCTCCGGATCCCCCTCGGGCGCACAGTCCGGACCGGCGTCCGGACCGCCGTCCGGCTCCCGCTCCCCCTCCCCGTAAACCGTTTTGGCGATAGCTCCCCGCATCCCATATGCTTCTCACGTCCCCGACGCGCTACCAAGCGCCCAGGCGGGCCCTTAGCCCTCATCGTCTAGTGGCCCAGGACGCCGCCCTTTCAAGGCGGTAGCACGGGTTCGAATCCCGTTGGGGGCACGCAACACCGTGTGCGAGACTCGTCTCGCACATTGCTTGGTCCTGTGGAGCAGTTTGGAGTGCTCGCCACCCTGTCAAGGTGGAGGCCGCGGGTTCAAATCCCGTCAGGACCGCTGTGGCTCGCGAGAGCCGCGTGGCTGGGTAGCTCAGTTGGTACGAGCGATCGCCTGAAAAGCGATAGGTCGCCGGTTCGATCCCGGCCCCAGCCACTCCTCTTCTTCAGCAAGTGCTCAGCAAGACCCCAGCAAGTCGTTCGATACAGACGCCCCTGCCGATCATCTCGGTGGGGGCTTCCGTGTCCCCGCCCCACGAACGCCCGCGAAATGGGTTCGCCACTCTCCGGGCCCGGGTGAGACCCTGGGCTCGGTATGTCTACTTCCCTCGCCGACCTTCAGTCCCTGCTGGCCGAGGTGTCGCTGCGCGACTCGCAGCGCCTCGGCCGCCGTCTCGAAGGCGTCCGGCGCATCCGTAAGCCCGAAGCCCGGCAGGCCGTCCTCGACGAGATCGCGGTCGAGGCGGGCAGGTCCGCCGAGCGTGTGCGCGCCCGCGCGGCGCGGATGCCGGCGATCACGTACCCCGAGCAACTGCCCGTCAGTCAGAAGAAGGACGTGATCCTGGAGGCGATACGTGACCACCAGGTCGTGATCGTCGCCGGGGAGACCGGCTCGGGCAAGACCACCCAGATCCCCAAGATGTGCATGGAGCTGGGCCGGGGCGTCCGGGGGATGATCGGGCACACACAGCCGCGCCGGATCGCCGCCCGGACCGTCGCCGAGCGCGTCGCGGACGAGCTGAGGACCCCGCTCGGCGAGGCCGTCGGCTGGAAGGTCCGCTTCACCGACCAGGTGAACCAGGACGCGACCTTCGTCAAGATCATGACGGACGGCATCCTGCTCGCCGAGATCCAGTCGGACCGCGATCTGCGCGCGTACGACACGATCATCATCGACGAGGCCCACGAGCGCAGCCTCAACATCGACTTCCTGCTCGGCTATCTCGCCCAGCTCCTGCCCCGCCGCCCGGATCTGAAGGTCGTCATCACCTCGGCGACGATCGACCCGGAGCGCTTCTCCCGTCACTTCGGCGACGCGCCGATCGTGGAGGTGTCGGGGCGTACGTTCCCGGTCGAGGTCCGCTACCGCCCGCTGCTCGAAGAGGACAGCGACGAGGGCGACCGCGACCAGATCACCGCCATCTGCGACGCCGTCGACGAACTCCAGTCGGAGGGGCCCGGCGATGTCCTGGTCTTCCTCTCCGGCGAGCGCGAGATCCGCGACACCGCCGACGCCCTGGACAAACGCAAGCTCCGGCACACCGAGGTGCTCCCCCTCTACGCGCGCCTCTCGCACGCCGAGCAGCACCGCGTCTTCCAGAGACCCGGCGGCGGCTCGACCCGCAGGATCGTGCTCGCGACGAACGTGGCGGAGACGTCGCTGACCGTGCCGGGCATCAAGTACGTGATCGACCCCGGCACCGCCCGTATCTCCCGCTACTCGCACCGCACCAAGGTCCAGCGCCTGCCGATCGAGCGCATCTCGCAGGCCAGTGCCAATCAGCGCAAGGGCCGCTGCGGGCGTACGTCGGACGGCATCTGCATCCGGCTCTTCTCCGAGGACGACTTCGACGCGCGGCCCGAGTTCACGGACGCCGAGATCCTCCGTACGAACCTGGCATCGGTCATCCTCCAGATGACGTCGGCCGGTCTGGGCGAGATCGAGAAGTTCCCCTTCATCGACCCGCCGGACCACCGCAACATCCGTGACGGCGTCCAACTCCTCCAGGAACTGGGCGCGTTCGACGCCGCGCAGAAGGACCCGCGCAAGCAGCTCACCCAACTCGGCCGCAAACTCTCCCAGTTGCCCGTGGACCCGCGCCTGGCGCGCATGGTCATCGAGGCCGAGCGCAACGGCTGTGTACGCGAGGTGATGGTGATCGCCGCCGCGCTGTCCATCCAGGACCCGCGCGAACGCCCGGCGGAGAAGCAGACCCAGGCCGACCAGCAGCACGCCCGTTTCCGCGACGAGACCTCCGACTTCCTCGCCTTCCTGAACCTCTGGCGCTACATCCGCGAGCAGCAGAAGGCCCGCGGCTCCTCGGCGTTCCGCCGGATGTGCAAGGCGGAGTATCTGAACTTCCTGCGGATCCGCGAGTGGCAGGACATCTACTCCCAACTGCGCACGGTCGCCAAGCAGATGGGCATCAAGTTCGAGGAGAACGACGACGCCCCCGCGCCCGACCAGTCCGTGCACATCTCGCTGCTCTCCGGTCTGCTGTCGCACATCGGCCTGAAGGACGTGAAGGACGGCGCGAAGAACGAGTATGTGGGGGCGCGCAACGCGAAGTTCGCGGTCTTCCCCGGCTCAGCCCTCTTCAAGAAGCCGCCGCGCGTCATCATGTCCGCCGAGCTGGTGGAGACGTCCCGGCTGTGGGCGCGGGTCAACGCGAAGATCGACCCCGACTGGATCGAGCCGCTGGCCCAGCACCTGATCAAGCGCACGTACAGCGAGCCGCACTGGGAGAAGGACCAGGCGGCGGTGATGGCGTACGAGAAGGTCACGCTGTACGGCGTACCGATCGTCGAGCGGCGCAAGGTGAACTTCGGCCGGATCGACGCGGAGGCGTCGCGCGACCTGTTCATCCGCAACGCGCTCGTCGAGGGCGACTGGCGGACGCACCATCAGTTTTTCCATGACAATCGCAAACTTCTGGGCGAGGTCGAGGAGTTGGAGCACCGCGCCCGGCGCCGCGACATCCTCGTGGACGACGAGACGCTGTTCGACTTCTACGACGAGCGGGTGCCCGACCATGTGGTCTCCGGCGCCCACTTCGACTCGTGGTGGAAGCGCAAGCGCGTGGAGGAGCCCGAACTCCTCGACTTCGAGCGCTCGATGCTCATCAACGAGGCGGCGGGCGCCGTCACGAAGGACGACTATCCGGACTCCTGGCGGCAGGGCCGGCTCAAGTTCCGGGTGACGTACCAGTTCGAGCCGGGGGCCGACGCGGACGGCGTCACCGTCCACGTACCGCTCCAGGTGCTCAACCAGATCACCTCCGAGGGCTTCGACTGGCAGATCCCGGGACTGCGCGAGGAGGTGGTGGTGGAGCTGATCCGCTCCCTGCCGAAGCCGATCCGCCGCCACTACGTCCCGGCGCCGAACTACGCGAAGAAGTTCCTGGAGCGCGCCGTGCCCCTTCAGGAAGCGCTTCCCGTGACGCTGGCGCGCGAGCTTCAGCGGATGGTCGGCGTGCCCGTCACGGCGGACGACTTCGATCCCGGCCGGGTGCCGGACCATCTCAAGGTCACCTTCCGGATCGTGGACGAGCGGCGCCGCAAGATCGCCGAGGACAAGGACCTGGAGGCGCTGCGGACCGCGCTCAGGCCCAAGGCCCGCCAGGCGCTCTCACAGGCCGCCGCGGCGGTGGCGGGGCCCACGGGCGAGTCCGTCGAGCGCTCGGGCCTCACCGACTGGACGATCGGCACGCTCAGCCGCACCTTCGAGACCCGGCGGGCCGGCCAGCCGGTCAAGGCGTACCCGGCGCTGGTCGACCAGGGCCAGACCGTGGCCGTACGGCTCTACGACACCGAGGCCGAGCAGCAGCAGGCCATGTGGCAGGGGACGCGGCGGCTGATCCTGCTCAACATCCCGGTCAATCCGGCCAAGTTCGCCTCGGACACCCTCACGAACAAGCAGAAGCTCGCCCTGTCCCGTAATCCGCACGGCTCGATCCAGGGGCTCTTCGAGGACTGCGCGACGGCCGCGGCGGACCGGCTGATCGCCGAGCACGGGGGCCCGGCGTGGGACGAGAAGTCGTACCGCGCGCTGTACGAGAAGGTCCGCGCCGACCTGGTCGACGTGACGGTGCGGACGATCGGCAACGTCGAGCAGATCCTGGCCGCCTGGCAGGCGTGCGAACGGCGGCTGAAGTCCACGAACAGCCTGGTCCTGATCAACAACGTCCAGGACGTGAAGGACCAGCTGGCGGAGCTGATGCCGGCGGGCTTCGTGACGCGTACGGGGCTGCGCAGGCTGCCCGACCTGATGCGCTACCTGGTCGCGGCGGACCGCAGGCTCCAGCAGATGCCGACGAACGTCCAGCGCGACACCACGCGGATGGAGAAGGTCCACGAGATGCGGGACGAGTACGCGTGGCTGCTCGAACAGCTCCCGCGCGGGCGGCCGGTGCCGCGGCAGGTGCTGGACATCCGCTGGATGATCGAGGAGCTGCGGGTGAGCTACTTCGCGCACGCGCTGGGCACGGCGCAGCCGGTGTCGGACAAGCGCATCGTGAAGGCGATCGACGCGGCGGTGCCGTAGCTCCTCGCGGGGGCGCGGATCCGGTTCGACCGCACCCTTCGAGCTGCTGTACAGTCTGTCTTCGCAGCCGCCGGTAGGAACAGCGCACCGGAGCTGCGAATTCTGGTCCTGTGGAGCAGTTTGGAGTGCTCGCCACCCTGTCAAGGTGGAGGCCGCGGGTTCAAATCCCGTCAGGACCGCGTTGTATAGCAGCGGGCCCGCATCCCTTCGGATGCGGGCCCGCTGTCGTGTGAACCCCGGCCCGACACCGCCCGAGGCCGCGCCTGCGGCGGAGCCGCGATCAGACACAGCAAATCCCCTCGGGACCCCGGTGCATGACAGCGCGCTCCAAGCCCCGTTGCCGCGTCTTGGGTTGACGCGTCACCCCGGCGCCGGTAAGTCATCAGCAGGGGCCCTTATCCGAGGGGTGGCGCGCATGGTGGCACCGGCGGCCAGACACGAGACTCGCGCGCTTCTGCGTGCCCATCTGGCGGCTGCTACGAGCTACCGCCACGTCACACGGCACTGCGCGGTCTGCCATCGTCTCCAGCGGCTCGCCATGGAGCCTGCCGCGCCCGCTCCCCCGGACGCCGGAGGCACGACAACCAACAACTCCGCCCCGAACCGCCCACCAGAAGCGGACAGCGACCCTCATTAGGCGCTATGACCGGAGTTGGCAAGAGGTTGCCTCTGTGACGGGTGTCACCGCTCACATTTCCGGAACGGCTGCGCTTACAACCCGCCTACAACCCGCAAATTTCATATGTGCAATTGCACGCCCCCGCAAGCGCTTCCTTCCTCGCCCCAACTCCCGTCCCACCGGCGCCCCGTCGCGGTCCCACGGCACAAAAAAGATCGCGCTGGACCCGGCGGAGTCCAGCGCGATCAAAGTGACTTGCCCCGTGTTGCGGGAGCGTGGGCCCTGTTGGGGCAGGTGCCCGTCGTGTCGTGCGTTGTGTAGCTGTGTGGATCAATGTGGAGCTATGAGGTTGGACGACCGGATTGGGGACCCGGGTGTCCGGTTGGGGTTGGTTGGTTGTCAGCTGTGCCCTGACGAGGCTTTTCAGGCCTCGCTGCGCTGCTGCGGAATACCCGCGAGCAGTGCGCGGACCTCTGCCTCGCGGTACCGGCGATGCCCACCGAGCGTGCGGATGGACGTGAGCTTGCCGGCCTTTGCCCAGCGTGTGACCGTCTTCGGGTCCACGCGGAACATCGTGGCAACCTCAGCCGGGGTCAGCAGCGGCTCGGCATCAGGGGTGCGAGCGGTCATGAGCGGCCTCCTCGGGAGAACCGAACCATCTCGGTTCTTTCCTCTAAATTCTGCACCTTGACCCGCGTTGCCCGAAATGGCGGACGCGGGCCGAGTCGGTTATAGGACGAACGGCTTGTCCTCGGCACTACAACTACACCATCTGTCCAGCCTCGTCGGCCAAACCGATGGAATTGCCCTCTCAGGTGTTCATCAACGACGGAAGCCGATGGACCATGCCATAGCGGACAGTTACGTCGCAGTGACGATCAGTCACAGGAGCAATCAGGAGTCACGAGACCCCCCATAGAACGCAATACTGAGCATTCCACCCTTACTTGGACGGAAGGAGCCCTCCCCGGACTCCTTGTCCTATTTTGACACGAGGGTGGGCGATGGGCGCAAGAGCCCCGTTAGTGCGGTCCGTCACGCTTGAGGCAAACCACCCGGATCGGGGCCTTGGTCCCCCGGCGTGCGACATATGGCCCCCGCGCCCCGGTCCGCGCGACCCTCCGCGCCCGCGCCCGTACGCTCCGTCGAGTACGCCCTCCGGCCCCTCCGCCCCGGCAGCCCTCAGTTGGCGAACTGGCGGTCCCTGACCGCCCGCCAGCGCTCCGCCAGCCGTTCGTACGCCACACTCGCCGCCTCGCCGTCGCCGGCCCGCAGCGCGGCGATCCCGGCCGCCACGTCCGCCGCCGAGCGGTCGTCGGCGAGCTGCGGTCCGGTGAGGGCGTGCACCAGCCCGCCGTAGTCCAGCTCGACCAGCGAGCGGGGGTGGAACTCCTCCAGCCAGCGGCCCACGTCTATGAGGCCCTCGATCAGCGGCCCCTCGTCGACCGACTCCCGCAGCGCCTTCAGCGCGCGCGCCAGCCGCCGCCGCGCCTGGACCATCGGGGTCCGGTAGCGCAGGGCGGGCGCCGTGGGGCCCTCCTCCTCGTACGCCCGGTACTCACGCTCGTCGTCGGCGAAGAGCGTGAACCAGCGCACCGGCACCTGCCAGACCGCCGTCCTGATCCACGGCCGGGCGTCCGGATTGCGCTCCCGCCACTGCTCGAAGTCCGCGGCTGCCTGCTCGCGCACGACCGACGGCAGTACGGCCTCCAGCAACGGCTTCGGCAGGGTGCCGTCCAGCGACTCCAGCGCCAGCCAGCCGCGCAGCCGGGTGCGCCACGGGCAGACGCACACCACGCCGTCCACCTCCGTCACGAACGCGTCGGCGCTCTCGTGCACGGGCACCGGGACCGGCGGCGTGGGCAGCAAGTCGGCCAGGGAGCGCCGCAGTTCGTCCTGTGCGGTCGGTGTGCGCTCCCGGGCCGCGTAACGCGCCCAGTGGCTTCTCTCCGGCTCCGGGAAGGCCGCCAGGGGCTCGTACACCCGCAGGTAGGAGGCGTAAGGGACGAGGAGTGAAGACACCGCTGGCATGGGGCGAATCGTCCCATGCCCGTACCCCCCGGGAGGGTGATCCTGAGCACTGCGTCGGATCTACGTCACGGTAGGACTTACCCTCATGCGCAAACAGTCCCTCCCACACCCCCAGGAGGGCCTACTCACCGCTTCGTACTTGGGAGTCACCACCGTGACCGATGTGACCGGAGCCCCTGTCGCAACTGTCGATGTACTGAACACCCTGTTCCACTCCGAACAGGGTGGCCATGAACAGGTCGTCCTCTGCCAGGACCGCGCCAGCGGGCTCAAGGCAGTCATCGCCCTGCACTCCACCGCCCTGGGCCCCGCCCTCGGCGGCACCCGCTTCTACCCGTACGCCTCCGAGCAGGACGCCGTCGCAGACGCGCTGAACCTGTCGCGGGGGATGTCGTACAAGAACGCCATGGCCGGTCTGGACCACGGCGGCGGCAAGGCCGTGATCATCGGTGACCCCGAGCTGATCAAGACCGAGGAGCTGCTGCTGGCGTACGGCCGTTTCGTGGCCTCGCTCGGCGGCCGTTACGTCACGGCCTGCGACGTCGGCACGTATGTCGCGGACATGGACGTCGTCGCCCGCGAGTGCCGCTGGACGACCGGCCGCTCGCCCGAGAACGGCGGCGCCGGCGACTCCTCCGTACTGACGGCGTTCGGAGTCTTCCAGGGGATGCGCGCGAGCGCCCAGCACCTGTGGGGCGAGCCTTCGCTGCGGGGCCGCAAGGTCGGCATCGCCGGCGTCGGCAAGGTCGGGCACCACCTGGTCGAGCATCTGCTCCAGGACGGCGCCTCCGTCGTGATCACCGACGTACGGGACGAGTCCGTGCTCCGGATCACCGACCGGCACCCCGAGGTCACCGTGGCCGCCGACACCGACGCGCTGATCCGCGCCGAGGGCCTGGACGTCTACGCGCCGTGCGCGCTGGGCGGTGCGCTGAACGACGACTCCGTGCCCGTACTGACCGCGAAGGTGGTGTGCGGGGCGGCCAACAACCAGCTCTCGCACCCCGGTGTCGAGAAGGATCTCGCCGACCGCGGCATCCTCTACGCGCCGGACTACGTGGTGAACGCGGGCGGCGTGATCCAGGTCGCCGACGAGCTGCACGGATTCGACTTCGAGCGGTGCAAGTCGAAGGCCGCGAAGATCTTCGACACCACGCTTTCGATATTCGCACGTGCGAAGGACGACGGGATTCCGCCGGCCGCCGCGGCCGACCGGATCGCCGAGCAGCGCATCTCGGAGGCACGCGCCCGCTGACGTCCCGAGGGGCGATCCGCCGACGCGGACCCACCGCGCGGCTCCGGGGGAGACGAGACTCACCCCCGGTCGGCGGGTCGTCCCTCCAGAAGAGGTTAAAATCGCAGCTGACCAGCGAGGACATCCGTTCTCGCCGGTCCCGCGCCGAGGCGCGTCATGCGGGCGGCGTACCGTATGGCCGCGGAAGCAGGTACCGTTGAAGTCCTAAGGACGGGTCTCTCTGCGGAGAGCTCGTTCTGAAACATGAACGCGTGTCAAGACTCTGGGGCCGTGGAGCCCCGTCACCGAGGGGGTCGAGCCATGGGGCGCGGCCGGGCCAAGGCCAAGCAGACAAAGGTCGCCCGCCAGCTGAAGTACAACAGCGGCGGGACAGACCTGTCGCGTCTGGCCAATGAGCTGGGCGCATCGCCTTCGAGTCAACCGCCGAACGCGGAGCCGTTCGAGGATGACGACGAGGAAGATGACCCGTACGCACAGTACGCGGAGCTGTACAACGACGACGATGAGGACGATGAGTCCGGCCCGTCGTCACAGCGCCGCGGCGCTTGACGTACGTACACCTCAAAAAGAAATCACCCATGTGACCCGGTCCGGGCTCCCCGGACCGGGTTTCACCATGACACCGGCGACCCGTCGCCGGACCTGAATCAGCTCGCATAGTCCCCGGTCAGCGCCGCGCCCGTGCTCGCGGGGCCGGTGCTCTCGCGGTCCACGACACCGCCGGCCACCCAGGCGTCCACGCCCCGGTCGGCGAGAGTGGTGAGCGCCGTGTCCACCGATTCCGCGGGGACGACGGCGATCATGCCGACGCCCATGTTGAGCGTCTTCTCCAGCTCCGTACGCTCCACCTGGCCCGCCGAGCCGATCAGGTCGAAGACCGCGCCGGGCGCCCACGTGGAACGGTCCACCGTCGCGTGCAGATGGTCGGGGACGACCCGCGCCAGGTTGTTGGCAAGGCCGCCGCCGGTGATGTGGCTGAAAGCGTGCACCTCGGTGGTCCTGGTCAGCGCCAGACAGTCCAGCGAGTAGATCTTGGTGGGCTCCAGCAGCTCCGCGCCGAGCGTGCGGCCGAACTCGGCCACCTCGCGCTCCAGCGACCAGCCGAGCCGGTCGAACACGACATGCCGGACGAGTGAGTACCCGTTGGAGTGAAGCCCGGAGGACGCCATGGCGATCACGACGTCACCCGTACGGATACGATCCGCGCCCAGCAGCCGGTCCGCCTCGACCACTCCCGTACCGGCGCCGGCGACGTCGAAGTCGTCCTCGCCGAGGAGGCCGGGGTGCTCGGCGGTCTCGCCGCCCACGAGCGCGCAGCCCGCCAGCACACAGCCCTCGGCGATGCCCTTGACGATGGCGGCGACCCGCTCGGGGAACACCTTGCCGACGCAGATGTAGTCGGTCATGAACAGCGGTTCGGCGCCGCACACCACCAGGTCGTCGACGACCATGCCGACGAGGTCGTGGCCGATCGTGTCGTAGACGCCCATCTTGCGCGCCAGGTCCACCTTCGTACCGACGCCGTCGGTGGCCGAGGCGAGCAGCGGGCGCTCGTAGCGCTTGAGCGCGGAGGCGTCGAAGAGGCCCGCGAAGCCGCCGAGACCGCCGACGGTCTCGGGGCGCTGGGTCTTCTTCACCCACTCCTTCATCAGCTCGACGGCGCGGTCGCCGGCCTCGATGTCGACGCCCGCGGCGGCGTAGGAGGCACCGGAGGATTCAGCTGGCATGTCGGAGAGCTTTCGTGTCAGTGCTGCGGAGATTCGGTTCGGATCCGTGGGGTTCGGGGCGTGGCCGCAGGCCGCCGCGACCGGTGGAAGGAGGGTCGCGGCGGGCCGTACGGGCACGTTCACGGGCGCTCATGGCGCTGTTACGGCCGCCTGAGCGCGTCGGCGGCGTCGGCGCCGCCCGCCAGCTCGGTCTCCAGCAGCTGCTTGCCGAGGAGTTCCGGATCGGGCAGGTCCATCGGGTACTCGCCGTCGAAGCAGGCGCGGCAGAGGTTCGGCTTGGCGATGGTGGTCGCCTCGATCATGCCGTCGATGGAGATGTACGAGAGGGAGTCGGCGCCCAGTGACGTGCCGATCTCCTCGATGGACATGCCGTTGGCGATCAGCTCCGCGCGCGTGGCGAAGTCGATGCCGAAGAAGCACGGCCACTTCACCGGCGGGGACGAGATCCGGATGTGGACCTCGGCGGCGCCGGCCTCGCGGAGCATCTTGACGAGGGCGCGCTGGGTGTTGCCGCGGACGATCGAGTCGTCGACGACCACCAGACGCTTGCCCCTGATGACCTCTTTAAGAGGATTGAGCTTCAGCCTGATGCCGAGTTGGCGGATGGTCTGCGAGGGCTGGATGAAGGTCCGGCCCACGTACGCGTTCTTCACCAGTCCGGAGCCGTACGGGATGCCGCTCGCCTCCGCGTAACCGATCGCGGCGGGGGTGCCGGACTCCGGTGTCGCTATGACGAGGTCGGCCTCGGCGGGCGCTTCCTTGGCGAGTTTCCGCCCCATCTCCACCCGGGAGAGGTAGACGTTCCGCCCGGCGATGTCGGTGTCGGGGCGGGCCAGATACACGTACTCGAAGACACAGCCCTTGGGCTTCGCTTCAGCGAATCGCGAGCTACGGAGACCGTTCTCGTCGATGGCGATCAGCTCGCCGGGCTCGATCTCCCGGACATAGGCGGCACCGCAGATGTCGAGGGCGGCGCTCTCGGAGGCCACCACCCAGCCGCGCTCCAGCCGGCCGAGGACCAGCGGGCGGATGCCCTGCGGGTCGCGGGCGGCGTACAGGGTGTGCTCGTCCATGAAGACGAGCGAGAAGGCGCCCTTGGCGTGCGGCAGGACCTGAGGCGCGGCCTGTTCGACGGTGAGGGGCTTGCCGTCGTCGTCCGTCTGTCCGGCGAGGAGCGCCGTGATCAGGTCGGTGTCGTTGGTCGCCGCGACGCGGGTCGTGCGGCCGTTCTCCTTGGGCAGATCGGCGACCAGTCCGGCGAGCTCGGCCGTGTTGACCAGATTGCCGTTGTGGCCGAGCGCGATGGAGCCGTGAGCGGTTGCTCTGAAGGTCGGCTGCGCGTTCTCCCACACCGAGGCTCCGGTGGTGGAGTAGCGGGCGTGACCCACGGCGATATGGCCTTGGAGAGAGCCGAGGGAAGTTTCGTCGAAGACCTGTGAGACAAGGCCCATGTCCTTGAAGACAAGGATCTGGGAGCCGTTGCTCACTGCGATGCCCGCGGACTCCTGTCCGCGGTGTTGCAGTGCATACAGTCCGAAGTAGGTGAGCTTGGCGACCTCTTCACCGGGGGCCCAGACTCCGAAGACGCCGCAAGCGTCCTGAGGGCCCTTCTCGCCGGGGAGCAGGTCGTGGCTGAGTCGTCCATCACCACGAGGCACGCCACCGAGTGTAGGCGAGATCGACCGCTGGTCCGAATGCGGTACGTACGTGGGCCGTGAGGTGGACGGTGAAGTGGGCCGGCGGCGTGTCGCCACCGGCCCACTCGGGGAGGTCCCCGTCCACCGGGGAAAACCGTGTCGTCACTACTTCGCGGCGGCCCCGGCACCCGCGCTGAGGCCCTCGCCGTCGGCCGTCTTCAGGGTCAGCTCACGGTGGTGCACCTCATACGTCACCTGGCCCTTGAGCACCTTCGTCAGCTCCTGCTCCACCGACATTCCGGGCTCCGGGCAGAGCTTCCTGGTGGATTTGAGCGGTCCGAAGGTGATCGTGGAGCTCGAGACCTTCGCGGACGCCGAGAATCCGTTGCAGCCGAGGTTGCCGCTCACGGTGCCGTCCTTGGCGAAGGTGAGCGTCGCCTTCGGGGCCTCGCCCTTCTTGTCCTTGGGCAGCGAGCGGGCCGTGCCGTCGGAGACGAGGGAGGTGACGGCCCAGCCGGTGCCCACGAGCGGCGCCGGCTTCTCGGCGGTCAGGGCGATGGAGTCGCCCCCGTCGGTGGTGAGGGTGAGCTTCTTGTCCTCGACCTCGGCCTTGACCTTGCCCGCGAAGGCGTCGCCGAGTGCCTTCTCGAAGGCGGCCAGCTCCTCGGGGCAGCCGATCTTCGTCGTCGGCAGCCGCTCACCGAAAGTGATCGTGTCGCCGTCGATGGTGACCTTCGCCCCGACGCCGTTGCAGCCGGTCCGGGCACTGGCGGTGCCCTTGGAGTCGATCTTCAGGCTGGCGTCGGCGGGGGCGGCGGTCTTCTTGCCGTCGACGCTGAAGCTCTCGATGCTCCAGCGCACGTCGGTCAGGGGAAGTTCGGTCTCGACCGCGCTGCCGGCATCGGCCGCCCCTTCGGACTCTCTGCCGGTCTCGGTGCCGCAGCCGGCGAGGGCGAGGAGGGCCAGGGTCGTGAGGGCGGTGACGGTGGTCACTGGCTGTTTCCGCATACCGGTGTGACGAGGCGCACCGGGGTCTGGTTCCGTACGGATCCCGGGGAGGCGGATCGGTCAGCTCATGACGGGGAGCAGCGGACCGAGATCCGCGCGCTCGCCACTGGCGCTGACCTGGGACGATTCCAGCGCCTCGAACCAGGTCGTACGTCCGGTGGCGAGCCGCAGCCAGGTGAGCGGGTCCGTCTCCACGACGTTGGGCGGGGTGCCCCGGGTGTGCCGGGGGCCCTCCACGCACTGCACGACGGCGTACGGCGGGATCCGCACCTCCGTCGAGGCGCCGGGCGCCTTCGCCGCGAGCGCGTCGGCGAGCAGCCGGGTGCAGGCGGCGAGCGCCTGCCGGTCGAGGGGGATGTCGAGCCCGGCGGCGCGGTTCAGGTCGTCGGTGTGGACGACGAGTTCCACGGTGCGGGTGACCAGGAAGTCCCCGAGGCGCATGGCCCCGACCCGGATGGCGATCAGCCGGTCGGCCGGGGCGTCCGCCAGCAGCGCCGTGATCCGGCCGGCCGTGCGCGCGAACAGCTCGGCGGGCTCGGCGGAGGCCGCGTACGCCTTGACGTCGTCGGAGATCGGGGCGGCGTACGCGGCCGTGGCGAACGCCCACTCGGGCAGGCCCACCTCGACGGCGGGCGGCGCGGGCTGCTCCAGGGCGCGGCTGACGCTCTCGACGCCGAAGCACAGGTGCGCGGCCAGTTCGCGTACGGTCCAGTCGCCGAGGCCGGCGGGCAGGGCGAGCTGTTCGGGGGTGAGGGCGAGGACCGCTTCGCGCACGTGGGCGAACTGGGTGAGGACGGCGGTACGGGTCTTGGCGGAGTCGTAACTGCGCTGTCTGCGCTTCATGGCCGGTGGCATGTCCGGGAGGCTAATCGAGGCTCGGCGCGGGCGACGTCTCGCCCCGTGTCCCGCCCGGTGCCTCGTCCCGCGCCTCCTCCCCCGTCTCGTCCCCCGTCTCGTCCCCCGCGGTGAACGACTCCCCGTTGGCCGGGACGCCGATGCCGCGCCAGGTGAAGGGGACACCACGCGCCGTGTCCAGGTCGGGACCGTCCATCAGCTGGAAGTGCACGTGCGGCTCGGTGGAGTTGCCGGTGTTGCCGCACGCGGCGATCCGCTGCCCCGCCCGCACCCGGTCGCCGGCGGCGACGGTCGCCGAACCCTGCTTGAGATGCGCGTACATGGCGTACGTGCCGTCACCGAGGTCCAGGACGATGTGATTGCCGACGATCCACGACGGACCGGCCGTCTCCCGCAGCGAGGCCTCGATCAGCATCATCCAGACGAGCGCGGGCAGCGAGGTCCGGGTCAGATGGTCGCGGCGCCCGCTCAGGACACGGACGACGGTCGCGTCGGCCACGGCCAGTACGGGGGCGCCGAAGGCCGGGTAGTGGCTGTTCCCGCGTACGAGCGGCCACAGCTTCGCGAACGGCGGACGGGGGTCGGGGTCCGGCGCGGCCAGGATGTCGATGGCGTACGTCTGGCCGTAGGTGTGCAGGCCATGGCTGGGCACCTTGGTCGCCGGGCTGTTGAGCGCGAGCCAGCGCCCGGACACCGGCGCCCCGGTCTCCACGGGGGCGGGGGCGGTGCTCCCCTTCATCGCGCGGGCGGTGCGCCGCCCCTGGATGACCAGCACGGCCCCGGCGAACACGGCCGGGGGGAAGAGCAGCCAGAGCGGCGGGTCCCAGCCGACGAAGATCATGCCCAGGACCAGGACGACGACGAGCAGCAGACAGCAGCGGGCCAGGATCGCGGCCAGTTTCCGTATGGACATGGTGCGGGTCACCTCGGGTCTCCGGTAAATCTGCGACGGGGTCGGAACGGGGTCTGGGCGGGGTCAAAACGGGGTCCGCGGCACGGCCGGCCGCGCGGTCCGCCGCGCGGTTCAATTCCTGGCGGCGGACAGCATCACCAGCAGCGGTACGACACGGGCGGGCGGCACCTCGTACCGTCCGCGCCCCGTCGTCTGGAGCCAGCCCGCGCCGGTCAGCTGGCGCAGATGGTGGTAGATCTGGCCGGTGGTGCCTATGTCGTCCAGCGCGGTCAGTTCGGCGGCGGTGCGCAGACCGCCGAGGATCTCGCGCAGCAGCCGGAGCCGTACGGCGTGCCCGAGCGCCGCGAAGCAGTCGACGGTCACCGACCAGTCGGCGTCGAGGAGTTGGCCGGTCAGCTCGGTGAACTGCCACCGGTAGTGCTGCTCGGTCGGCAGCCGTACCGAGCCCGTGTAGGTCACACCGCCGTCGGGGACCTCCAGCTCCGCGAGTTGTTCCTCAAGTTGCTGAAGCGGCCGGAAGGCGTCGTCGGCCATCGGCCCCGGCCGCTCCCCTCGCGGCGGCCGGGACGGGCTCTCCCCTTCCTCCAGCGCGGCAAGGCGGCGTTCCAGCTCGGCGACGCGTTCTTCAAGCTCCATCTCCACGCTCCATGATGAGAAGTTACGTAATTACGTAATCGAAAGCAAGCTGTTGTCGCGTCCGGACACGACGAAGCCCCCGCCCGGTTCGGTGCGAACCGGGCGGGGGCTTCAGGATGCCGCTCAGGCCAGCAGTGCCTCGATCGTGCCCTCGTGCGCCGCCCGCAGCTCGCTCAGCGCGATGCTGAACTCGCCCTGGACCTCGATCTCGTCACCGTCCACCACACCGATCCGGGTCGCGGGCAGCCCACGCGCCCCGCACATGTCGGTGAAGCGCAGCTCCTCGCTGCGCGGCACGGCCACGACCGCGCGCCCGGCCGACTCGCTGAACAGCGCGGTGAACGCGTCGAGCCCTTCCGGCACGACCAGCCGCGCGCCCTTGCCGCCCCGTAGGCACGATTCGGTGACGGCCTGGATCAGACCGCCGTCGCTCAGGTCGTGCGCCGCGTCGATCATGCCGTCGCGCGATCCCGAGATCAGGATCTCGCCGAGCAGCCTCTCCCGGTCCAGGTCCACCTTCGGCGGCAGTCCGCCCAGATGGTCGTGGACCACCTGCGACCACGCCGACCCGCCGAACTCCTCGCGGGTGTCGCCGAGCAGATAGAGGAGCTGCCCCTCTTCCGCGAAGGCGATCGGCGTACGGCGCGTGACGTCGTCGATCACACCGAGCACGGCCACGACCGGCGTCGGGTGGATCGCGGTCTCGCCGGTCTGGTTGTAGAGCGAGACGTTGCCGCCGGTGACCGGCGTGCCCAACTGGAGGCAGCCGTCGGCGAGTCCGCGTGTCGCCTCGGCGAACTGCCACATGACGGCCGGGTCCTCGGGCGAGCCGAAGTTCAGACAGTCGGAGATGGCGAGCGGCTTGGCGCCGGAGGCGGCGACGTTGCGGTACGCCTCGGCCAGCGCGAGCTGCGCGCCCGCGTACGGGTCGAGCTTGGCGAACCGGCCGTTGCCGTCCGTCGCCATCGCCACACCGAGGTTGGTGGACTCGTCGATACGGACCATGCCCGCGTCCTCGGGCTGCGCGAGGACGGTGTTGCCCTGGACGAAGCGGTCGTACTGGTCGGTGATCCACGCCTTGGACGCCTGGTTGGGCGAGCCGACCAGCCTGAGCACCTGCTCCCGCAGCTCGGCCGCGCTCGCGGGCCGGGCGAGCTTGTTGGCGTCGTCGGCCTGGAGCGCGTCCTGCCAGTCGGGACGGGCGTACGGCCGCTGGTAGACCGGGCCGTCGTGCGCCACGGAGCGCGGCGGCACGTCCACGATCTGCTCGCCGTGCCAGAAGATCTCCAGCCGGGTGCCCTCGGTGACCTCACCGATGACCGTCGCGATGACGTCCCACTTCTCGCAGATCTCCATGAACCGGTCGACCTTGTCGGGCTCGACGACCGCGCACATGCGTTCCTGCGACTCGCTCATGAGGATTTCCTCGGGCGAGAGCGACGAGTCACGCAGCGGTACGGTGTCCAGCTCGACCCGCATCCCGCCGGAGCCGGCCGACGCCAGCTCGCTCGTCGCGCAGGAGAGACCGGCGCCGCCGAGGTCCTGGATACCGGCGACCAGCTTCTCGGCGAAGATCTCCAGGGTGCACTCGATGAGGAGCTTCTCCTGGAACGGGTCGCCCACCTGGACGGCGGGGCGCTTGGTCGGCTTCTGGTCGTCGAAGGTCTCGGACGCCAGCACCGAGACGCCGCCGATGCCGTCGCCACCGGTCCGGGCGCCGTACAGGATCACCTTGTTGCCGGGGCCCGACGCCTGCGCGAGGTGGATGTCCTCGTGCTTCATCACGCCGATGCAGCCCGCGTTGACCAGCGGATTGCCCTGGTAGCAGGGGTCGAAGACGACCTCGCCGCCGATGTTCGGCAGGCCCAGGCAGTTGCCGTAACCGCCGATGCCGGCGACGACCCCGGGCAGCACCCGCCGGGTGTCGGGGTGGTCGGCCGCGCCGAAGCGCAGCGGGTCCACGACGGCGACCGGGCGGGCGCCCATGGCGAGGATGTCGCGGACGATGCCGCCGACGCCGGTGGCCGCGCCCTGGTAGGGCTCGATGTACGAGGGGTGGTTGTGCGACTCGACCTTGAAGGTGACCGCGTACCCCTGGCCGACGTCCACGACGCCCGCGTTCTCGCCGATGCCGACGAGCATCGCGTCGCTGGCGGGGGCCTTGTCGCCGAACTGCTTGAGATGCACCTTGCTGCTCTTGTACGAGCAGTGCTCGGACCACATCACCGAGTACATGGCCAGCTCGGCGCCGGTCGGCCGGCGCTCCAGGATCTCGCGGATCCGCGCGTACTCGTCCTCCTTGAGGCCGAGTTCCTTCCAGGGCTGGTCGACGTCGGGCGTCCCCGTCGCGTGCTTGACGGTGTCCAGGTTCTTGATCGTCATCAGGCGCTTACCAGCTTCTTCAGGATCGAGGTGAAGAATCCGAGCCCGTCGGTACGGCCCGTACCGATCAGCGGTTCCACGGCGTGCTCGGGGTGCGGCATCAGACCGACGACATTGCCCGCCGCGTTGGTGATGCCCGCGATGTCGCGCAGCGAGCCGTTCGGATTGCCGTCCAGATAACGGAAGGCGACGCGGCCTTCGGCCTCCAGCTCGTCCAGCACGCTCTCGGCGGCCACGTACCGGCCGTCGATGTTCTTCAGCGGTACGGAGATCTCCTGGCCGGCCGCGTAGTCGGCGGTCCACGCGGTCGCCGCGTTCTCCACCCGCAGCTTCTGGTCGCGGCAGATGAAGTGCAGATGGTTGTTGCGGAGCATCGCGCCCGGCAGCAGATGCGATTCGGTCAGGATCTGGAAGCCGTTGCAGATCCCCAGGACCGGCATGCCGCCCTTCGCCTGCTCGATGATCGTCTCCATCACCGGCGAGAATCGGGAAATGGCGCCGGCGCGCAGATAGTCGCCGTAGCTGAATCCACCCGCCAGGACGACGGCGTCGACCTGCTTGATGTCCTTGTCACGGTGCCAGAGCGAGACGGGCTCGGCTCCGGCGATGCGGACAGCGCGAAGACTGTCGCGGTCGTCGAGTGTGCCGGGGAAAGTGACGACTCCGATACGAGTGGTCACGACTCCACCTTTACGACGAAGTCCTCGATGACGGTGTTGGCGAGGAACGTCTCGGCCATCTCATGGATGCGGGCGAGGGCGGCCTCGTCGACCGGGCCCTGCACCTCCAGCTCGAAACGCTTTCCCTGGCGGACGTCCGCGATCCCGTCGAAACCCAGCCGGGGCAGTGCGCGCTGCACTGCTTGTCCTTGCGGGTCGAGGATCTCCGGCTTGAGCATGACGTCGACTACGACGCGTGCCACTGGCACTCCCGGTGGTGTGGTGCGGCTGTGTGCAGCTGTCTGCGGCTGTGGTTCTGACCGGGGAATCCCCCGACCCCCCGAGTGCCATCAGCGTACCCGTACACAAAATCTACGCGAGTAGATATCCACACAGTGCCGGACTCTCCACCGATCTCCGTCGATATCGCACCGTGAGACCGCACGGAAAAATCCAGGAAAAAACTCGCCCCCGCCATTGCCGTCGGACACGCTGATGCAATTGGCTGGGCTTCACAATGCGAGGCGGTTCGCTGTACAAAGGAATAGAGCAAAATGTCGCATTGCCCCTAAACAGCCGGAAGGCCGGTATCGCCGCACGTCAGCCATGTTTCAGAAGCATGCGCCCGACGAGGCGGCTGCCGCACGAAAGGACCGATATCCGTGGCGCAGCGCGTAGTGGTCACGCTCTCCGACGACATCAGCGGCGGAGAAGCGGCGGAAACGGTCTCGTTCGGCCTCGACGGGAAGTCGTACGAGATCGACCTCAATCCCGCCAATGCCAAGAAACTGCGCAAGGCCCTGGCCCCCTACCTGGAGGCGGGCCGGCGGCAGACGCACGCCGGAAAGAACCGCAAGTCCTACCGGCACACGGCCCTCGCGCCCGACCCGGCGGCCGTACGCGCGTGGGCGCTCTCCCACCGGATGGAGGTACCGGCCCGCGGCCGGATCCCCAAGCGGGTCTACGAGGCGTTCCGCGAGGCGAGTTGAGGACGGCTCAGGCCGGCTGAGGGGCCGTCCGGCCGGAGAGCGGCCGGGCCGGGCTCGCGGGGGATCGGAGTTGCACAGCACCCCCAGCCATCGGCTAGAGTCTGGAGCACGCCGAAGGGCAAGGCCGAAAAGCCGAACCCCACGCAGCGTGCGGGTGTAGTTCAGTAGTAGAACGCCCCCTTTCCAAGGGGGAGGCGCAGTGTGCGATTCCTGTCACCCGCTCTGCATCACATCGAAGGTTCGTCGTTGATGGACGATGCACTGCGGACGTAGCTCAGTTGGTAGAGCGCAACCTTGCCAAGGTTGAGGTCGCCAGTTCGAACCTGGTCGTCCGCTCCGTATCGAAGGCCCCGGTCACTTGTGACCGGGGCCTTCGTCGTGTTTCCGGCGCCCCCTCCCCCGATGACATTTGTCATGAGCAGCGGTGACAGCGCGCACTGCTCCCGGGCCCGATCCGGCGGAAGTCTTGAAGGCATGACACGAACTCTGGGAGACCACGGAGCGAGGGCCACGGACATGGACTGGAACGTCATCGAGGTGGAGCAGGTCCGGCGTACCTACGCCGGAGGATTCCAAGCGGTGAACGACATCTCGTTCTCCGTCGGGGAGGGCGAGCTGTTCGCCCTGCTCGGGACGAACGGCGCGGGCAAGACGTCCACCGTCGAGATGCTGGAGGGCCTCGCCCGCCCCAGCGGCGGCTCGGTGCGGGTGCTCGGGCACGACCCGTACACGGAGCGGGCCCTGGTCCGGCGGCGGACCGGGGTGATGCTCCAGGAGGGCGGCTTCCCGAGCGACCTGACCGTCAAGGAGACCATCCAGATGTGGGCGGGCTGCACGAGCGGCGCCCGGCCCACCGGTGAGGCGCTCGACCTCGTGGGCCTGGGAAAGCGCGTCGGCGTACGGGTCAAGCAGCTGTCCGGCGGTGAGAAGCGCCGGCTGGACCTGGCGCTGGCGCTCCTCGGCCGGCCCGAGGTGCTGTTCCTCGACGAGCCGACGACCGGTCTGGACGCCGAGGGACGGCGGGACACCTGGGACCTGGTGCAGGCGCTGCGCGACGGCGGCACCACCGTCCTGCTGACCACGCACTACCTGGAGGAGGCCGAGGGCCTCGCGGACCGGCTGGCGATCATGCACGAGGGACGCATCGTGATCTCCGGGACACCGTCGGAGGTGACGGCGTCCCGCCCGGCCCGGATCCGGTTCAAGCTGCCCGCGGGGGTGGAGCCGGGGCAGCTGCCGCTCACGCTGATGGCGGGGGCCGACGGCCGGCAGATCGAGATCCGCACCCAGCAGCTCCAGCACGATCTGGCCGAACTGCTGCGCTGGGCCGAAGAGTTGAACGTACCCCTGGACGGACTCGATGCCCGTTCCGCCTCGCTCGAAGAGGCGTTCCTGGACATCGCGGCACAGCGCATGGGAGCCGGGACCCCCGGCACCGACAGCATCACGGGAGAGGCGGTCTCGGTATGAGTACGACAGTCGCACAGAATCGGGAGACGGCCGCCGAAGGCGGGACGACGACCAGCGCGGGACGGCTCGGCGCGCTCGCGCGGGCCGAGATGACCCTGTTCGTCCGCAACAAGACGATGCTCGTCACCGCCCTGCTCCTGCCGGTCGGCATGCTCTTCTCGACCAAGGCGTCGCTGAAGAACGTCAACCTGGACGGGACCGGGCTGAGCGTCACCGATGTGGCACTGACGGGTGGCATCGGCATGGTGCTGCTCCTGGTCGTCTACATGAACCTCACCTCCGCGTACACCGCCCGGCGCGAGGAACTGGTGCTCAAGCGGCTCCGTACGGGCGAGGTCACCGACCGCGAGATCCTGGCGGGGACAGCGCTGCCGGCCGGCGCCCTGGCGCTCACGCAGTGTGTGCTGATGATCGTCGTCGGGATCGCGTTCCTGGACATGAGCGCCCCGCAGCGGCCCGAGCTGCTGGTCCTGGGTGTGCTGGTGGGGATCGGGCTCATGGCGGCGCTGGCGGCGGCCTCGGCCGGCTTCACCCGTACCGTGGAGAGCGCGCAGATCAGCATTCTGCCGATGCTCCTGATCTCGTCCTTGGGATCGGGCCTGTTCGTGCCGCTGGCGGCGCTGCCCGACAAGGTCGCCATGGTCTGCGAGATGCTGCCGATGACCGGGGTCGTGACGCTGGTGCGGGCCGGCTGGCTGGGCGGTACGTCCAGCGGCGACCTCATGATGGCGGGACTGAATGCCCTGGTCTGGAGTGTGCTGTCCGTGTTTGCTGTGAAGCAGTGGTTCCGCTGGGAGCCGCGCCGCTGAGTGACGCGACGCTGAGTGACGCACCGCTGAGTGACGCGACGCTGAGTGACGCACCGCTGAGTGACGCGTCGGCCACCGGACCGGTGACGGTCGGGGGGCCGGCGGCGGTTACGGTCACGAGGCCGGCGGCGGTCACGGAACCGGTGACGGTCACGGGGCCGGAGCGGCGAGGGTGGCGGTCGGCGAGGCCGTCTTCTTCGCTCGGCCGAGGGCAGAAGAAACCGAGACGGAGCGAGAGCGCGGAAGGGACGACATGGCGAAGGTGCTCAGCAAGACGGGCTCGTGGCGGGGCAAGAGCAAGCCGGCCAAGGTCGAGATCTACACCCGGTGGACCTTCCATCTCTTCGCGGTCGTCGAGATCGGCGCGATCGGGATAGTGGTGGCCTCGCGCACCGCGGCCCCGGTGAGCGGCTGGTTCCTGCTGCTTGTCTGCGCCCACGCGATCGTGGCGGGCGTCACGAGTTCGTACGCGCTGTCCTGGGCGCTCGGCAGGCGGCCCCGGCCGGTCCGGCTCCTGGTCGCGACGGCCGTGCTGACCACCATCGGCGGTGTCCTCGCCATCAGCGTCTACCCCCCGAACCCGGACAACGTGGAGGACGCGGAGGCGATCGCCTCCCTGCTGGTCAGCTTCACCGCTTTCGGCGTCGCCTCGCTGATCATCGGCGTCAGCCGGGTGCGGAACATGCTGCTGACCGTGCTGTCCGTCGTGGTGCTGACGGCGCTGGTCGGCCTGGTGGTGGGACTGCCGTCCGTCGCCATCCTCGGCTGTGTTCTCGGCGTGCTGATCGCGGGGCTGGCCCTGGCCTTCACCAGTGGTTTCTCGGTGTGGCTGGTCCGGTCCGTGTGGGAACTGGACAGCGCCCGCGAACTCCAGTCCCGGCTCGCCGTCGCCGAGGAGCGGCTGCGCTTCGGCCGTGACATGCACGACGTGATGGGCCGCAATCTGGCGGTGATCGCGCTCAAGAGCGAACTGGCCGTCCAGCTGGCGGAGCGCGGCGGCACCGAGAAGGCCGCCGAGCAGATGGCCGAGGTGCAGCGGATCGCGCGGGAGTCGCAGCGGGAGGTACGGGCGGTCGTGCGGGGGTACCGGGAGGTCGACCTGCACACCGAACTGGAAGGCGCGCGCGGCGTGTTGAAGGCCGCCGGGATCGGTTTCGAGCTGAGTGTGGACGACGGGGCGGGTGCCGAAGAGGGGGCCCGCGCGCTGACGCCCGAGGCGCAGTCGGCCCTCGGGTGGGTGATGCGGGAGGCCGCGACGAACGTGCTGCGGCACGGGGACGCGCGGCACTGCACGGTGCGGTTGACGGTACGGGAGGGGAACGACGCGGTGCTGGTCGTGGAGAACGACGGGCTGCCCGAAGAGGGCATTCTGGGCCGGATGGGCGCGGGCGGTACGCCGAGGACGGCGGGCACCGGACTCGCCGGGCTGCGCGAGCGGCTGGCGAAGCTGGGCGGCACGCTGGAGGCCGGCCCGGTGGCGGACGCGCGCTTTCGGCTGACGGCGCGGGTACCGCTGCCGACGGTCGCGGCGGCGGCGCCGGTGGCCGGGGCTTCGGACACAGACGGGGACCTGGACGGGAACCTGGACCGGGACATGGACGGGGCCGTGGGCGACGCGGTGGTGGAGTCGGCCACCGCGCCGGGATCCGCGGCCCCGCCCGTGCCCTCCTCCGGCTCCCCCTCCCCGTCCCCGTCCGTGCCCGTCTCGGGCGAGGTGGCCAGATGACCCCTGTACGTGTCCTGCTCGCCGACGACGAGCATCTGATCCGGGGCGCGCTGGCCGCGCTCCTCGGTCTGGAAGAGGATCTGACCGTCGTCGCCGAGGCCGCCTCCGGGCCCGAGGCGCTGGCGATGGCCCTGGCCCACCGTCCGGACGTCGCCGTGCTCGACCTCCAGATGCCGGGCGCCGACGGTGTGAAGGTCGCCACATCCATCCGGCAGGAACTGCCCAACTGCCGGACCATGATCGTCACGAGCCACGGCCGGCCCGGCCATCTGAAGCGGGCCCTCGCGGCGGGCGTGCGTGGCTTCGTACCGAAGACCGTCAGCGCCCGGCAGCTCGCCGAGATCATCCGTACCGTGCACGCCGGAAACCGCCACGTGGACCCGGAGTTGGCCGCCGACGCGATCTCGGCCGGGGACTCGCCGCTCACCGCGCGCGAGGCCGAGGTGCTGGAGCTGGCCGCCGACGGGGCGCCGATCGCCGACATCGCGGCGTGGGCCTCGCTCTCGCAGGGCACCGTGCGGAATTACCTGTCGTCGGCCGCGTCCAAACTGGGGGCGGAGAACCGGCATACGGCGGTGCGTCTCGCCCGCGAGCGAGGTTGGGTATAGTGGGCTGCGCGCCACGGCGCACGCGGACGTAGCTCAGTTGGTAGAGCGCAACCTTGCCAAGGTTGAGGTCGCCAGTTCGAACCTGGTCGTCCGCTCAGCACAGGAACCCCCGGCCGAATCATCGGCCGGGGGTTCCGCGTTGTCGCCTCGGGGGCTACCAGCGGGTGCCGGTGAGGAGTTCGTACGCCTCCAGGTACTTGGCGCGCGTCGCGTCCACCACCTCGGCCGGCAGCTCCGGCGGCGGCTGCTCGCTCGCGCGGTCCCAGCCGGACGCGGACGAGGTCAGCCAGTCGCGTACGTACTGCTTGTCGTACGACGGCTGCGCGTGGCCCGGCTCCCAGCTCGAAGCCGGCCAGAAGCGCGAGGAGTCCGGGGTCAGCACCTCGTCGGCGAGCACCAGTTGGTCGTCGGCGTCGAAGCCGAACTCGAACTTCGTGTCGGCGAGGATGATGCCCCGGTCGCGGGCGATGTCGCGGGCGCGGCCGTAGACGTCGAGCGTCGTACGGCGCAGCAGCGCGGCGGTCTCCGCGCCGACCTGGCGGGCGACCTCCTCGTACGACACGTTCTCGTCGTGGTCGCCGACCGCGGCCTTCGTGGCGGGCGTGAAGATCGGCCCCGGCAGCTCCGAGCCGTCGACCAGGCCCTCGGGGAGGGCGAGTCCGCAGACGGTGCGGGTCTGCTCGTACTCGGCGAGGCCGGAGCCGGTGAGATAGCCGCGGGCCACGCACTCGACGGGAGCCATCCGCAGCGACCGGCAGATCAGGGTGCGGCCGGCCCAGTGGGCGGGGGCGCCGTCGGGGAGGTCGGTGGAGATGACGTGGTTGGGCGCGAGATCGGTGAGCTTGTCGAACCACCAGAGCGACAGCTGGGTCAACACCCGTCCCTTGTCGGGGATCTCGGTGGGCAGGACCCAGTCGTACGCGGAGATGCGGTCGCTGGCGACCATCACGAGGTCGCCCGCCTCGTTCCGGTACAGGTCGCGCACCTTGCCGGTGTGCAGATGCACCAGGCCCGGTACCTGAAGGGGCTCGGGCTTCTCTACGAATCCGGACACGGTTCCTCGTTCCTCGCCGTGGGTGCTTTGCGGTTCCTCGCCGTGGTGCTTTGCGCTGCCGATTCTCCCGTACGACGGTCGTCGGGCGCGCGTGGGGGCGGGGCGGCGCGGAGCGGCGCCGCGTCAGTCGCGTTTGCAGATGCGGTCGAGGAGATTCGCCGTCGCGCGCTGGACGCGCGGATCGACATGGCCGGGCCGGTCCAGCGCGGGCGACCAGGCGAAGGTCCCCGAGGCGAAGACGAGGGCGCCGGAGGGGGCCCGGTAGAGCGAAGTCTCCTGGTGGCGAAGGGTGTTGCCGGCGTCCCGGTACGGCGAGTGGGCCAGCAGCATCCGTTCGTCGTGCTCGGGCAGCGCCGTACGCGGGAAGTAGCGGTCCGCCTCACCGGCGACCAGGCCGGGAAGCTCGTCGCCCTCGGCGGCGCCGGTGGCGTCCCAGAACCAGTGCTCCGCGTTCCGTACGACCATCGGGTGCGGCTCGGGGACCCGGCCCACGTACTGGATCCCGAGCAGCTGCTGCTCCGGCTTGTCGACCTCCCGCCAGAGCGCCGGGCGGCCGGGGCCGTGGCGCTTACGGCAGGTGAGCAGACGGTCGGGGACGCCGGAGGGGGACGGGCCCAGCTCGACCTGCCAGTACATGGTGTTGGCGGAGAGGAAGACCAGCGAGGTGCCGTGCTCGCGCGCCTGCTCGACGGTACGGCGCATGGGGATCGACCAGTACTCGTCGTGGCCCGGGAAGACCAGGCCCCGGTAGCGGGTCGGGTCGATCAGGCCGGCGTGCAGATCGCGGGCGTCGGCGTACGCGATGTCGTAGCCGTAGCGCTCGGCCCAGCGGATGAAGTCGTAGGCGTGGCCGACGTGGATGGGCAGGCCGGCGCCCGCGTACGGGCGGTCGAAGGAGACGGTGATCGCCGCGTCCTCCTCGCCGAGGAGCCGGCCCTGCTCGTCCCAGGCGTGGTAGAGGCTGGCGCCGAGGTGGCCGTCCTCCGGGTAGAGGTTGTACGCCTGCCAGGTGATGTCGGGGAGCAGGAGCAGCAGGTCGGCGGGGTGGGTGTCGCGGACCGTGAAGGGGATGTGGGAGCGGTAGCCGTCGGTGGTGGTGAGGACGGCGACGTACGCGCCGAGCGACCAGTACGACGGGATCTGGAGGCGCCAGGACAGCCACCAGTGGTGGCAGGAGACCGTGCGCTCGGCGGCGAGCGGGGCGGACTGGACGATGCCGGAGAGACGGGGGCTGGTGGTGATCTTGCGGGCGCCCTCGCCGCCGTAGTGCCCGATCCGGTAGACGTCCACCGAGAACGGCTGGGGCGGATCGACGGTGATGTGGAAGTCGATCGACTCGCCGGGCGCGGCGGCGCCGACCGACGCGAAGCCCTTGATCTGGCGGTGGACGTCGTCGGCGGTGTGGGGGCCGCCCCGGTCGCGCCCGAGGGTCGGGTCCGCGTACCAGGGCACGAGATGGCCCGTGTCGTCGAAGTAGTTCTCGCTGCCGCGCAGCCAGGGCACCGGTCCCTGGCCGAAGGGATCGGAGACGGCGTGGGCGAGCGCGCCCGACTCCCACCGTCGGATGTGATCGGCGCACATTGGCGCGCCCCTCCCTGGAAACCCGTGCAGGTGTTGGCGGTTGGTCGACTGCCGGTGGGCGGGCCGCCGTTGGGGGGCGGCCCGTGTCAGCGTCGACCTCCAGCACATCACATAACGCACGCGCTCCGTCACCGTTCGTCGCGAATGGAAGCGACCGGAAATAGCGGGAAGGGGTGGGAACGGGGCGGAACACCCGCCTCCGGATGGGCGGTTGACCGGAGAACGCCACACCGAAGACACCACTGACCGCCGCCGGGCCGGGGGTTGGCGACCAATCACGCATGGCGAGTCGCCTCCGATCCGCCGTGCCCGATCCAGCTCCGGCTGGATCGGCGACGGGGGTCGGTCGTGACCGACCTCACACTGGTGGGTGGGGCTTGGTGGGGGTGGGGGGCCGGTGTCGGGTCGGGGTCTGGGGTCGGGGCCGGGCGGGCCTGGCTCGACTCGGCGTCCGATCGCATCTCGGGCCGGCTAGGGGTCGGCTGGCCGACTTCTCCGGCCTGGCGTCACCGGACGGACGGGCCACTTCGGCCCGGCCCGGCTCGACCCGGCGTCAGATTGGCACCTCGGGTCGGTGTCGGGCCAGCCTGGGGCCGGCAGGCCGACTTCTCCGGCCGACGTCGGACTGGACGGACAGGCCCCTTCCGGCCCCCGGGCCTCGGATCGACCTGTCGGTCTCCCCGAGCCGTGCGTCGAACCAGAGAGTCGGGTCACTTCGGCCCGCCTCGGATCGGCCTGACGGTTCGCCCGTGCCCGGCGTCAGACCGGACGTACGGGTCCGCAGGTCCGGCCCGGCCCTACTCGGCGTCGGATCGGCGCTCGGGCCGGTCAGGGGCCGCCAGGCCGACTTCACCGGCCCTGCGTCGGACCGGACAGACAGGTCCCCCGTCCCGGCCTCGGCCCCGCCTGACGGATTACCCGAGCCCGGTCCGCCCGGCCCGCACAGCCAGACCCCACCCAGCACGCGCTGGTCGCCCCCGCCTCAGACCAGGCGGACCGGTTTTTCCGGTCGTACGCCCGTTGAGGCCAGCCACATCCGCAGTGGCTCCCCGTCGCCGTCCTCCACCAGGCTCAGTACCCCGCCCGCCAGGTCCGTGCGGCGTTTGCCGTCCATCAGGAGGGCCGGGCCGTCGAGCCAGTCGAGCCCCGGGGTCGCGCCCGCCGTGTCCACGGCGGCGCAGCAGACCATCGCCGTGACGTGGTCGGCCAGCAGTTCACGGCCCGTACGCGGCGGCATGAGCGGGAACAGCGGCAGCGGGTCCGTCCCCCGCAGGGCGAGGGCGTCGCCCGTGGTGTCCGCGCTCGCCGGGGCGGAAGGCGCGGACGAGGGCGACGGCGCGGGCGCCTCGGCCTTCTCGCGTGCCACCTCGGCGCTGATTCCGGCGGCCAGGATGTCGCCCGCCTCCTCGCCCTGCCCGGCGAGATGGGCCATGACCCGGTCCAGCGTGGGGCCGGGCACGGCGCCGACCAACGGGTCGCCCGGCCGGGCGGGGCGCCGTACGCCCATGTCGTCCAGGACGCGGTGCAGCCTGGCCGCTTCCGTACGCCACTTACGGTCGACGACCTCTTCCGGATACTGCTGCCAGTCGACCGGGGACCAGTCCGGGCCCGAGGTGGCCGGGCCGCCGTGGAAGAGGCGCGCGGCCAGCAGGGACGCGGCCTCGTCGACCGCGCCGGGCTCTTCGAGCAGATCGCAGGCGGGGCGCTCGCCGAGCCGGGAGGTGAAGCCCTCGGCCAGCCGGTCGCGCCGTGACAGCTCGGTGAGCGCCGATACGACTCCGACGTCGAGCCGGGACGGCCAGCGGCCCATCCGCCAGGCGGGCAGGGCGACGCGGGTCAGCAGCCGGTCCCAGCCCGCGTAGGCGAGGCCGACCTGTTCCTGGGCGACGATCCGCAGGCCGTAGTCCACACCCTGGGCGCGCTCGGACGCGGCGGACGCGACTCCGCGCTCCATCAGGGCGGCGTGCTCGGCGCAGGCGCGCAGCATCAGACGGGCGATCCGGCCGACGGGGGCGAGCGCAACCCGGCGTATCAGCCGCATGTCCTGGCGGCCCGCGAGGGCTACGGCCGCGTCCAGGCCCCGGACGAAGCGGCGGGCGGCGGCTATGTCGGGGTGCGACGCCGGTCCCGTACCGGCCACGACAGGGGCCAGCACGGCGCGCAGCTCGGCGACCCGCATCCACCACAGGAACGGGGAGCCGATGACGAGCACGGGAGCGGCACTTGAGGCGCCTGCGCCGCGTGAGGCACCCGGGGCACGCGGAGCACGAGCAGCACGTGCAGCACGTGAGGCGCGTGAGGCGTCGCCGCGGGCGTGCGCGGGATGCGTACGGTCTTCCAGCCAGCTGTCGCAGTCCGGTGTCAGCGCTATGGACGAGGGCGCCGGCACATTCAGCCGGTCGGCCAGATCGCGCACCAGGCGATAGAGGTCGGGGGCGGAGCGCTCGGCGATCTCCACGGTGGGGCTGAGGGCGGGCCTGGCCCTGGTGATCACGGCGGCGACGGCCGCCGCGCACAGCAGCACGACCACGGCGAGCCCGGTCACGAGCCAGCGGGCGATGTCCCAACTCCCGCCGTTGAGACGCCCCGTGGCACCACCCGCGAGCAGGACGACCGCCACCGCCGCGGGCAGCAGCGAGCCGGCCACCGCCCTGCTGCGCACGCGCAGCACGGCGAGAGCCCGGGACCTGGCGCCCTGGGCGCCGATCTCTTCACCGACACCGGAACCGGACACGTCCGGATCTCACCCCCTCTGCCTGCACTGCGGCGGATTTGCTCACTCCCCCACTGTGGCACCCGCCACTGACATCGCAATGCCGGTGGGCCAAGTGCCCGAACGCTTGCGCCGCACCATAGTTGGGGCCTCGGCGAGGGTCATCCGGATGGCTTAACCGTCACTCGATGGAATGGCTTTGGTCAAAGGTGCTGGCGTTGGGGATGTTTCGGGGTGCGGCTTCCGGGACTCCGGGGCGGAGGGGAAGGGGTGCCGGTACGGGCTCGGGCGTCGCCGGTCTCGGGAGGTTCGGCGGCCTCAGGAGGCTTCGGCGGCCCGTCGGGCGATGTCCGTACGGTGCTGGGAACCGTCCAGCCGGATCCGCCCCACGGCGGCGTACGCCCGCTCCCGCGCCTGCGCGAGATCCGCGCCGGTCGCCGTGACCGACAGCACACGGCCGCCGGCGCTGAGGACCGTGCTGCCGTCGTCGGCCAGCCGTGTCCCGGCGTGCAGGACGTACGCGTCGGGCGCATCCTGCGCGACAACATCGGCCAGTCCGTCGATCGGATCGCCGGTACGGGGCGTACCGGGGTAGTTGTGCGAGGCCACGACGACCGTGACCGCCGCGTCGTCGCGCCACACCAGATCCGGCAGGTCGGCCAGCCGGCCCTCGGCGGCGGCCAGCAGGACACCGGCGAGCGGGGTCCTCAGCCGGGCCAGGACCACCTGTGTCTCGGGGTCGCCGAAGCGGGCGTTGAACTCGATGACCCGCACGCCCCTGCTGGTGATCGCCAGCCCCGCGTACAGCAGCCCGGAGAAGGGCGTGCCACGGCGGCGCAGCTCGTCGACGGTGGGCTGGAGGACCGTCTCCAGGACCTCGTCGACCAGCTTCGGATCGGCCCACGGGAGCGGGGAGTACGCGCCCATGCCACCGGTGTTGGGGCCCTCGTCGCCGTCGAGCGCCCGCTTGAAGTCCTGGGCGGGGCGCAGCGGGAGCACCGTACGGCCGTCTGTGATCGCGAAGAGGGAGACCTCGGGGCCGTCGAGGAACTCCTCGATGACGACACGGCCGCAGGCGAGCGCGTGCTCGCGGGCGGCGGCGAGGTCGTCGGTCACGACGACGCCCTTGCCCGCGGCGAGACCGTCGTCCTTGACGACGAAGGGGGCGCCGAAGGCGTCGAGGGCCTTGTCGATCTCCTCGGGGGTGGTGCAGACGTAGCTACGCCCGGTGGGAACGCTCGCGGCGGCCATCACGGCCTTGGCGAAGGCCTTGGAGCCCTCCAGTCGCGCGGCCTCGGCGGACGGGCCGAAGCAGGCGATGCCCGCGTCCCGTACGGCGTCGGCGACCCCGGCCACGAGCGGCGCCTCGGGGCCGACGACGACGAGCCGGGCCTCCAGCTCGGTGGCGAGCCGGGCGACGGCCGCGCCGTCGAGGGCGTCGACCGGGTGCAGCTCGGCGACTTCGGCGATACCGGCGTTACCGGGTGCGCAGTGCAGCGCGGTGACGTCGGGATCGAGGGACAGAGAGCGGCACAGGGCGTGTTCGCGGGCACCGCCGCCGATGACAAGGACCTTCACGGGGGCAGCCTAGCGGGCCGGGATCGCTGACCGTCCTGGCGTCCGTGGGGCGGGACCGGGGGCCCGCCTAGTCGTTCGGATACTCCTCGACCACCGTGGCGCCCAGCTCGCGGACGATCAGGTCGTGGCCGGAGAGCGCGGAGTCGACGAGGTCGGCGTCGTCCTCTTCAGGAGTGTCGTCCTCGGGGGCGACGTGGTGGGGAGCGGCGGCGGGGCTGTCGGAGGGCCGTCGCTGTTCGGGGGTCGTACGGCCCGGGGCGGCGGTCGCGGTCGCGGCGGGGGCGTAGGCGCCGGACATCGAGGAGCCGCCCGGGGAGCCGGAGTTGGGACCGGAGGAGGACTGGGCGGGTGGTGAGGGCTGCGCGGGTCGCTGGGCGGGGGCGGGCGCCGGGGGTCTGGAGCCGCCGCCCCCGGCGCCTCCGCCGCCTCCGCCCCCGTAACCGCCGCCGTAGCCACCGCCGCCGGGGTTGTTGCCGCCGTGCCCTCCGTTGCCGCCTCCGCCGCCGGAGCCGGGCGGCTGCCCGGCGCCGCCGGAGGGATCGATGATCGCCTCGATCTTCCACTGCACATGGAACTGCTCGGAGAGCGCCTGCTTGAGCACTTCCTCGCTGCCGCTGCTGGCGAAGTTGTCGCGGGCGCCCGCGTTGAGGAAGCCGAGCTGGAGGGTCGTCCCGTCGAAGCCCGCGACCTGCGCGTTCTGACTGAGCAGGATCCAGGTGAAGCGGCGGCGGTTCTTCACCGCCTCCAGGATGTCCGGCCACATGTTCCGCACCTGTCCGGCGCCCTGGGTCATGACCGGGCCGGCGGGCTCCCCGGCGGAGGCCGGGGCCGGGGCTGCCGGTTCGGGGGTCGCCGGGCCGCTCCCGGGGGCCGAGGCGGTGGGCCAGCCACCGGGCTTACGGGCCGCCTCGGGGGCGGCAGCGGCGGGCGCCGACGCTCCGGGCCAGGCGCCGGGCCGGGGAGCGGGCGCGGGCGCTGCTTCGGCGGGCGCGGGCGGTGGGGCGGAAGGGGATGCGGGCGCGGCGGGCGCCGGAGGTGTGGCCGCCGGCGCGGGAGGCGTACCGCCACCGCCCTGTACGGCGGCCCGCGCTTCCGCGGGTCCGTTGCCGGCCGCCGCCGGATGGGCCTCGGGCCCGGGGACGTACCCCATCGCGGGCGCCCCCCCGGTCGAGAACGCCGCCGCGGACACCCCCCGCTCCAGCCGGTCGAGCCGTGTCTGTACGGACCGCTCGTCGTCGAAGGCGGCGGGCAGCAGCACGCGCGCGCAGATCAGTTCGAGCTGGAGCCTCGGCGAGGTGGCGCCCCGCATCTCGGTGAGGCCGGTGTTGACGAGGTCGGCGGCCCGGCTCAGCTCGGCGGCACCGAAGACCGCCGCTTGGTCCTGCATCCGCTGGACGACATCGTCGGGGGCGTCGATGAGCCCCTTCGTACCGGCGTCCGGAACGGCGGCCAGGATGACCAGGTCCCGCAGCCGCTCCAACAGGTCGGCGACGAACCGCCGCGGGTCGTTGCCGCCCTCGATGACCCGGTCCACGACCTCGAAGGCGGCGGCGCCGTCACCGGCCGCGAAGGCGTCGATGGTCGAATCGAGCAGCGAGCTGTCCGTGTACCCCAGCAGGGCCGTCGCCATGGCGTACGTCACACCGTCCTCGGCGGCGCCCGCGAGGAGTTGGTCCATGACGGACATCGAGTCCCGCACGGACCCGGCACCGGCCCGCACGACGAGCGGCAGCACCCCGTCCGCGACCGGGATCTCCTCCTTGGCGCAGACCTCGCCGAGATAGTCACGCAGCGTCCCGGGCGGCACCAGCCGGAACGGATAGTGGTGCGTACGCGACCGGATCGTGCCGATGACCTTCTCGGGCTCGGTGGTCGCGAAGATGAACTTGAGATGCTCCGGCGGCTCCTCGACGACCTTCAGCAGGGCGTTGAAGCCCGCCGGGGTCACCATGTGCGCCTCGTCGATGATGTAGATCTTGTACCGGCTACCGGCCGGCCCGAAGAAGGCCTTCTCCCGCAGATCACGGGCGTCGTCCACACCACCGTGCGAAGCGGCGTCGATCTCGATGACATCGATCGACCCGGGCCCGGTCCTGGCCAGGTCCTGACAGGACTGGCAGACCCCGCAGGGGGTCGGCGTGGGCCCCTGCTCGCAGTTCAGACAGCGCGCGAGAATGCGTGCACTGGTGGTCTTCCCACAGCCCCGCGGCCCGCTGAACAGGTACGCGTGATTGACCCGGTTGTTGCGCAGGGCCTGCTGCAACGGGTCAGTGACATGCTCCTGCCCGATGACCTCGGCGAAGGACTCGGGGCGGTAACGGCGGTACAGCGCTAGGGACGACACACCTACGACGATATCGGCCCGCTACGACATCCCACCCCTGCCCACCAACGCGAACGCCCCTCACGCACCCGCCAGAGCCAACCTACCCTTGCTGCCTTCCGGCCCTGGGGGAGTTCAGTCAGATAGCGCCACGTGAGGGGCTGCGCTCACAGTACCTGATCCCCACCCCCGACAACGAGTTCGCGAGCACCGCTCAACGTCTTGTATGGTTCGTCGCGGAGGATTCGCCTAGTGGCCTAGGGCGCACGCTTGGAAAGCGTGTTGGGGGCAACCCCTCACGAGTTCGAATCTCGTATCCTCCGCCATTGCTCTCACCGGGCAATAGTTGAAGGCCCGCCGTCGCTAGCGATGGCGGGCCTTCGACGTTCGTGGCCGCACGTCCTGCCGCAGGAACGGGGCGGATCTTGTACCTGAAGGCCGTCGAGCGCGCCTTGCGCCGCGTTCCGGCGATCATGAGGGGGCGCGTCTCCCTCGTCCCGGCGCGGCCGTCCGGATCGGTGGCCCAGGTGCCACGGTGGGAGCCGCACTCTGGAGACCCGCGCGCCGGGCGGCCCGTCACTGGCGGACGATCCACCGGGGCGACCCCGCCCGCTACATCACGGCTCACCGGGTCCCACCGGCCGTCTGACGCGGACCCGTTGATCCCGTTGATTGCGTTGATCTCGTTGAAGAAGGCGGACCGTGTCAGCCGTTGGTCAGTGATGCCAGGATGATCTCCCGGGCCGACTGGACCGTGGGCGCGAAGCTGGCCGGATCCCGGCCGATGCGTTCGGCGCCGGCGCGCATGACGCCGGACAGCAGTTCCACCGCGAGGTGCACGTCGCCGACGGCGCGGAATTCTCCGCGCGCCATGCCGTCCCTGACGACGTTCTCCACCTCGATCACGATCGCGAGGAACGGGGTGTCCGGCCCCGTCGGTACCTCAGAACACACCTCCGGCGGGCTGGAGTTCGGCCGGAACATCAGTTGCAGGATCTGGTCCGTGAACGCCTCCAGGACCGCCCCGACGATCTCCCGCAGCCGTTCCGCGGCCGGGTCCGTGGAGCGCGCGGCGAGCGCGGCCACACGTTCGACCGTGGGCCGGCCCGCGCGCTGGGTCAGCGCCAGGACCAGCGCGTTCTTGTCGCGTGCGTAGTTGTACAGCGTGTTGCGCGCGAGTCCGGCCCGGGACGCGATGTGGCCCATGTTGATCGAGTCGTAGTCGCGTTCGAGCAGCAACTGCCGCATCGCGTCGGCCAGGTCGGTCCACACCATCTCGTGGTGTTCCTCGATGCTGGCTCCCCTGATCCGTGGCATCGGATCATTCTCTCCTCACGGCGGCTTCCGTGTGCCCGTCCGCCGCTAGCCCGGCTGTCCGGCAGCGGCGAGATGCGCGTTCTCCTGGTATTTCGAGGTGAGCTTCACGCGGGTGAGCCGCCAGCCGTCGGCCGTACGTACGGCCTCGTTGTCGTAGAAGCCGACCACCAGCCAGCGGTTGGGCCCGTCGCCGGCGGCCTCCTCCGGGAGCCAGTGCTCGGCGCGGACGTGCGCGTGGATCCTCGCGGTGTCGCCGTCGAGGTCGACGACGTGGCCGCTGATGACGTGGTGGGTCGCCAGGAAGGGGGCGAAGGCGCCGCGGAGGATCTCGACGTACTGGCCGACCGGCACGGCCATCGGCGGCATCCCGGTCACCGATTCGAAGTCGAGCGTGACCTCGTCGGTGTAGACGCGGCCGGCCAGTTCACCGAACTGCTTGAGATCCGCCATGTCGGCGTACCTGCCCATCAGCTCGATCAGCTCGATGCGATCACTGACTGCGTTCATGAGACGACCCTCTCGATTCGGGCGGCTTTATGCGACACCCTGTCGTAAAAAAGATTACGACACCCTGTCGCAAACCTCAACCGAAGGGGGCTCCCGAGGCAGTGCCCGCGCACCTGCGGTGATCTCAAGCAGCCGGAGGCCCGAGCGGACGCCGGGCGTCGCGGCGCGGTGGGGCGGGCAGCGTCATCGTGAATACGGTGCGGCCGGGGCGGCTTTCGACGTTCACCGTGCCCCCGTGGGCCGTGACCACCGCGTGGACGATCGCCAGTCCCAGTCCGGTGCTGCCCGTCGTACGCGAGCGGCCGTGGTCGGCGCGTACGAAGCGGCCGAAGACCTCGGGCAGCAGGTCCTCGTCGATACCGGGACCGTCGTCCGTCACGGTCAGCGTGACGCGGCTGTCGTCGGCGGACAGCCGGACGGTGACCTCGGTGCCCGCCGGGGTGTGGGTGCGGGCGTTGGCGAGCAGATTCCCGACGGCCTGGTGCAGACGGTGCTCGTCGCCCTCCGCCGTCACCGACTCCTCCGGCAGGTCCAGCCGCCAGCGATGCTCCGGCCCGGCGGCGCGCGCGTCGTCCGTGGCATCGAGGACCAGCCGTGTCAGGTCGACCCGGGAGCGGCCGAGGGCGCGGCCCGCGTCGATGCGGGCGAGCAGCAGCAGGTCTTCCACCAGGCGGCTCATCCGCTCGGACTCGGACTGGATGCGGTCCAGCGCGCGGCGTACGTCGGCCGGTACGGGGCTGGTGGTCCGGAGCGCGAGTTCCGCGTGTCCGCGGATGTTCGCCACGGGGGTGCGCAGTTCGTGGCTGGCGTCGGCGGCGAAGTGCCGCAGGCGTTCCTCGCTGGCCTGCCGTCGCGCCAGAGCGTCGCCGACGTGCCCGAGCATGCGGTTGACGGCCGTGCCGACCTGCCCCACCTCGGTGCGCGGGTCGGCGACCGGTACGGGCTCCGGCATGGCGACCTCGCCGCTGGCCAGGGGCCGCTCGGCCACGCTCACCGCCGTACCGGTCACCCGGCGCAGCGGGCGCAGCGAGACGCGCACCCAGAGCGCTGCCAGGATCCCGGTGATCACGAGGGCGGCCGTGAACACCGCCGCCTCGACCATTTCGAGCCGGTTCACGGTCTCCTCGACGGGGTGCAGCGGCAGGCCGGTGACGAGGACGTCCTCGTCGTCTCCGCGAACGGCGGTGAGGCGGTACGCGCCCAGCGCGGACAGCGTGAGGCTGTGGGCGTCCCCGTCGACGGGCAGGCGTTCGAGCGCCCGCCGGTCGGCGGTGGTCAGACGCACCTCGGCGTCCGCCTCGTCCCTGACGACCGACGCCGCGTCGATCGAGCCGTTCAGCAGGCGAGCGCCGAACGTGCCTTCCGACTGGCCGCGGGTGTCGGGCACGTTGTCGGCGTCGGGGTGGGCCTCGTGCTCCAGGCTTGCCGCGAACCGGCCCTCGGAGGCGGTGAGTTGCTGGTCGAGGCGGCGTAGGAGAAAGCCGTCGAGCGCGATGACCGTGGTGAACCCCACGGCCAGGCACGCCAGCGCGAGGAGCACCACCATCCCGGTGGTCAACTGGGCCCGGAGGGTGCGCGGCAGCGGGATCCGGCGAAACCTCCGGCGCATCAGTAACCCGGCTTCAGGACGTAACCCACGCCGCGCACGGTGTGGATCATCGCCGGTCGGCCGGTGTCGATCTTCTTGCGCAGATAGCTGATGTACAGCTCCACGACATGCGCGCGGCCACCGAAGTCGTAGGACCAGACCCGGTCGAGGATCTGTGCCTTCGACAGCACGCGGCGGGGGTTGCGCATCAGGAACCGCAGGAGTTCGAACTCGGTACGGGACAGCTCCACGATCTCGCCGCCACGGGTGACCTCCCGGGCCTCCTCGTCCATCACCAGTTCGCCGACGACCAGCACGTCGTCGCTCGATTCGCGCGCCATGCCGGCCCGGCGCAGCAGGCCGCGCAGCCGGGCCAGGACCTCCTCCAGGCTGAAGGGCTTGGTCACGTAGTCGTCGCCGCCCGCCGTGATGCCGGCGATACGGTCCTGGACCGAGTCGCGTGCGGTGAGGAACAGCACGCACACGTTGTCCAGGTCGCCCCGCAGGCCCCGCAGCACGCGCAGGCCGTCCATGTCGGGAAGCATCCAGTCCAGGACGACGGCGTGCGGACGGAACGCACGCGCGGTCTCCACGGCCGAGGCGCCGTCGGCGGCGGTACGCACCTGCCAGCCCTCGCCCGCCAGGGCGCCGGAGAGGACTTCCGTGAGATCCGGCTCGTCGTCGACGACGAGGACCCGGACGGGGCCGCCGTCGCTGCCCCGCAGGCTCTGGGGTGAGGAGCTGTGATCGTTCATGGCCTTTCCAGCATCCCTCTCAATCCGGCCCGCGGGGCTCTGGGCACGCTCTGAGTTCCCTCTGAATACGGCGGGCGGTGGCGGATCGGCGGCGCCGTTCAGCGACGCCCAACCGGGCGGCATGGAGGTGAGGAGGGCGACGAGGGCTGAGTCGTCGGTCCCGCGCTCCACGGCGTGCGCGCGCGGACAGTCGGAACGGGGATGGGCGGATCGGGCACTGTCGCGCTCAGCGCACGCCGTCGAAGTCGCCGCCGACCGTCAGGGTCACTTCACCGGGAGGGGCTGCCGCGTCCTTGGACGCGGTTGTTCCGGGGAGCCGGGAGACGAGGGCATCGGCCTCCCGCTCCAGTCCGTCGGGAAACGTGACCGACGTCTTCTCGGCGTCCTCGGGCGCGTTGCCCGTCCCCACGACGGTGAAGCCGCTCGCGCGCAGGAGTTCGGCGACCTTCGCCGCCTCGCCCTCCCGGCCCGTTCCGTTGAGTACGCGGACCCGGACCGCCGCCGCGTAGAGCGGGTTCTTCTTGGCGGCCTCGACCACCTTCTTGTCCACTTCCCGGTCCTTGGCCAGCGAGGCGAACAGGTCGGCGGCCTGCGGGTACTGCCAGACCACATTCGCCTTGTCGGCGGGCACGTCGGCCTCGCGCGGATAGTTGGGCACGGTCAGGAAGGTCAGCCGGTCGCCCGGGATTCCCTTGAGTTCGGAGGCGAGCGCCGTGAGGGGTTTGATGCCGGCCAGCGCCTTGTCCGTCGTGAGCGAACCTGTCGCCGAGTCCAGGAAGCCGTACAGGGCCGTCGGACTGGTCAGCTTCGTCTGGGCCTTGGCCGCGAGCGCTTCCATGAACTCCTGCTGGCGGCCGATGCGTCCGAGGTCGGATCCGTCCCCCACGCTGTAGCGGGTTCTGACGTAGCCGAGCGCCTTCTCGCCCTTGACCGTCTGGCATCCCGCGTCCAGGTCGAGATGCGCCTTCTCGTCGTTGATCGCCGTCTCGGGGCACACCTCTATGCCGTCCAGGGCGTTCACCATGCCCTTGAACCCCTGGAAGTCGACCGACATGAAGTGGTCGATGCGCAGGCCCGTGTTCTCCTCGACGGTCCTGATGGTGCAGGCCGCCGCGCCGGCCACCTCACCGCCGGTGCCGCCGACCGCGAACGCCTCGTTGATCTTGAACTGGTGCGCCGTGGACGTGGTGCCGTCACCACGGTCACAGGCGGGTATCCGGACCCACGAATCGCGGGGCAGGGACACCACGGTCGCCCATTTCCGGTCGGCCGCGACATGCATGACCATCAGGGTGTCCGACTGCATGGTGGTCAGGCCCTTGCCGTACTTCCCGTTGTCGCCGTCGCGCGAGTCCGAGCCGACGACGAGGATGTTCTTCGATCCGGGGCTGGCGTTGGTCGGCCGGTCGCCGCCGAGCTTGCCGTCGATGTCCGCGGAGTGGATGTTCCCGTCCAGGCTCTGGTACGCCCAGAGGCCGACACCCCCGGCGACCACCAGCAGAACGGCCAGCACGGCGCCGCCGCGTACGAGGAGCTTGCCGCGCCGGGTGAGCCGCGCGGCCGGCTCACCTCCGGCGCCCCGCGCCGCGCGCCCTCGCGGCTTCCTGCGTTCCCCACCCATGCCGATCCTCCCGCGTCCGGCGTGCGTTCCGCCCGCCCCGTCGTCGGATCGAACCACATCCCACGGAACTCTACACAGCTGTAGAGACGCGCCCGCCGTCGGCCTCTCGCCGCTACAGAGGGGTCGCCGCCTTCAGTACGAGGAAGAGAGCGACCGCCGCGTTGAGCGCCGAGAGCGCGGACAGCGCCGTACCGGCCGCGGCGACATAAGCGGCGACGCCGGTCGGGGTCAGTGCCGGCGGCCAGCGCCGGTCCGGGGGTACGGGGCCCAGGAGCGCGGCCACCCTGCGCGGGACGGGTCCGGCGGCGAACGCGGGAAGCGGCGGCACGGAAGCATGCCGGGAGACGAGCGCCGCCTTGCCCACGGCCAGGGCGGTCGTCCGCCGGTCACCCGTGACCCGGGCGGCCTCCTCGTCCGCCCAGCGTTCCGTGCCGTAGGTGACGGCGGACATCAGCGGGCGCAGCAGCGGATTCGCGCAGCCCGCCAGCCGGACCGCGAGCAGCAGGCGGTGATGGCGGCCGGCGAGGTGCGCGCGCTCGTGGGCGAGCAACGCCTCGCGCTCCGGCGGTTCGAGGCACGCCAGCATGCCGGTGGACACCACGATCCGGCCGGAAGAGCCGGAAGAGCCGGGAGAGCCCGGAGAGCCGGAGAAGCCCAGAGCGCCCGGAGACCTCGAAAGCCACGAAGAACGCGAAGAGCCCGGCAGCGCGTAGGCGTAAGGGGACGCGTCACGCAGAACCGCGACGTCGGACCGGTCCGGGGAGGAATCGAGCGTGCGATGCGCGAGGGCATGGAACCGGCAATGACGCAGGACGAGGCGAGCGCATGCCGCCGCGACCAGCACCAGCGCGACGATGGCCGCCTTGCCGAAGAACTGGTCGTGCGGCACGGCCTCCCGTACCTCCGGGTCCGACCAGCCGTCGGGCAGCGGATTGCCCGGGAGCTGCGCGGTGCCGACGACCACCAGCAGTCCCAGGCACAGCGTGCTGCACGACGCGAGGATCACGGCGACGGCGGTCAGCAGGCGGGCGGCACGGCGCGGGTGCAGATGCCGCTCGGCCAGACGCGCGATGGGCAGCGCGGTCAGCGGAAGCACCAGGGGCAGAAAGACGAAGACGCCCATGGATCATTCGTCCGGTTCGGCCGTCGGCGCGGAGGGTGATCCGCGCCCGGCGTCGTTCAGCAGAGACCTCAGCAGATCCTCGTCGTCGGTGGACAGGGCCGATACGAAGCTGGAGAGGACCGCGTCGCGGTTGTCCTGCCGGTCGAGCAGCCGGCGCATGCTCAGCGCTGTAAGATCCGCCTCGTCCATCGCGACCGACCGCCACAGCACGGGTCGTCCGGGACCGGTACGCGTCACGGCGCCCTTCTCATGGAGGCGGGTCAGGATCGTGATGACCGTGCTGTACGAGAGGTCTTCCCCGAGCCGTCGCTGAACCCAGCCCACGGGGACCGGAGTCGTGGCGTCCCCCAGCGCCGACAGCACCAGGGCTTCGAGCTCTCCCTGCCCCCGCCTCCGGGCGCGCGGTGGCTGCCCGTGATCGTCCCGCTCCTCGGCCACGACGTGATCCCTTCCCGAACCCGGCCGTCCACTCTCGCCGATCGCGGCGGATCCCGCACCATCCCATCTCTACAGTGTTGTAGATTTCAGAGAACGGCCAGAGGGACCGGCCCGAGGGACCGGCCAGAGGGACCGGCCAGAGGGACCAGCCAGAGAGACCGGTCTCGGATCACCGGTACAGAGCCTCCGGACGGTCGTCGTCCGGAACACGACGAGTGGAGAGCGGGAAACGCGATGGGTGTGAGCCTCGGCAAGGGCGGAAATGTCTCGTTGAGCAAGGAGGCCCCCGGCCTGACCGCGGTCCTTGTCGGCCTCGGGTGGGACGTCCGGACCACCACCGGGGCCGACCACGATCTCGACGCGAGCGCACTGCTCTGCGACCAGGCCGGCAAGGTGCTCTCCGACCAGCACTTCGTCTTCTACAACAACCTCCGGAGCCCGGACGGCTCCGTCGAGCACACCGGCGACAACCTCACCGGTGAGGGCGAGGGCGACGACGAGACCGTGAAGGTCGATCTCGCCGCCGTACCCGCGAACGTCGCGAAGATCGTCTTCCCCGTGTCGATCCATGACGCCGACACCCGCGGCCAGAGCTTCGGCCAGGTGCGTAACGCGTACATCCGCGTCGTCAACCAGGCGGGCGGGGCCGAGATAGCGCGCTACGACCTCAGCGAGGACGCGTCCAACGAGACCGCGATGCTCTTCGGCGAGCTGTACCGGCACGGCGCGGAGTGGAAGTTCCGCGCGGTCGGGCAGGGTTACGCCTCCGGCCTGAGCGGCATCGTCACGGACTTCGGCGTCAACCTCTGACCCCTGCCCGCCTCGCCCCGCGTCACCGACCGCGTCATCAACAGAGCCACCGACCGCGTCATCGATCGCGTCACCGACCGAGCACCGCCCCCCTGTCGAAAGCGGAGTGAACCATGACCGTCAATCTCTCCAAGGGCCAGCAGATCAGCCTCACCAAGTCGGGCGGCGGTGAACTCACCGTCGTACGGATGGGACTCGGCTGGAAGTCCGCGCCCCGCAAGGGCTTCTTCGCGCGTATGACCGCCCGCGAGATCGACCTGGACGCCTCGGCCGTCCTCTTCGCCGGGAAGGACGCGCAGGACGTCGTCTTCTTCCAGCACCTGAACAGCGACGACGGATCGGTACGGCACACCGGCGACAACCGGGTGGGCGGCGCCGGCCAGGGCGGGGACGACGAGTCGATCGTCGTGGACCTGCAACGCGTCCCCGTACACGTCGACCAGATCGTCTTCACCGTCAACTCGTTCACCGGCCAGACCTTCGAAGAGGTCGAGAACGCCTTCTGCCGGCTGGTCGACGAGACGAACGGCCAGGAACTGGCGCGCTACACCCTCACCGGCGGCGGGCGCCACACCGCGCAGATCATGGCCAAGGTGCAACGCTCCGGCGCCGGTTGGCAGATGACGGCCATCGGCGCCCCCGCCGACGGCCGCACCTTCCAGGACCTGATGCCCGCCGTCGCCTCGCACCTCTGACGAGCTTCCCCCTCTCCCCCTCCCGTCCACCGAAAGGCAGGAGCACACGCATGGCCCTGTGGGACCGCATCAAGGAATCCGCGTCGACGATGCAGACGCAGCTCAACGCGAAGAAGAACGACCTCAAGAGCGGAGGATTCCGCGACGCGAGCATGGCCATGTGCGCCCTCGTCGCCGCGGCCGACGGCTCCGTCGACGCCTCGGAGCGCCAACGCGTCGCCTCCCTCATCATCGGCAACGACGTACTCCAGAACTTCCCCGCCGCCGATCTGCAACGCCGCTTCGACGACTACTGCCAGCAGCTGGCCACCGACTTCGACTTCGGGAAGGTCGCCCTTCTCCAGACCATCGGCAAGGTCGCCAAGAAGCCCACGGAGGCCCGAGCCGTCATCCAGATCGGCATCGTCATCGGCGGCGCCGACGGCGACTTCGACAAGTCGGAACGCGCCGTGGTCCGCGAAGCCTGTTTCGCGGTCGGTATCCCGCCGGACGAGTTCGACGTCTGATCGATCCCGCGCGGCCCGCGCCGGTACGGCGGATCAGCCGAACAGGGCGGAACCGAGCGGGTGTTGCCGGTCGAAGCCGGGGAGGATCAGGAAGGTCGCACTGGCGGTCGTGGTGGTGAAGGGCAGCAGTGCGTCGGAGGCGTCCATGCGGGTGAGCGTGGCCGTGAAGGTCCGCAGGTCGTTCTGGAAGCTGATGAAGAGCAGGCCGGGGGCGGGCCCGTCGGTGCTGTAGGAGCGGCGGAGCATGTGGCCGACGCCGACCGTGGTGGGGTTCGCCCTGCGTACGTGGGCGTCAACGGGCACGAGATAGCGCCCGTCGGGCGTCTTGGCGCCGAGTTCGGGGGCCGAGGCGGGGGTGCCGCCGGAGAGCGGTGCGCCGCTGGCCCGGCGGCGCCCGAAGACCGCCTCCTGCTCGGCGACGGACAGGGCGGCGAACCGTGTCAGGTCGAGTTCCATGCGCCGCAGTACGGCCAGGGTGCCGCCGGCGACCTCGGGGGGCCCGGCCAGCCACAGGTCCCGCTCCTGCTCGGCGGCGGTGTGCGGGCCCACGATGCCGTCGATGAAACCGAGCAGGTTGCGCGGCGCCGTGAGGTCCTTGGCGACGGGCACGTCCGCACCGCGTCGGCCGGACTGCCGCCAGCGTTCGCGTACGCGGTCACCGGCCTGGTCCAGGAGCGCGGCGGCGGCGACCGGTACGACCAGCGCGTCACTGGCGCAGATCTGTAGCAGCAGATCACCGCCGCGTGCCCGCGGGGCGATCTCCTCGCGGAAGAACCGCGGCAGGTCGGTCGCGCCGGGCAGCGCGGCACCAGTCGCACTGACCGTACGGGCCGCACCCGCCTTCCGTACCAGCCGCGGACCCACGCCGACGGTCACGGTCAGGTCGCCCGGGGACAGGCCCAGCAACCGCGGGTCCGACCCGGCCGTCAGGGTGCGGACGGCCTCGCCGAGGTCGGCCAGCAGCGGGCCGGGCGCCACCGTGCTGCCGAGGTCCGCGACCAGGGCCAGCAGGTTGCGCTGCCCCGACCGGGGAAGCGTGATGCCCGCCTGGTGCCGGCCGCCCGTGGCGGGCACCGGCTTGAGCGCGGGCGCGGGCGTGGCCGCCGTGGAAGTGGAAGAGGCGGCGGGCCGGTCCTGCTGAGGTGAGTCGGACGAACACCCGGCGAGGAGACCGGCGGCCACCGTGGCACCGGTGACATCGAGGAACGCGCGGCGTGACGGAGGGCGATCGTCGCGTTGCATGATGTGCACAGTGCCACAACAGCCTCGGGCCCGCCGCTCAACTTCCCTTTCCCGGCGGGGAATTCGCCGCCGTGCCAGACTGGGATCATGTCTCGATCGGCACTTTGGGTGATGGCGGCGGTACTGGGCGTGCTGACGCTGGCGACCGGCTGTAGCGGTGGTGACGGCGGCGATGACAGCGACGACGGATCGGGCAAGGGCGAGCGCCCGGAGGGTACGCGGGTGACGATCCGGGTGCCCGGCGACGCCCCCACCATCTCGGACGCGGTGTCCCTGGCCCGGCCCGGCGATCTGGTGCTGGTGGCCCCGGGTGTTTACCACGAGTCGGTGAAGATCGACACGGCTCGCGTCACGCTGCGCGGCGAGTCCCGGGACAAGGTGATCGTCGACGGGCAGTTACGGCGCCCGAACGGGGTGGTCGTCACCGCGCCCGGGGTGGCCGTGGAGAACCTGACCGTACGGAAGAACACGCAGAACGGGGTGCTGGTCACCGGCTCGGCGGCGGCGGTCGCCGGGCTGCCGGGGAGCGGCGGTTACGACACCGGTGACGAACCCGTCAGCTTCCTCAAGTCGTTCGCGGTCTCGCACGTGACCGCGACCCGTAACGGCCTGTACGGCATCTACGCGTTCTCCGCGCAGAACGGTGTCATCGAGCACTCCTACACCTCCGGCGCGGCGGACTCGGGAATCTATGTCGGCCAGTGCAAGCCGTGCCGGATCGTGGTGCGGGACAACGTCTCCGAACTCAACGCGGTCGGTTACGAGGGCACCAACGCCGGCGGCGACATGTACGTGGTCGGAAATCGTCTGGCCGGCAACCGCGTGGGGCTGACCACCAACTCCGACCACCAGGAGAAACTGCTTCCGCAACGGGACGCGGTCATCGCCGGCAATCTGATCGCCGACAACCAGCAGTCACAGACACCCCAACAGGCCGACGGCGGCTGGGGCATCGGTATCGGCGTGGACGGCGGCAGCGACAACCAGTTCGTCCGCAACCGGGTCACCGGCAACACCAACACCGGGCTCGTGATCACCGCGACGGCGGATCTGACGGCTGACCGCAACCGGATCACGGACAACACCTTCACCGCCAACGGCGTCGACATCGGCTGGACGTTCCCCACCGCCACCCGCGGACGGGGCAACTGCCTGCGGGGGAACGAGCTTCGCAAGACCGTACCTGCCGGGCTCGCGAAGTCCGCGTCCTGTCCGCTTCCCGCCAAGTCACCTTCGCCGTCCGGGAGTTGGACGAGCACGGCGGCGCCTGCGGGCATCGCGTTCACCGACGTGGCCGCGCCCGGCCCGCAGCCGCAGTTCCCGGGGGCCGCCACCACCGGTGCCACCGTCGTGCCGGACACCCCGGCGCTGCCGGACATCGCGGACATCACGCTGCCGTCGCCGTCGCTGCTCGCCGCCGGCGCACGGGTGCGGACCTCGTAGGACGGCACCCGGTGTGGCCCCTTTGAAGGGGCCGCTGAGGGCGGTTACGGCGCCGGTGTGACTCCGGGAACCGGCCGGACGGGGACGTACTTCTGGGTGTCGAAGTCGAAGACCACCGGCTGCGACTCGGAGGCGATTCTGGCCTGAACTCGGTGCATGGTGCCGCCCGAACCGATCCAGTAACGCACGGCCCCCGACGTACCGCCCCCACTCCCCGGCGTACTGCCTCCGCCCCCCGGCGTACCGGCTCCGCCGCTGCCCGCGCCAGCCGCGCCGGCCGCGCCGGCCGCACCGGCCTCGCTGTCGGCGTCCGGCCCGTTCATGATGTCCGTCCGATGGCCGCGCACCTGGTCCCGCCCGACCCATGAGGCGCCGCTCTGCGACAGCAGTACGGAGTTGTCCGGCCGGTCGTTGCCGAGGCGCAGCGCGATGGCCAGCGAGCTGTCCAGAGTCATGCCGGACGTCTGGAGCGGACGGCTGTGCCAGCCGGACGCCGGCGGCGACGCCGGTGCGGCGGCCGGGGGGTCCGTCATGGGATGGACGAGGACGGCGGTGGCCGTCCACCGGATCAGCCCGTCGCTGGACGTGTCGCGTCCGGTCCCGCGCACCACCCCGTAACCGGTATGGGTGCGGTAGTCGACGGATCCGGTGACGACCAGCCCGCCGGCGGGGTTCGGCACGGTTATCCGTATCGCCCGGCCGCCCGCCTGGTAGTTGAGGAACCGCGTGATCGCCAGCCGCTCCACCTCGTCCGAGGTCAGCGCACGCGGGCCGGTGGGGCCGTCGCCGTCGCCGAGGAGGACGAAGGTGGTGGTCACGGCGGCGGCGACACCGACGGCAACGGCCGCCACCCAGCGTAACTTCGGCCATCGACGGCGCCGGCCCGTCTCGCGCCCCGGGCGGCCCTGCTTCTTGTTGACGCTCCGCGTTCTGATGCTCCGCACGCGGCGGGACTGTAACAGGTCTCCGCCGAGGCGCCTCGAAACTCTGCGTTCACGAGACATGACTCACCGTCAACTCATATGCTCACCCCTGCATTTGCCGAGTCGGCATCAGCGTAGGACGAGGTAGAGGAGTGCCATGTCATTACGTGGAGTGGTGCGGTTGGGGCTGTCCGGCCTCTTACTGGTCGGGGGTGGCGCCGGCACGATTCTGACCGGCGCCGGGCAGGCAGGCGCTTCGGCCTCCGACGGCACCCTCACCGTCCAAGTACTACGGGACTTCTTCGGCACCGGCGTGATCAACTCGACCATGGACGTGCCGCAGCGGGGCATGAAGGTCGCGGTCGCCGACTCCGCCGGCAACCAGGTCACCGGTGTCACGGATGTCACCGGAAAGGTCATCGTGCCGCCGACGGACGAGCTGACCGGCGGCCGGTACCGGGTCGATGTCACCGTCCCGGCGCCCTACAGCGACTATCTGCGGGCGGCGCCCGCCTCGACCGCGCCGAACCACTTCGACAGCTTCACCATGTTCGTGGACGTCTCGGACGGCAAGGACGACTCCGTGATCACCGGGGTCTGGGATCCGGCCGACTACACGCTCCCCGATTCCCGCTACTTCGTGCCGATCCAGAGCGGCGCCGGCGGCAGGGACACCCGGGCGCTGGTGGCGTTCGGGACGAACGCCCGCGGCAACTGCCCCGAGCAGCAGGCGTGCCCGGAGGTGATCAACACCCAGGGCCAGGTGGGCACGACCTACGGGCTGGCGTACGACAAGTACCGCGAGCAGATCTTCCAGTCGGCCTTCGCCCGGCGGTACACGGCGTACGGGCCGGAGGGCGGTAACGCGATCTACACCACGCCCGCCGACGGCGGGAGCGCCCCGAAGCTCTTCGCGAAGGTGCCGGGCGCCACGGAGACGCCGCACGACACCGGCAATCTGATCAAGGACGCCGGATTCACCGACGCACCGGGCAAGGAGAGCGTCGGCGGTCTGGCCCTGTCGGACGACGGCTCGACCCTGTACGCGGTGAACCTGCTCACCCGCAGCCTGGTCAGCTTCGACGCGACCGGGCCCACGGCGTCCGAGCCCGAGGCGACCGTGCCGATCCCCGATCCGGGCTGCGCGTCGGACGGTGACTGGCGTCCGTTCAGCGTGGCCGTCCACAACAACACCCCGCATGTCGGGGGTGTGTGCAGTGCGGAGAGCACCAAGCAACGCGCGGACCTGAAGGCCGTCGTCGCCACCTATGACGGCGAGCGGTTCACCACCGTACTGTCCCAGCCGCTGACCGCCGAGCGCGGGAGCGTGCTCACCAACAACTCCGGCCGGGACCAGGTCAATCACTGGAACCCGTGGAACACCGACCTGGCGGACTGGGACAGCTTCAGCGTGGGCGGCGCGATGATCAATCCGCAGCCGGCCCTGGCCAGCATGGCCTTCGCCCGCGACGGCTCGCTGATCCTCGGCTTCCGCGACAGGTTCATGGACGTCGTGAGCTGGGGCGGGCTGGACCCGAGGCCCGGCAACGACACCCCGCAGAACGGGATGTCCGGCGGCGACATCAACATGGCCTGCGCCAAGCCCACCGGCGGATACGAGTGGGAAGGCACCGGAAGCTGCCCCGACCACGCCACGGACCCGACCGTCGACGGGGTCCAGCCCAGCGGCGTCGTCGAGTACTTCCCCGGTGACTTCTTCCCGAACGGCGGCTCCGCGACCCAGCCCGGACCGCACCAGGAGTCCGCGCTGGGATCGGTCGCCTACATCCCGCAGCAGCAGTGGGTCGTCAGCACGCAGATGGACCCGACCGGCCAGGTCATCACCAACGGGACCGGCTACTACGACGTCGCCACCGGCCGCGGCCCCGGCAACGACCCGGCCGCCAACGCCTACCAGTTCATCGGTCCGAACGAGAACGGGTTCGGCAAGGCGGGTGGCCTCGGCGACATCGCGTACGCCGCGGCGAACGCACCGATCCAGATCGGCAACGTGGTGTGGTTCGACGGCGACCACAACGGCGTCCAGGACCCCGGGCAGGTGCTGCTGCCGGGTGCGACGATCAACCTGCTGGACGCGGAGGGCGAGAAGGTCGCCACGACCACGACCGATGCCGCCGGTGAGTACTACTTCGGTGGTGTCGGCGCGGAGTACGAGCTGACGCCGGGCGCCAAATACACCGTGCAGTTCGATGTGTGCACCGCGGACACCGCCGAGGTACCGGGCCAACCGGCCGCCACCGACCTGCGGTTCACCCTGCCACGCACCGGGGACGACCGGGTGCACGACTCCAACGTGACCCCGCCGACCACCGGACGACTGTGCAACGGGTCCGCCCCGGTCACCGCACCGACCGCGCCGGGAGGGGTCGACCACACGATCGACGCCGGCGTCCACATCCCGGAGGCGGAACCGCCGTCCCCGTCCCCGACCCCGACCCCCACCCCGACACCCACGCCGCCCGGCTCCCCGACACCGGAACCGCCGCCGGGCGTGGTGCCCAACGACCCGACACCGGCGGGCAACCCACCGGGCTCACTCGCGAACACCGGCACGTCCGACATGGGAGAGATCCTCGCCCTCGTCGCCCTGCTGCTCGCGGCGGGCGCGACAGCGGTCCTGGTCACCCGCAGACGACGCACCAGGCACCACTGACACCCGAATCCGAAAACCCCGACGGGCCGGTGCACCGCACCGGCCCGTCTGGTTACTCGGTGCCCGTTCACTCGCCGGTGCCGGCAGGCGGCTGTCTGAAGTCGAGGACCTGCTGATAGAGCTTGCGGGCGCGTTCGTGGTTTCCGGCGTCGCGTTCCACATCGGCCCAGTACAGGAGCGCGTCGGCCCGCTGCTCGGGTGGGCCGTCGGCCTCGGTGCTCTGCTGGAGCAGCCTGCGGGCCTCCTCCAGATTCCCGGCCCCCACCTCCACCACGGCCAGATTCCACGACGCTGCCATGACTATGCCCCACTGGCCGCCGTCGATCGCCTGCCTCAGGAGGCTGCGGGCCTCCGCCGTGTTCCCGGCGTCTCTTTCCAGCATTCCCCAGGAGTTGAGGGCCCAGCTCTTGTGCCAGAGCGGACCGGTCTCGATGACTTGCCGGTACAGCCTGCGCCCCTCGTCCGGATTGCCGGCCTGCGCCTCGTGCCAGCCCAGGCGGTTGCGTGCGTCGGCCGTCTGCTCGGGGGTGCCGTCGGCCTCGATCGCCTGCCGGAACAGGTTGCGGCCCTCGCGCGAATTCCCGTTCTCCGCCTCCAGATTGGCCAGGCGGAGCAGCGCGTCCACATGGCGGTGCAGCCCCTCCCGATCACTCCGACGCCCTCCGTCGGCCGCGTCCGCCTCGGCCGCCTCGGGCTCGGGCTCGGGCTCGGGGGAAACCGTGTCGTCCGGTGGCGGCGGAGGGACGACGTCCCGCTCGGCGATCATCGTGGTGACGGTGGGCGGCAGCCACGAGATACCCGTCTCGTCCGGGACGGACACCCGGTCGAGGATCTGTTCCACGGTCGGACGTCGCGAGGCGTCCTTGTCCAGGCAGTCCGCGACCAGCGAGGAGTACGCCGCCGGCAGCCCCGACAGGTCCGGACGCTCGTGCACCACCCGGTAGTTCACCGCGTGCGGGACGCCCGCTCCGAACGGGAGGCGGCCGGTCGCCGCGTACGCGATCACGACACCGAGCGAGAACACGTCCGACGCCGGCCCGGCGGGATCGCCCAGAAGGTGCTCCGGAGCCATGAAGCCCGGCGTCCCGATGGCCATTCCGGTGCCGGTGAGCTGTGTGTCCTCGACCGCACGGGCGATGCCGAAGTCGATCAGCCGGGGGCCGTCCGCCGCCAGCAGGACGTTCCCGGGCTTCAGGTCGCGGTGCACCATCTCGCAGCCGTGCACGGCCGCCAGCCCTTCCGCGAGCCCTGCGGTCAGCGTCCCCAACGCCCGCTCCGGCAGCGGGCCGTACCGCCCGACGGCCTGTTGCAGCGAGGGGCCGGGAATGTACGCGGTGGCCAGCCACGGCGGATCGGCAGCGGGGTCGGCGCCTACGACGTGCGCGGTGTAGAAGCCGCCGACCCGCTGTGCGGCGGCCACTTCGCGCGCGAAACGCCGTCGGAAGCCGGCGTCCCTCGCCAACTCCGGCCGCACCACTTTCACCGCCACCAGCCGGCCACCACGGGAACGGCCCAGAAACACCTGCCCCATCCCGCCCCCGCCCAGCCGCTTCAGCAACCGGTACGGTCCGACCTCCTGTGGATCCCCGGTCCGCAACCCCTCCACGCCGCCCCCCCTTCGACCGAGGAACGTCCGCGCCCGACCCGCCGGTCGCGAACCCCTCGTAGCCCATCGCCGTGCTGGAAACCACTACCCCTACCCAGGACGCCGCTACCGCCCCGGCAGTTCGGTCATCCCGACCACGGTCACCGCGTGCCGCAGCTTCCGCACGGGCAGCGCACCTCCGCGGCCGGGCGTGGTGTGCGGCGGGAGCGGTCCGTGCGGCGGATGCGGTGGAGGAGGGTCGAGGTCACGTACTCCGTGGCCCCGAGTGCCGCCCGGGGGAGGTTCGCCGTGCCGTTCAGGCGGAGCCAGGCGGTGAGGGCCGAGCATCCGCTGCGCAGCGCTCCGAGCGGGTTGTGTGCGCGCAGCTGGCACAGCGCCGCCTTGCTCTCGAACAGGACCACCCCGCGCCGGTAGCCGTTGCGCCGGGACGTCGCCACCGCCCCGGCCAGGACCGCGAGGGCGTCCTTCCAGCGGCCCCGGCGCATGTGCAGGGTCGCCACGGCCGCGTCCAGGATCGCCTGTGCGGTGCCGCTCTCCCGTAACCGGCCGAAGGCCCTGCGCGCTTCGGCGAGATGGGCGTACGCCTCGTCGAGGCTGCCGGCCGTCGTCAGCACCTCGCCGAGCCGCAGATGCAGGAAGCCGGCGCGGCGCAGCCGTTCGGACTCGCTGACGCAGGGGTAGTCGGCCATCCGCAGCAGTTGGTCGAGCGCCTCCTGGTGCCGGCCGAGCACGCTGAGGATCTTGCCGCTGTAGTGGTGGGCGCGCATCGCCGCCCGGTGGGCCGGGGTGGGAACGGGGTCGCCCGCCGCGTCCAGAGCTGATTGGAAGTGGTGCAGAGCCGTACGCAGCGCCCCTTGTACATAGCGCAAGTTGCCGTAGCAGATGTGCAGTTCGGCGCGGCGGTCGGCGCAGGAGGGGTCGTCCTCGCAGAGCCGGCGGCAGTGCGCGAGCAGCCGGTCGGCCTCCCGGTACTGGCACAGGTCGATGTGGTGCTGCGCCAGCATCAGCCCGACCTCCACCTCGTCCCGGTTGCCCGCGCAGGCCCGGTGGGCCTCCCGAAGCGCCTCGCGGCGGGCGGCGCGGCCTTCCTCCAGATGCTCCTGGCGTGAGTGGTACGAGGCCTTCGCCACATGCAGCGGCCAGGTCGGCAGACCGTTCGCCGCCGCCAGGGGCAGGCTCCGGTCAATGACGGAGATCAGGTCCAGCCCGTCGAACCGGTCACCGTGCTCGCCCGCGCTGACCGACACCTGGGCCAGTCTGGTCAGGAAGCGCGCGAGCAGCAGGCCGTCCACGTCGATGCCGTAACGCACCACGTTGTCCAGAGCGTTGACGGCTTCCTGGAGCCCTTCGTCCGCGACGTCGCTGTCGGCCGTCACCCGCTCCAGGGCGATGCCGAACAGCCGCAGCACGGTCGTGCTCCACACCTCCGGCCGCTCACCGCAGTAGCCGCGCCGCGACGTCCCGTTCACGCGCTCACGGCTTGGTGTACTCGTACAGCAGGCTGTGGATGGAGTACAGCTCGTTGAGCCGGGACGCCTGGACGAGTTCCAGGTCGTGTCCGCAGCGCAGCGTACGGCGCAGCTCGTCCTCCGCCAGTCCGCTCAGGTCGGCCAACTCGCCCATGCCGACCCGGTCTCCGCGCCGCTTGGCGCAGAACGCGGCCATCAGCCGGTGCCCCGGCTCCACCCCGGCGTTCAGGTCGAACTCGTTCAGCGAGCGGTCGAAGAGATGGTTCTTGATGTGGGCGGCCAGCCGTTCGCCGCCGTCGGGGGCGTCGCGCTCCAGCGCCGTCAGCTCCTCGACCACGTCGGGCAGCGGCATCCGGGTCGAGAGATAGCGCCGGATCGCCAGCCGCATCAGATACGGGTTGCCCTCGGTGATCCGTACGACAGGGGTGAAGGTGGCCCCGTCCGCCCCGGCGAACTCCGCGTCCTGCGCCCCGACATGGCGGATCAGCGCGACCGCCGCGTCCGCGCCGAGACCGGTCACGGCATGCTCCTTGATCGCGTGGTCCGGGGCGTGGACCACACCGCGACTGGTGACCATGAGCTTGTGCGGCCGTACGAAACCGGCCCGGCGCAGCCCTTCGACGACGGCCGTGGCCTGGCTCGCCACCTCCAGGTTGTCCACCACCGCGAGCACCCGCCCACCGGTGTCGCCGGCCGCCCGCAGGGCCGTCCGCAGCTCGGTCTCCCAGCCGCCGCGGTCGGCGCCGAGGCGCACCCCGAGCTGTTCGGCGAGGTCGAACAGGGCTTCCCGCAGGCCGGTTTCGTCCACCTCGCCGCGGACCGTGGTCCACAGAACGCGGTCGAAGACACCTTCCTGGGCGACCCGCCGGGTCGCCTCGTACGCCCGGGTCGTCTTTCCGACGCCGCCCGCGCCGCGCACGTTGACCACCCAGGGACCGGTCGGGCCTGCCAGGTCGGCGAGCAGCCGCTCGACGGCCGGCTCGATCCCGAACAGGCCGTCCTGCTCGTGGTCCACGCCGGCGCGGCTGTGCCAGTCGGGCGCGGGAGTCGCTGTCGTGGCCGTCGCTGCTGCCATCGCTGTTGCCGCTGCCGTGGCCGTCGGCGCGGGCGGCCTCGGTGGTGTCGGCGGCATCGGCGGCACGGGCGGCACGGATGGGGCGGGTGGCGTCGGTGCGGGCAGCAGCCGCTTCAGCGCCGTGTACGAACGGTGCCGCCGCGAGTCCGGCCGGATGATGGAGAAGTGGTCGCCGGGCAGAACTCCCGCGTCGGGAAAGACACTTCGCGCCGAGGCCGGAGTCGCCACCCCGTCGCTCTCCCCGGCGAAAATGGTGACCGGGATGGGGCAGGACCGCTCGGTCACCGACCGGGCGTACACCACATGTTCGAGCACCGTGCGCCGAGCCTCGGCCACCGCCCGGTCGAGCGGGCGCAGTTGGCGCTCCCGCGGCTTCCGGCGCAGGAACGAGCGGCGCGGGAGGAGGGCGAGCGCGGAGCCGGAGTCGGGGCAGGCGAACATCACCACCCGGACGATCCGGGCGAGTTCGGTGCCCCGGCCCTCGTCCAGCATCCGGGCCAGATGGCGCTGGACCACCAGACCGCCCTGGCTGTGCGAGACCAGCACCAGCCGCCGGTGGCTCGCTCCTTCGACGTCGAGGAAGCCCCGCAGGCTGTCCGCGACGTCGTCGAAGGAGGGGATACGGCGCAGCGGGCTGAACGAGGCGATCTGCGAGGTGTACTCGAAGGGAAGCGGGTCGATGTGCGCCAGTTCGGGGTCGCCCGCGATCAGTTCCTCGAAGGGAGTCCAGACCCGGGGCGAGGAGAAGAGGCCGTGGACGAGGACCAGCCCCACCCTGTCGGTCAGCCCGTTCTCCACGGGTCTCAGTATGCCCACCGGAGGCGTGCGACGTGGCCGTTGGCGAGAAGCGTACGGCCGCCGGTCACGCGCCCGGCGGCCGTACTCGTACAGGACGGGGCGTCGGCCCCGCGTGAGGGACGTGCGTGAGGGACCTGCGTGAGTGACGTGCGTGAGGGACCTGCGTGAGGGACGTGCGTCAGTCGCGGCCGAAGATCTTCCTGGCGGAGCCCAGGTTCAGCAACGCCGTCTCTCCGGTGGCGTTGTCCAGGCCGTCGTTGTCGGTCACCGCGTAGACGTCGCCGTCACCGGCCACAGTCAGGCCCTCAAGCTTCTCCTGGGTCCAGCCGTTGGTGGCGCGCAGATCGGGCAGCACGTCGTGGGCGAGCTTCTTGGGCAGGACGCGCAACGGGCCCGCCGGGGCGGCGGACTTCGGGAGGTCGACGGTGTACACCCGCTTGATCTTCGCGGACGGGCCGTTCAGCTTGTCGCGTTCGATGACGGCCAGCTTGTCTCCGACCACGGTGATCTCGGAGAGGCCGATCCAGTCACCGGGCGTGGTGGTCGTGCCGATCCGGTATCCGTACCAGCTCCAGGTGCCGGCCTCGACGTCGTACCGGCCGAGGCGCACGGTCCCGGCCGGATCGGTCTTGACCTCGCGCTGGAGCGTGGCCCAGACGATCTCGTGGCCGCGCCGGTCGGTGGTCGCCGTGACGCCCTCGAAGCCCTGTCCCGCGAGGCCCGCGGCGATGTCCGCCGGCAGGGGGACGACCTGGCGGGTCGTGCCGCCGCCGTCGAGCCGGACCAGCTTGTTGCCGGCGCCGGTCGCGCCCTCCACGGCCAGCCAGAAGCCGCCCCGCGGGCGGGCGTGGATGCCTTCCACGTCGTAACCGGTCGGCTTTCCGTCGGCGTCCTTGACGGTCAACTGTCGTTTGATGAGCGCCGGTTGGCGCGCCGCGTCGATCGTGAGGATCCTGGTCGTGGTGTACGCGGCGTCGGTGGCGCTGTAGAGCTGGTGCGACCGGCCGGGTACGGCGGAGAGCGCGCCGAGCGCGCCCCAGCCGATCGGCGTGCCGGTGGAGTCGTCGGCCGAGACGACGCTCGGGAAGGCGGGGGTGTTCCTGCCAAGACGGAAGAGGCTCACCGAGGCCCGTACGTTGACGGAGGCGTCGTCCTCCTCGCTGGAGACGGCGAGCAGGTCGCGTGCCGGGATCGGCAGCAGCCCCTCGGGACCGTTGGTGGTGGCCAGCACCTGGCGGAAGACCGGGGCGGTGGGCCGGCTCAGGTCGTACACCGCCACGAAGTTGCCGCGCTCCGACCCGACGAACGCGTAGCGCACCCCGTCGAACTCGGCGATCGCCAGCCCCTCCGGCTCGGTGCCCTTCTTCTCGGCGCGGGACTCGTTGTGGAGCCCGTGGCGCGCGGCGAGTGCCTCGAAGCTGTTGCCCGCGTCCCAGACGACCTTGCCGGTACGGCTGTCGAAGACGGACCAGCCGCGGGTGCCGCCCCGCCAGTCGCCCTCGTTGGCGGTGGCCAGGTAGCGGTCGTCGATCCAGCCGACCGAGTCGGGTTCGCGCGGTACGCCGGTGATCGAGCCGGTCAGATCGATGTCGCCGTCCTCGACCGTGTCGACGCCGTCGACCGACGCCGTACCGGCGGTGAAGGCCTTGGTGATGCGGCCGGTCGGCAGATCGAGCAGGACGACGCCGTTGTTCTCCTGGAGGGTCACCACCAGCTGGTTGCGGCGGTTGACGGAGACGTACTCCGGCTCCGGGTCGGTCGGTTCGGTGATCCCGGCGGCCAGCAGGGCGGGCAGTGCCGTGCCGTCCGGCCGCGTCAGGGGGACGGCGCGGGTACGCCACTGCGCGGGCCCGGCGCCCTTGAGGTCGACGATCTGCACGAAACCGGCCGGGAGTTGGGGCAGGTCGCCCTCCTCGCCGCCGGGCGGGGTCGCCTCCTCGTCGCGCTCGTTCTCGATCGCGATGGCGGCGTACCGCTTGTCCTTGCTGATCGCGAGGGAGTCGGGCTGGCCGCCGAGGTCATGGCTCGCCACCCGGCGCCGGTCGCGCAGCGAGATGACGTCGAGCCGCCCGGACGGGTGGGTGTGGTCGGCGCTGGTGTTCACCACCACCAGGACGTACGGGCCGACGACGGCGATCGAGGTCGGCTCGTCCTCCGCGTTGCCGAGTTCGGCCAGCGACAGGGTGCCGAGGCCGCGCGGGCGGTCGGCGTCGGCGATGTCGACGAAGCCGATCCGGCGGGCCGCCGCGTCCGTGTAGACGAGGGTCCGGCCGTCCTCGCCGGCCGCCGAGATCTCGGCGACGGTGGGGGACGCGGGGTCCTCGCCGGCGGGACGGTTCTGGAAGACCGGGTAGGTGGCGGTGCGGTCGAAGGCGAGCGGGCGCCGCCGGTCCTGGTGCGAATCCTGGCGCGAGTCCCGGTATGAATCCCGGTACGAATCCCGGTGCGAGTCCTGGTGTGCGCTCGCCGCGCCCGTACCGGCCAGCATGCCGGCGGCGACAGCTACGGCTACGAGCGCGGCGTAGGTTCTCTTGGGCTTGAGGTGCATGGTGTCTCCGTTGCGCGACAGTGGCAGGGCGGAATCGTGGCACCTGCGGGCGAGCACGGAACGGCGTCCGGGTGAACAGGCGTCGACGCCGGTGGGCGGCGGGACGCGGCGGCGGAGACGTGGCGGCGGCGCGGGGTTCGGTGGGGTTCGGTGGGGTTCGGAGCTTGGGGGCCGGGGGTCAGCAGGGGTCCGCCAGCAGGACGACCTTGCCCTCGACGGCTCCCGACTCCGCGTACCGCATGGCCTCCGCGATCTGCGACAGCGGGAAGGCGCGGGCGATACGGACGGCGATATGGCCCGCCGCGAGATGGTCGAACACCGCTTCCAGGTCCGCGCGCACCTCCACCCGGTGACGCCGCGGGTTTCGCCTGCGGCCGGCCCAGAGGTTGAAGAACGTCGTGGAACGGCCGTTGGGCAGTACGCGCCAGAGCAGCAGCCGCGCGAACAGCGCGTAGACGGGGAGTTGGGCGTTGCCCCGCCGGTCGCGGGCGGCGGCCGTACCGTACGCGACGAGCACGCCGCCGCGCGCCAGGAGCGAGAAGGAGCGGCGGATGCCCGGCCCGCCGACGTGGTCGAACACGGCCGCCACACCCCGCGGGGCGATGCGCCGGATCTCGGCGGCGAAGTCGCCGTGCCGGTCGACCGGGACGGCGCCCAACTCGCGCAGATACAGCGCGTGCCGCGCGGAGGCGACACCGATCACCCGGGCACCGGCATGGCGGGCGAGCTGCACCAGCAGCGAGCCGACGCCGCCGTTGGCGCCGAGCACGACGATCGTGTCTCCGCCGCGCACCCGCGCGGCGGAGAGCATCCGGCGGGCGGTGATGCCGTTGACGATCACCGTCTCCGCCTCCTCGGCGGTGAGGCTGTCGGGCACCGCCACCAGTTCGTCCAGCGGCAGCACCAGGCGGTCGGCCCACGCGCCGGTCTTCGTCAGCGCCGCCACCCGCCGGCCCACCGCGAACCGGGCGTGGGACTGCGGAGGGTCCGACGGGCGGTCCGACGGGCGGGAGGACGGGCAGGACGGCGCGTGACCGTCGTCGCCGAGCGCGTGGATGACACCGACGACGTCGTAGCCGGGGACGAACGGGAACGGCGGCTGGTTGAAGTACCGGCCACGGCGCATCTGCTGCTCGGCGAAGGAGATCCCGGTCGCCTCCATCCGTACCAGCGCCTGTCCGGGCCGGAGCGGCGGCGTCGGTCGCGTCCGCAGTTCCAGACCGTCCGGCTCCACGACGCCCGGCAGAACGACCTCAGTGATCAACGCGCCTGTCCCACTTCCTTCTCAGGGTCCGGTCACCGGCTTGCCGATTCTCACGATCCCCTGGTCAAGGACGCTGGTGCGTCGGCGAAAACTACGTAGCCAGGGCGGGCGCTACGTAGTCCGAGCGGTCCCGTCCGCAGTCGCCCGTCCACCGTCGCCCGTCCGCCGCCGCCCGTCCGCCGTCGCCGGTGGTCACCGGGTCATCTCGCGGAGCATGCGGCGCGACGAGATGCCCAGCTTGCGGTACACGTTGCGCAGATGCGTGTCGATGGTGCGCGGGCTGAGGAACAGCGCCGCCGCCACCTCCTTGGACGTCGCCCCGGCGGCGACCTGCCCCGCGATGAGCCGCTCCTGCGCGGTGAGCAGGTCGAGCCGGCTCTCGCCCGGACCGCCCTCGCCCTGCCTGCGCGGCTGCTCGCCGGTGGCGCGCAGTTCCCGGGCCGCGCGCTGGGCGAAGCCGCGGGCGCCCATGGCCGACAGCATGTCGTGGGCCGCCCGTAGCTCGACCCGTGCCTCGATACGCCGGTTCTCCCGGCGCAGCCACTCCCCGTACGTCAGCCGGGCGCGCGCGTACAGCACCCGCACCCGAGTCTGCGAGAACTGGTCGATGGCCTCCCGGTGCAGACCCTCGCGGTCCTCCTCCCGGCCGAGGAGGGCCCGCGCCCGCAGCCATTCGGCGACGGCCCACGGGACGGGGTTCGCGCGGGCCAGCGCCGCGAGGTGGTCCAGGGCGGCATCGGCCTCGTCGCCGCGATCGGCACGGGCGGCGGCCTCGACCAGCTCGCTGTGGACGGCCCAGATCGAGTACGAGCCCGACCGGAGCCGGCGCTCGGCGGCGAGCGCGGCGTCCAGCGCCGCGTCGTAGTCGCCGAGCCCGTTGTGCAGGACCGCGCTGGCGTAGTGCTGGCCGGCAGTCTCGAACGGCCGCCCGCCACGGCCGAGTTGCGCCTGGATCTCCCGGAAGTGGTCGAGGTCGCCCCGGAAGCCCGCGTAGACGAGTTCGGCGCCCACGAGCGGGGCCGTGCCCGCCGCCTCGTCGACCGCCCGCGCCTCGGCGAGGCTGGCGTCGGCCTCGTCGAACCGGCCCACCGCGACCCTGGCGATCGCCTGGTAGCGCAGCGCCTGCGGCAGTACGGCGAGCGCGCCCTGGTCGCGCGCGACCTCCACCTGACGGTCGGAGATCTCCTCCATCAGTTCGTCCTCGCGCAGATCGATGACGAGCTGGCAGGCCAGATTCATCCGCCACGGGCCCGTCGAGGCCGAGGCCGCGGCGGCACGGCAGGCCCTGGCCACGCCGAGCATCGTGGGCACCGCCTCCTCCAGAGGCAGCATGATCTGGTCGAGCAGGGCGTCGAGCAGCATGTCGACGGGCCGGGCGGGCTCGCGCCTGGGTGCCCGCTTACGGATCTCCGCGCCCAACTGCTTGAGCAGGCCGGGCTGGTTGTCGTTGTACATGAACGAGGCGAACGCCTCCAGATACATCTCCCTGGCCCGGTCGGGAGCGAACTCCATGGCGACGTCGACCAGTGTGGTGGTCGCTTCCGGACTGTGGCCGAGCTGGAAGTCGACGCGCGCGTGCAGCAGGCGCGCCTCCGCGCGACCGCGGTCGTCCATGGGGAGGTGCGACGTCTGCTCGACGAGCGCGCGGGCCGCCCTCGGCGCACCGGCCTGGAGTCGCAGCTTCGCGGCGGAGAGCAGCCGGCATGCCCGGCGGTCGGCCTGGGGGTCCGCCGGGTGGCCGGCTCCCCGGTCGCCGCCCGTGCTGTCGCCGCCCGTGCGCTCGGCGACCGGCGTCAACTGCGCCGCCCGCTCCATGAACGCTGCGGCGGCGGCGAATCCGCCGCGCAGCCGCGCCCACTCGGCGGAGCGCTCCAGTTCCGCCGCGACGTCCTCGTCGACGTCGATGACCGCGTGGGCCCGGTGCCACGCCCGGCGGTCGACCCCGGTCTCGCGGTCGGTGGCCTCCGCGAGAGCGCCGTGCACCCGTCGCCGTAAGCCGGGAGTGGCCGACGCGTACACGGCGGAGCGTACGAGAGGGTGGCGGAAGCGCAGACGCGGCCCGAGGGTCAGCAGCCCGGCGTCCTCCGCGGCGGCGAGCCCCGCGATGTCCAGGTCGAGCAGCTTCGCCGCGCGCCGCAGCAGACCGAGATCGCCGACCGGCTCCGCCGCGGCGAGCACCACCGACGACCGCGCGGCGGACGGCAGTCGCTCAAGCCGGTGTACGAACTGTTCCGCCAGCGCGTCGACAACGGTGGCCCGCAGCCGCTTCGGACTGGCGACCGCGAAGGGGCCGGCGTCGTGCGAGAACTCCAGCAGTGCCAACGGGTTGCCGCGCGCCTCGGCGAGCGTCCGGTCCAGCACCTCGCTGTCCGGTCCGGTGTACGACGCCGCACCCAGTACGGCGCGCGCGTCCTCGTCGCTCAGACCGGTGAGCGGCAGGCGCGGCAGATCGGCGAGGCCGCGCAGCGAACCGACGTCACGCGCGGCGAACAGCACCGCTATCCGCTCGCTCGCCACGCGCCGGGCGACGAAGACCAGCGCCCGCCGCGAACCGTCGTCGATCCACTGGGCGTCCTCCACGACGCAGCACACCGGGTGCTCCACCGCCACCGCGCGCAGCAGCCCCAGTACGGCGAGGCCGACCGTCAGCGAGTCGGGCGACGTCTGCTCACCGAGGCCGAACACCGCCTCCAGCGCGCCTCGTTGGACCGAGGGCAGCCCCACCCGGTACTCAAGGAACGGCGCGCAGAGCTGGTGCAGCGACGCGTACAGCAGATCCCGTTCGAACTCGGTGCCGGCGGCGCTCAGCACCGCGAACCCGTCCAGGGCCGCCACCGCGTTGTCGATGAGGGCCGATTTGCCGATCCCCGCGTCACCGGACACGACGAGCGACCCGCCTTGTCCGGTGGACGCCGAGTTCAGCAGTTGGTCGAGCGCGCGTCGCTCAGCGTGTCGAGCTACGAACCGCATGGGAATCGGCCTTCCGGTCAGCGCTGTCGGGTCAACTCGCTCTACCTGCGAGCACGCGAGATTCGGCGCACGGGTTGCCGAAAGTGCCGCCCTGTGCCCCGGGTGTTACAGGTGCTCCAGGTGCTCCAGGTGCCGCTGACGTTAGTGAGGCGACAGAGAATTTTGCAGTGTTAGATTTCCCGAACACCGAGGTCATTCACACCCGGGGGTCATTCACACCCGACGGCCGCTCGCACACGGTGACCGCTCACACCCGACGGCCGCTCGCACACGACGGACAGAGCCCGCGATACGTGACCTCCGCCTCGGACACCGTGAACCCGAACCGTTCCGCCGCCGGAAGCCCGGCCAGTGGATCGCCGGTGGGATGGACGTCCCGGATGGTGCCGCAGTCGGAACAGACCAAGTGCTGGTGCGGATGGTGCGCGTTGGGGTCGTAGCGCATGGCCCGGCCCGCCGCCGAGACCTCCACGACCTCGCCGAGGGAGACCAGTTCACCCAGGGTGTTGTAGACGGTGGCCCGGGAGATCTCGGGCAGCAGCCGCGCCGCCAGGGTGTGCACCTCGTCGGCCGTGAGGTGCACGTGATCGCCGTCGAGAACCTGGGCCACGACCCGGCGCTGGGAGGTCATCCGCCAGCCACGCCCGCGCAGTCGCTCCAGCAGGTCGCTCATGTGGGATCACCTGTTCAGGTTCGGGACATCAGATGTTCGTCCGTGGATGTCCATGTTTCGGCCGTATCTTACTGAATGCGGTTTTAGTTCGCTTCTTGACTTGGACTCTGTCCATCGTAGGATCGGGTCCGGCCGCCTGAGAACCGCAATCCGCTTGGTCCGGAAGGATTCCCATGTCTGAGAACCATGACGCAATCGTCGTAGACGCGAAATCGGAGGGTGAAGGCGGCTGCCCCGTCGCACACGGGCGCGCGCCGCACCCGACCCAGGGCGGCGGAAACCGCGCGTGGTGGCCCGAGCAGCTCAACCTGAAGATCCTTGCCAAGAACCCCGCGGTGGCCAACCCCCTGGGTGCGGAGTTCGACTACGCCGAGGCCTTCAAGTCCCTTGACCTCCCGGCCGTCAAGCAGGACATCGCCGAGGTCCTGACGACCTCGCAGGACTGGTGGCCCGCCGACTTCGGGCACTACGGCCCCTTCATCATCCGGATGGCCTGGCACAGCGCGGGCACGTACCGCATCAGCGACGGCCGCGGCGGCGCCGGAGCCGGCCAGCAGCGCTTCGCCCCCCTCAACAGCTGGCCGGACAACGGCAACCTCGACAAGGCCCGCCGACTCCTGTGGCCGGTGAAGAAGAAGTACGGCCAGAGCCTGTCCTGGGCCGACCTGATGATCCTCGCCGGCAACGTCGCCCTGGAGACCATGGGCTTCGAGACCTTCGGCTTCGCCGGTGGCCGCGCGGACGTCTGGGAGCCCGAGGAGGACGTGTACTGGGGTCCCGAGACCACCTGGCTCGGCGACGAGCGCTACACCGGTGACCGCGAGCTGGAAAGCCCCCTCGGCGCCGTCCAGATGGGCCTCATCTACGTCAACCCCGAGGGCCCCAACGGCAGTCCGGACCCGCTCGCCTCGGCGCGCGACATCCGTGAGACGTTCCGCCGCATGGCGATGAACGACGAGGAGACGGTCGCCCTCATCGCCGGCGGCCACACCTTCGGCAAGACCCACGGCGCGGGCCCGGCGGACAACGTCGGCGCCGACCCGGAGGCCGCCCCGATCGAGCAGCAGGGCTTCGGCTGGAAGAACAGCTTCGGCACCGGCAAGGGCGGCGACACCATCACCAGTGGCCTTGAGGGCATCTGGACCAACACCCCCATCACCTGGGACAACAGCTTCCTGGAGATCCTTTACGGCTACGAGTGGGAGCTGTTCACCAGCCCCGCCGGCGCCAACCAGTGGCGGCCCAAGGACGGCGGCGGCGCCGGCACCGTACCCGACGCCCACGACGCGTCGAAGAGCCACGCCCCGACGATGCTCACGACCGACCTCGCGCTCCGCGTCGACCCGGCGTACGAGCAGATCTCGCGGCGCTTCCTGGAGAACCCCGCAGAGTTCGCGGACGCCTTCGCCCGCGCGTGGTTCAAGCTGACGCACCGTGACATGGGCCCGATCGTGCGCTACCTCGGCACCGAGGTGCCCGCCGAGACGCTGGTGTGGCAGGACCCGATCCCCGCCGTCACGGACGAACTCGTCGACGCCGTGGACATCGCCTCCCTCAAGGAGCAGGTCCTGGCCTCGGGCCTGTCGGTGTCCCAGCTGGTGTCGACCGCCTGGGCGTCGGCCTCGTCCTTCCGCGGCAGCGACAAGCGCGGCGGCGCCAACGGCGCGCGGATCCGCCTCCAGCCGCAGATCGGCTGGGAGGTCAACGACCCCGACCGGCTCGCGACGGTGCTCCGTACGCTCGAAGGCATCCAGGAGAGCTTCAACGCCGGCCCGAACGGCGGAAAGCGCATCTCGCTCGCCGACCTGATCGTGCTCGCCGGAGCCGCCGCCGTCGAACAGGCCGCCAAGAGCGCCGGCTTCGACATCGAGGTCCCCTTCACGCCGGGCCGCGCGGACGCGTCGCAGGAGCAGACGGACGTCGAGTCGTTCGCCGCGCTGGAGCCGGTCGCCGACGGGTTCCGCAACTACCTCGGCAAGGGCCACCGGCTGCCGGCCGAGTTCCTGCTGATCGACCGGGCGAACCTGCTGACCCTCAGCGCCCCCGAGCTGACCGTCCTCGTGGGTGGTCTGCGTGTCCTGGGCGCGAACTACCAGCAGTCGTCGCTCGGTGTCCTCACCGAGACCCCCGGGTCGCTGACCAACGACTTCTTCGTCAACCTGCTGGACCTGGGCACGACGTGGACGGCGACGTCCGAGGACGCGAACACCTTCGAGGCCCGCGACGCCGCCACCGGCGAGGTCAAGTGGACCGGCACCCGCGCCGACCTGGTCTTCGGGTCGAACTCCGAGCTGCGCGCGGTCGCGGAGGTATACGCGAGTGACGACGCGAAGGAGAAGTTCGTGAACGACTTCGTCGCGGCGTGGACCAAGGTCTCGAACCTGGACCGGTTCGACCTCGTCTGATCCTCTCGGCCGGTTCCGACCGGCCGGTTCCGACCGGCCGACGACGACGACGGCAGACGACGGCAGACGACGACGGCCGGGCCGGCCCGCGGTGTTCGCGGGCCGACCCGGCCGTTCGGCGTTCACGTGCCCGCGTGCACGTACGCCGCCCGGACATGGGGGCGCTCCGGGACCCGCCGGCGCAGTTCCCGGACGGTGTGGTGGAGCGCGCGGCGGGGCGGGCGTCAGCGCGGGGGGCGCAGTGATTCGATTGCCCGGGAGAGGCTGGCCGAGCCGTGGCCCTGGGCCAGCTGGTGCTCGAAGAGGGTCTGGAGCGGGGTCAGCAGGTCCACCCCGACGCCCTGGGCCTTGGTGGCCGTCAGCATGTTGGCCAGGCCCACGGTGTTGATGTCGAGATTGGACGTCTCCGTCGTGTAGTCGCCGGAGTCGATCTCGGCCGCGAAGCCGGGCAGCGCGGCGGCTGCCCCGTTCAGCCAGGGGACCAGGAGGGCGGTGATGTCCGTGGCCTTGATCTGCGCCGAGTCGGCGACCGCGACCGACTGGAAGAAGCCCGCGAACATGCCATACATGCCGCTGAGCAGCGCGACGTCGTACAGCGAGGCCAGGCCGGGGTCACCGCCGACGAAGGTGGGGGCGCCGAGGAGGTCCAGCTGTTCGCGGTACGTCTCGAAGACGGCGGACGAACCGCTGTAGAGGACGAACGCGTCCGCCGTGCCGAGCGTCTGCGGTACGGCGTAGACCGCGCCGTCCAGATAGTTGGCGCCCTGGGCCGTGACCCAGGCCGCCAACTCGCGGGCGGGCTCCGGGGTTCCGGAGGTGAGGTTGAGCAGGGTCCGGCCCCGGAGCGCGTCGGCGGCGGGCGTCAGGAGCCGGCTCACGGTGTCGTAGTCCAGTACGCAGACGATGACGAGTTCGCCCGCCGCGAGGGCTTCGGCGACCGTCGCCGCCCGGTGCGCGCCTCTGGCGACGAGGTCGTCGGCCTTGGCCGGGGAACGGTTCCAGACCGTGGTGCGGTAGCCCTGGTCGAGGAAGGCGGCGGCCAGGGCGCGGCCCAGGTTGCCGAGCCCGATGACGGTGACGGTGAGGGTCTGCTGCTGCGCGGGCGCGATGGTGGTCATGGGGTGTGTCCTCCGTTGTTGTCGTGTGCGGGTTGTCGTGTGCGGGTTGTCGTGTGCGGGTTGTCGTGTGCGGGTTGTCGTGTGCGGTGCGATGAGAAGGACTCTGCCGGGCAGGGCTGTTGATCGACTGTCGGTCCGCTGTCGGTCGGCATCGTTAGGCTGGGCGTATGCGATTCGGGGTGCTCGGTCCGCTGGCCGTGTGGACGGCGGACGGTGATCCCGTTCCGATCCCCGGCGCCAAGGTCCGTGCGCTGCTGGCCCAGTTGCTGATGGATCCGGGGCGCGCCGTCTCCGTCGGCCGACTGGTGGACGGGCTGTGGGGGTCCGCGCTGCCGGCCGACCCCGGCAACACGTTGCAGGGAAAGGTCTCGCAGCTGCGCCGCGCACTGGAGCGTGCCGAGCCGGGCGGGCGGGAGCTGGTGGTGTCCGGGGCCGGGGCTTCCGGGTATCTCCTGCGGGCCGGCCCCGAGGCTGTCGACGCGGGCAGGTTCACCGCGCTGCTGGACCGGGCGCGGACCGAGACCGTGCCGCGTACGAAGGCGGACCTGCTGGCCGAGGCGCTGGGCCTCTGGCGAGGGGAGGCGTTCGCGGACTTCGCCGGGGAGCCGTTCGCCCTCGCCGCTGCCGACCGGCTGGCGGAGGCGCGGCTGACGGCTCTGGAGGAACAGGCCGAAGTACGGCTGGAGTTGGGCGAGCACGCAGAGCTGGCCGGTGAACTCGGCGGCCTGGTCGCCGCGCACCCGCTGCGGGAACGGCTGCGCGCCGTACAGCTACGGGCGTTGTACGGCGCGGGGCGCCAGACCGAGGCGCTGGAGAGTTTCGCGGACCTGCGGCGCCGGCTCTCCGACGAGCTGGGCCTGGAGCCGGGACGCGAGTTGATGGCGCTCCAACAGGCGGTGCTACGACAGGACTTGGCCGTTCCCGAGGCCGCCTCTCTCGGTGACCCTGCCGGTGTCGGTCCAGGTGTCCCGCTCGGTGTCCGTCCGTCCCGCCGTACGAATCTGCCCGCCCCGCTCACCGAGATCGTCGGCCGGGAGGAGGACGCCGCCGCGATACGCGCCCTGCTCGGCGCCGCCCGGCTGGTCACCCTCACCGGCCCCGGCGGGGTCGGCAAGACCCGGCTGGCCGTGGAGGTCGCGGGACGGTTCGCCGAGCCGGACCCCGCCGCGTACCCCGACACATATCCCGACGCGTATCCCGACGGCGTCTGGCTCGTGGAACTGGCCGCACTCGCGCCCGCGCCGGGTCAGCAGGCCGATCCGGACGCGGTGAACGCGGCGGCCGAGGCCGTGTTGCGAGTCCTGGGCATCCAGGAGAGCGACGGGGAGAGCCCGGCGGGCGGGGCGCTGTCCCCGGTCGGCCGGCTGGCCGGGGCGCTGCGCGAGCGGCGGCTGCTGCTCGTCCTGGACAACTGCGAGCACGTCGTGGGCCCGGTCGCCGAACTGGCCGCCGCGCTGCTCCCGAACGCGCCCGGCCTGACAGTGCTGACGACCAGTCAGGAACCGCTCGCCATCAGCGGCGAACAGGTGTGGCCGGTGCCGCCGCTCCCCCTGCCGAGCGCCGTCGCGCTGTTCACCGCGCGGGCCGGGGGCCGCGCCGGAGTCGACGCTCGGTCCCACGACCAAGACGGTACGGGGGCGGAAGCCGAGGCCGAGGCGGTCGCCGTCGCCGAGCTGTGCCGCCGTCTCGACGGCATTCCGCTCGCACTTGAACTCGCCGCGTCGCGCGTGCGGACCATCGGCGTACACGGTCTGGTCGCCCGGCTGGACGACCGGTTCACCCTGCTGGCCGTCGGCCCCCGCAACGCGCCCGACCGGCAACGGACCCTGCGCGCGGTGATCGACTGGAGCTGGGGCCTGCTGACCGCGCCCGAGCGCGTCGTGCTGCGCAGACTGGCCGTCCACAGCGGCAGTTGCGCCCTGGAGGCGGCCGAGAAGGTCTGCGCCGGGGACGGCGACGTACGGTCCGCCGATGTCTTCGATTTGCTCGCGCGCCTGGTGGAACGGTCCCTGGTCGTGCTCTCCGACCGGCCGGACGGTCCCCGCTACCGGCTGCTGGAGTCGGTCAGGGAGTACTGCGCCGAACAGCTCCGGGCGGTGGGCGAGTTCGACGCCGTACGCGAACAGCACAGCCGGTATTACACCGAACTCGCCTGCCACGCCGGGCCGTTGCTCCGGAGGCCCGAGCAACGGCGCTGGCTGGAAAGGCTGGACGGGGAGACGGCCAATCTGAGCAGCGCGCTCGATTTCGCCGTACGGCACGGGGCCGGCGAGCGGGCGTTGCGTACGGTGAACGCGCTGGCCTGGTACTGGGTGCTGCGCGGCCGGCCGACGGAGGCCCGCCGTTCCCTGGACGCGGCGCTCGCGGCCGTACCGGCGCCCACGTCCGATCGCGCCCTGGCCACGGCATGGCGGGCGGGTATCGGCCTGCTGCAAGGCGAGCCCCGCGCGGCCGGCACAGACGGCACGGACGGCACAGACGGCACAGACGGGATCGACGGGATCGAGGATCCTCTCGACCGGGCGACCGCCCTGTGGTTCCTGGGCTTCGCGCAGATGGGATCCGGCGATGTCGCCACCGGGGAGAGCCTGGTGAACCGGTCCCTGGAGGCGTTCCACGGCATCGGCGACCCCTGGGGAACGGCGGCGGCGCTGAGCGTACGGGCCCGGCACGCGATGGCCCGCGGCGATCTGGACGCCGTCCGGCGCGACGGCGAACGCAGCGCCCGGCTCTTCGAGGAGACCGGCGACCGATGGGGACGCCTCCAGACCGTGTTCCCGCTGGCCGCGCTGAGCCAGATCACCGGCGACTACGAGCACGCAGCGCGCCTCCACCGCGACGGGCTGGCCATCGCCGAACAGCTCGGACTGTGGACCGAGGCCACCAAGCGGCTGTCGGGTCTGGGCCGGATCCATCTCCTCACGGGGGATCTCACGCGCGCCCGCGAGTTCCACGGCCGCGCCCTCAAGCTGGCGCGCGAACAGAACCTCAGATCCGGCGAGGTCGACGCCGAGATCGGCCTCGGACTCGGCGCCCGCCAGGAGGGGGACCACGACCTGGCGGAGCACCATATGCGCGGGCTGCTCGCCTGGTTCCGCGAGGTGGGGTACGGGCCCGGCAGCACACTCGCGCTGGCGGAACTGGGCTTCGTCGCCGAACTGCGCGGCGACGCCGACACCGCCCGCGCCCTGCACCTGGAGGGCTTCGACACCGCGTACGAACTCGGCGACCCGCGTGCCGTGGCCCTGGCGGTGGAGGGCCTGGCCGGCGCACAGGCCGCCGCCGGCCGGTACGGCGACTCGGCCAGACTGCTGGGCGCGGCGGCGGCTGCCCGCGACTCCGTCGGCGCCCCGCTGCCGCCCGCCGAACGCCGGGACGTGGACCGTGTCACGGCCGTGGCGCGCGAGGCGCTCGGGGCGGCCGGCTTCGACACGGAGTTCGCCCGGGGCGCGCTGCTGGACATGCCGGGGGCGCGGGCTCTGGCGACGAAGTGACGCCGGTCGAAGAGACTTCCAGCCGAGCCGCCGAGTCGTCGAGTTTTCAAGTCTTCAGGTCTTCAAGTCTTCGGTTGGACCAAACACCTTGGACCCAGGGCCTGTTCACGCCCATCTCTACTATTGTCGCGGGATATGTCGGTGGTGTCGGCCGGTCCGACGGCACTGGGCGGTCGGCGGTCCGGCAGTCGGCGGTCCAGGGGTGACGTGGGGATGGCCAGGGTCGTATTCGTGCACGGCGTCGGCAAGCAGTATCTGAGCGAGGACTCGCTGGTCCGGGACATCGTTCCCGAGCTGCGCGGCGGCGTAAGGCTGGCCGGGGCCGGCACCCGTGCCGCGGTGCCCGATCCCGAGGACATCGCCGTGGCCTTCTACGGCGACCTGTTCCGGCCCGCCGGCACCCGCGCGGACAGCGAGAGCTTCCAAGCCGCGGATGTCGAGAGCGACCTTGAGTTCGAACTGCTGATGGCCTGGTGGGCCGAGGCGGCCCGTACCGACCGCCGGGTTCCCGCACCCGACGAGACCGGCACGCGCGGCGCGGTCGGCTGGGCCGCCGCCCAAGGTCTGCGGCTTAAGACCGTGCGACGTGCTCTGGACGCACTGACGGGGGCGGAGTTCCTGGGGGGCGTCCGTGACCGCGTACTGATCGGAAATCTGAAGCAGGTGGTCCGCTACCTCACCGATCCGGACGTCCGCACCCGCGCGCAGGCGCAGGTCGCCGCTCACCTCACCCCGGACACGCGCGTCGTCGTGGGGCACTCGCTGGGCTCGGTGCTCGCGTACGAGGCACTGTGCGCGGCTGCGGAGCGCGGCGAGGAGTTGGACGTGCGGATGCTCGTCACGCTCGGCTCGCCGCTGGGCATGCGCGGAGTGGTACTCAACCGGCTGCACCCGGCGCCCGTCGAAGGCCGGGCGGTGTGGCCGGAGAATCTGCGGGCCTGGACGAACGTCGCCGACTCGAAGGACATCGTGGCCGTCGTACGGGAGTTGAGCCCCGCCTTCGGTCCCGGCGTCACCGACCAGGTCGTGCACAACGGCAGCCACATGCACGACGCGACCCGCTACCTCACCGCGGTCGAGACCGGCCGCGCCATCGCCGAGGGACTGTCGGGGACCGCGGATGAGTGAACAACCCCCGTCCGGTACTTCCGCACGGCGTTACGTCATCGCTGCGGGCACCCGGCACTACACGCACCTCCCCGAACTCCCTGAGGCGCACCGCGACGTCCAGCGGATCGCCGACCTCTTCACGTCGATGGGGTACGAGCGGGTCCTCACCGACGTCTCGTACGACCCGCGCGCCGACGACTTCGAAGACGCGCTGGCCGACTGGTGCGCCGGGGCCGAACTCACCGCCGACGACACGGTGGTCCTCTACTACGCGGGCCACGGCGACCTCCCCGACGCCGGGAACTACCGCCTCGCCTGCGCGGGCACGGTGGAGTCCAGGCCGCGCAGTTGGCTGTCCCCGCGCAATCTGGAGGCCGTACTCGGCGCATCCGGCGTCCGCAACGTGCTGTTCGTGATCGACGCCTGCAACGCGGCGGCGGGCGCGGGCGACATCGCGTCGGCGGCGGACGCCTTCGCCGCCGTCAGACCACGGGGCGCCGAGGGCGGCGCCGGCACCTGGGTCATGGCGTCGGCGCGGCATCGCGATCTCGCGGACGACGGCGCCTTCGTCGCCGAACTGGCCAGCGTTATCAAGGCGGGTGACGGTGCGTCACAGCGCTATCTGTCTCCCGCCCTGCTCGCCCACCGCGTCAACCAGTCCTTCGAACGGGCCGGTCGACGGCAGCGCGCGTCCTGCTCGCTGGCCGACCAGTCCGCGCAACCGCCCTTCTTCTCCAACCCGAAGTTCGACCCGAGCGCCGAGACGGACACCGCCGGGCGGCTCGGCGGCGATGCCTCCGACCGGGCCTCGCACTTCGAGCCCCGGGGACGCGGGGTGGAGCACGTGAGCGACCCGGGTTCGTACTTCACCGGACGCGGGCACGCCCTCACGGCCCTGCGGACGCACCTGGCCGCCACGGACGAACGGCGCCCCCTGGTGGTGACCGGGGCGCCCGGCTCGGGCAAGTCGGCGGTCCTGGGAAAGATCGTGCTCGAAGGCGAGCACGGCGGCGAAGGTGAGGACGGCGGCGAACGCGACGCCGACAACCGGATCGACGTCTCGATCAACATGCGCCACCAGACCCTCCACGACGTCGTCCAACGGCTGGCGAGCGCCGCCGATGTCTCGGCCACGACCGTGCCCGCGCTCCTCACCGCCCTCGCCGGCCGCCGGCGCCCCTTCCGGATCGTGGCGGACTCCCTGGACGAGGCCGGCCCGGGTGACGGCAAGGCCGAGGCACGGCACATCGCGTGGGAGCTGCTGCGCCCACTGGCCGCCGTGCCGTGCGTACGCCTGGTGATCGGCTCACGGCGCGAACTGCTGCTGCACATCGGCGACCGCGCGCCCGTGATCGATCTGGACAGCACGGAGTACGCCGACGACACGAGCATCGCCGAGTACGCGGAACGCGTCCTGACCGATCTCGGCTCTCCGTACGAGCACGCGCCGGAAGTCGCGCGTACGGTCGCCGAGGAGGTCGCGGCACGAGCCGGCCGTTGCTTCCTGGTCGCCCGGATGACCACGACGGCGCTGATGCGCGACACACCCATCGACATCGCCGTGCCGGGCTGGGCCGAGCGCCTGCCGTCCGACGTCAACGGGGCTCTCGACGCGTACTTGGAGCGGCTGCCCCAAGGGCGCAGATCGACGGCGCTCGCCCTGCTGACGGCACTCGCCTTCGGCGAAGGGCACGGCCTGCCCCGCGCGGGCGTGTGGGCGCAGGTGGCGTCCCGGCTGTCCGGCGAAGCGCTGACCGAGGCCCACATCGATGAACTGGTGGACGAGGACGGCTCCTATCTGACGGTGGTCGAACAGGACGGCCGGAAGTACTTCCGCCTCTACCACCAACAACTCACGACCCACCTCCAGACCCGTACGCTCCGCTTCCGCGACCTCGCGGACATCCAACGGTGCTTCGTGGACACCCTGCTGGACCTCGTGCCGCACCGCGCGGACCAGCCCCACTGGGACCGGGCCCACCCGTACGTACGCGGCTATCTGGCCACCCACGCGGCGGCGGCCGGCACGATCGACGACCTCATCGAGGACCCGGCCTTCGTCCTGGCCGCCGACGTCTCGGGTCTGCTCCCGGCGGTCCGGTACGCGCGCCACGCCTCCGTCCCGGCGCTGGTGATCGAACGCTGCTCGGACCTGCTGCGTGCGGGCGACGGACTGGACCGGCCGGCTCAGCTGGCATTCGTCGCGGAGACGTACGGGGCACGGGAGTTCGCGCTGCGGGCGGCGGCGCTGTCGGCGTCCGTGGACCGCCTGTGGGTCGAACCACGACGCGTCACACCGCACCGGATCATCGGCCAGCACGGGTCGGGCAACAACTCGACCACCTCGCTCTTGGGCGGCTGGATGATCGAGGAGGTCGGCACGTCCCGGGGGCGGACGGTGATCCTCGCGGCTCCCCCCTCCGCCGAACACGTATACGTGTGGGGCCTGGACGACCCCTCTCAGTCGGCCTTGCTTCCGCATCCGTCACGCGTCCGGAACCTGCTTCTGCTCAGACGACCTGATGAACAGCCGCTGGCCGTCACCCTCGACGAGGCGGGCAGCCTGCGGGTCTGGGATGTCGAGCACCAGACGCTGAAGGCGCACACGGCTACGAACGGCTCCGAACTGCTGCTGGATTCGGGAATCCTGGGGAACGGCACGCCCGTGGTTCTGTGCCGGAGCCCCCGGGGGATCGAGGCGTACGACCCACTGCGCTCGGTCCTTCTGTCTCTTATCCCATTCGGCTCGTCGCGCGAGGATCCATCGGCCAGGTCCGTGCTCTGGCAGAACCCGCCGACGGCCCGGGTCGTGCACGACAGGGACGGGAGTGCCTGGGCGTTGGTATGCGACGCCGCGGCCGGGAAGGTCACCCTGTTCCCGCTGGAGTCCGACGCCCGGCCACGAACACTGCTCCGGTGGCTCAGGAGCCCGGCCATCACGGCAACCACTCGTCTTCGCGACGGAAGCACAACAGCGGCGATCCACCATGGGCGCCTGCACGGCTCCCTCACCCTGATCGATGTCTTCACCGGACACGCGACATCACATGCGCTCCCCGACGGCTACGGCTGGCCCACGGGACGATTCGTCGGCAATGATCCGGCCAGCTGCGTACTCGTCACCGCCCGGCGACCGTCTCTGCATGTGGTCCTGCTGTCCGCTCCGGCGAAGCCGGCGGTACAGGTACAGGGCGACATCTACGCCTTCGATGTCGCACCGGAGTCTCAGGACGGACGCCTTCTTGCCGTCGGTGCCGGAATGACCGGCGGAGTAAGCGTCATCAACGCGGAGACGGGAGTCGCCGTCGGAAGCCCACTGCACGGACACGAGAGTGCGATCTGCGCCGTGCACATCCTGAAGTCCTCGACTTCCCGCGCACTGGACATCCTCTCGATCGGCAATGACGGCACGGCACGGATGTGGCACTGGAACGAGGAACACGTATCCCAGGACGCCCCGCCCGATGAGGAGGTCAGCAGGAACGCGGCGTCGCACACCGAACTCGTCCTCGGATGGGACGCGAGCCCGACGCGGATTGCCGCCAGTTCCTGGGCCGGCATCCGGCTGATCTCCACCGGCAATCTCAGCAGGCTCACGGACGGCGGGGCTCCTGAACGCACCCACGAGCTTCCCGAGACTGTGAGGGCGGACTTCGAGAGATGCAGCGAGGATCCTGACGGAACGCTGAACCTACTGACCAGGCGGGATCACTTCGAGAGTGACGACAGGGGGTGGCCACTGATCAACTTCTACTGGCAGCGACTCAGCCCTACGGGGGCCGTGAGCGCGGCGGAGTTGGACAAGCCGAGCAAAGCCGGGCGGAACACGGAGTGCCACGTCCTGCCGCCGACGGCGGCCCACCCACGCACCCGCGTGCTCGGTTTTGATCCCGCACGCAACGAGGTATCCATCTCGGTGTCCCCTCGGCAACACACTGTTCTCGCCGCGATGCCACGGTCCCTCCGACTCGACATCCGGATCCGGGATCTCCGTTCGACCGCCTTCGAACTCCGCACCGGTGAGGTCGTGTTGATGGTCTGCATCGGCAATGGGTCCGAGTCGCAGGGCTATCTGTGGGACGCCATCGCCGCGAGGCCCCTTCGTACCGATCCGATAAAACTGATCAGGGACGTTGTCGCCATGGTTCCCCAGCACGGCACCGAAGGTTCGAGATACGTCGCCATGGCCGCCAAGTTCGGCGAGGCGGCTGTACTGGACCTGGTCACATGGCAGATCCACACCGTCAATCCACCACAGCCGGAATCCGTCGGGCGGGGCCACCGGAGTCTCGCCTCCGGCGTCAGCTGGTATCTGCGCTGGGCCGGCGGAGACGACTCCCAGCCGGTCCTCCTGCACATGGACTGCCAAGGTTTCGACGACACGACCCTCGTCCCCGTCACCGTCTGGGACAGCGCCCACCCCGAAACGACGACCCTCCTCCCCATGCCCGCCTACCGCCTCCTGTGGGCCGGCACCGCCCCCAACGGGGAACTCATGGCCGCGGTCAGCGACGAGCACGGTGTCGCCCTCTGCCGGCTGCCCAGCGGGGAGAAGGTCTGGGGCACGCCGATCCCCGCGCTCGTGACCTCGCTCGCCGTACTGCCCGGCTTCGATCTGGCGATCAGCACCCAGCAGGGGGTTGTGCTGGTGCGCCCCCGCCTGCCCGCTCCAGCCGGATCACGACCCCCTTCGACGTCGGCGTATTGCTGACGTCGGCCACGCTGTCCAGCGGCACCAGCACGTTGGCCTCCGGGTAGTACGCGGCGGCGCACCCGGCCGGGGTCGGGTAGGCGACCAGCCGGAAGCCCTCCGCCCGCCGCTCGATGTCGTCGTGCCAGACGCTGACCACGTCGACCCGCTCGCCGTCGCGCAGACCGAGCGCGTCCAGGTCGCTCTGGTTGACGAGCACGACGTGCCGTGAGCCGTGGATGCCCCGGTAGCGGTCGTTCGTCGTGTACGGGACGGTGTTCCACTGGTCGTGCGAGCGCAGCGTCTGGAGCAGGAGGTGCCCTTCGGGGGCGTGCAGCATCTCGAACGTGTTGCGTGTGAAGAGCGCCTTGCCGACGGCGTTGGGGAAGACGCCTTCGTTGACCGGGTTCGGCAGCGTGAAGCCGCCGGGGCGGGCGGCGCGTGCGTTGTAGTTGTCGAATCCGGGGACCACCCGGGCGATGCGGTCCCGGATCGTTCCGTAGTCCGCCTCGAACTCCTCCCAGGGCACGGCCACCCGGTCCCCGAGCGTCCGGCGCGCGAGGCGGCTGAGGATGGCCACCTCGCTGAGCAGCTGCTTCGACGCGGGCTCAAGGCGTCCGTGGGAGGCGTGGACCTGGCTCATCGAGTCCTCGACGGTGACGAACTGCTCCCCGCCCTCCTGGATGTCCTTCTCGCTGCGGCCGAGCGTGGGAAGGATCAGCGCCGTGTCACCGCAGACCGTGTGCGAGCGGTTCAGCTTGGTGGAGATGTGCGCCGTGAGACGGCAGCGGCGCATCGCCCGCTCGGTGACGGGGCTGTCGGGCGTGGCCCGTACGAAATTGCCCGCGAGGCCGAGGAACAGCTTGATCCGCCCGTCGAGCATGGCCCGGATGGAGTCCACCGTGTCCAGGCCGTGCGCCGCCGGGGGCTCGAACGAGAACTCGCGTCCGAGGGCCGCCATGAACGCCTCGGGCATCTGCTCCCAGATTCCCATCGTCCGGTCGCCCTGGACGTTGCTGTGTCCGCGTACGGGACACGGCCCGGCCCCGGGCTTGCCGACGTTGCCCCGCAGCAGCAGGAAGTTCACGATCTCCCGGATGGTGGCGACTCCGTGTTTCTGCTGCGTGAGCCCCATCGCCCAGCAGACGACGACGCGTTCGCTGCGGAGGACGGCGTCGCGCAGCCGCTCGATCCCGGCACGGGTCAGTCCGGTGGCGGCGAGGACGTCGGGCCACGAGACGGTCGAGCGGATGTGCTCGGCGAACTCACCGAAGTCCTTGGTGTGCGAATCGATGAAGGACCGGTTCAGCACGGTGCCGGGCGCGGCGTCCTCCGCCTCCAGCAGCAGCAGGTTCAGGGCCTGGAAGAGGGCGAGGTCGCCGCCGAGCCGGATCTGGAGGAAGTCGTCGGCGATCACGGTCCCCCGGCCCACCACACCGCGCGGCTTCTGCGGATTCTTGAACCGGATCAGTCCCGCCTCCGGCAGCGGGTTGATCGCGACGATACGGCCACCCCTGCGCTTGTTCTCCTCCAGTGCCGAGAGCATCCGGGGGTGATTGCTGCCGGGGTTCTGGCCCACGGTGAGAATCAGGTCGGCGTGGTGGATGTCCGTCAGGCTCACGCTGCCTTTGCCGGTGCCCAGCGTCTCGTACAGGGCGGCGCCGCTCGACTCGTGGCACATGTTGGAGCAGTCGGGGAGGTTGTTGGTGCCGAAGGCGCGGGCGAACAACTGGAGGACGAAGGCCTGCTCGTTTCCCGCGCGGCCCGAGGTGTAGAAGACGGCTTCGTCGGGCGAGTCCAGGCCGCGCAGCTCGTCGGCGATGAGCCCGAGCGCGTCGTGCCAGCTGATCGGCTCGTAGTGCTCGGAGCCCGGACGTTTCACCATGGGTTCGGTGAGCCGTCCCTGCTGGTTGAGCCACTGGTCGGAGGCGCGGCCCAGTTCGGCCACCGAGTGGCGGCGGAAGAATTCCGGGGTGATCCGCCGGGTGGTCGCCTCGTCGTTGACGTGCTTGGCGCCGTTCTCGCAGTACTCGTTACGGTGCCGGGTGCCCGGCTCGGGATCCGCCCAGGCGCAGCCGGGGCAGTCGAAGCCCTTGGTCTGGTTGATGTTGAGCAGGGTCACGGCGGTGTGCGAGGCCGAGGTCTCCGCGAGGGAGTAGGAGAGGGCGTGGGCGACGGCGGGAACGCCTGCCGCCCATGTCTTGGGCGGCGTGATCTCAATCTCGGCTTCGGCTTCCGATTCCGCTTCCGCTTCCGATTCGACATCGACGTCGACGTCGCTCTCGGTCGATCCCCTGGCCGGTCGACTTTCCACCTGAACAGCCTTTCGCCTCAGCCTGTGGGCCAATTGGGCACCTGCGGATGTTTCTGTCCCGAGTCCGGCCTGACATGGCTGTCGCTGATGGCGCCACGCCATTCGCCGGTTTCCCGTCCCTGACCCTCGATGTATTCCTTGAAGCTTTTCAGGTCGTTGTGCACCCGGCGATGCACGATGCCCAGCGCATCACCGGCGCGCTCCACCAATCCGTGCGGGGTGAAGTCGATCCGCAGGGTCACCCGTACCCGGTTCTCGCCCAGTTCCTGGAAGGTCACGGTGCCCGAATGGCGGGGCCGGCCCAGGCTTCGCCAGCTGACCCGCTCGTCAGGGCGCTGCTCCACGATCTCCGCGTCGAACTCATGGGTCATCGGCCCCATCCGGGTCACCCAGTGGGTCATCGTGGACCGGGACTGGTCAATTCGGCGTACGCCGTCCATGAAGCGCGGAAAGCTCTCGAATTGCGTCCACTGGTTGTAGGCCATCCGGATCGGCACATCGACATCACGGGACGCCTCGATGGTGCTCATGAATTCCCTGATCCCTCCGGCGCCGAATTGTGCGACATGCCCCCGCGGGACATACCTGTACGCAGCGTAGGGAAAGCCGTCCCGGTCCGCCCCTCGAAGCACGCGGACGGCGTATTCGACCGACACCGCCCGGCCCGACCCGTATCGCAACCGCTCCCCCCTGGGTGAGGATGACCGGGACCGGACCCGGGCCGGAGTCAGCGGGACCGGAGAGCCGAGAGGAGCGGGTCGTCGTGCTGTTGCGGCAGCTGGAGTATCTGGTCGCGCTCGCCCGCGAGCGGCATTTCGCGCGCGCCGCCGACGCCTGCTTCGTGTCGCAGCCCTCCCTCTCCGCCGCGATACGCAAGCTGGAGCACGAACTGGGCGTGCCCATCGTGCGACGCGGCCGGCGCTTCGAGGGGCTGACGCCCGAGGGCGAGCGGGTACTGCTCTGGGCACATCGGATCCTCTCCGAACGCGACGCGCTGCACCACGAGTTGTCGGTCATGCGCGGCGGACTGACCGGCACGCTGCGCCTCGGCGCCATCCCGACCGCCCTGACCGCCGCGTCCCTTCTGACCACGCCCTTCTGTGAGCAACACCCCCTGGTCCGGGTCTCGTTGGAGACGCTGTCGTCGCGCGACATCACACGCCGGCTGACCTCCTTCGAACTGGACATCGCGCTCACCTATCTCGACGACGAGAGCCTGCGCCACGTACGCAGAACGCCCCTGTACGAGGAGCGGTATCTGCTCCTCACGCCGCACGACAGCGCGCTCGCCGAGCAGCGTTCGGTGCGCTGGGCCGAGGTCGCCGGGGTCCCGCTGTGTCTGCTGTCACCGCAGATGCGCAACCGCCGCATCATGGACGAGTACTTCGCCGCCGAAGGGGCGAGCGTCACCCCGGCCATCGAGACCGACACCGTCGCCGGCCTCTACACGCACATGGCGTCGGGCCGCTGGTCGAGCGTGATCTCGCACGCCTGGCTGCATATGTTCGGCGTCCCCGCGTCGATGCGCGTGGTCCCGCTGGTGCACCCCACGCACGGCCCGCGCGTGGGGCTGGTCATCGCCGACCGCAGCCCCGAACCGGTGCTGGCGAAGGCCCTGTTGGAGACCGCGCGGCGGGTGAGCGTACGGGAAGTGCTGAACGACCTGCTCGACACGGCGCTCGCGCCGGCGGCGGACAGGTAGACAGTCGGCTCCCACAGACAGCCAGCTCCCACAGACAGCCGGCACCCACAGACAGCCGGCACCCACAGATAGCCGGCTCCTATCCCGGCATAGGAAAGTTCGCTTTGCCAGCGCCGACTCCCAGCACCCACCGTAAGAGGGCACCTTCCGAAGCACTCCCGCAGCAACGGACGAGGAGCCGCAACGTCATGGCCAAAATCCTGTGTGTGCTGTACGACGACCCGACCGACGGCCAGCCCACCACCTACGCCCGCGACGACCTCCCGGTCATCGACCACTACCCGGGCGGCCAGACCACCCCCACCCCCGAGGCCACCGACTTCACCCCCGGCCATCTGCTGGGCAGCGTGTCCGGTGAACTCGGCCTGCGCTCCTTCCTGGAGAGCCGCGGCCACACCCTCGTCGTCACGTCCGACAAGGAAGGCGCGGGTTCGGTCTTCGACCGTGAGCTGGTCGACGCGGACATCGTCATCTCCCAGCCGTTCTGGCCGGCCTATCTGACGGCCGAGCGCATCGCCACCGCCAAGAACCTGAAGCTCGCCGTCACCGCCGGCATCGGCTCCGACCATGTCGACCTGGACGCCGCCATCTCGCACGGCGTCACCGTCGCCGAGGTGACGTACTGCAACAGCATCAGCGTCGCCGAGCACGTGGTGATGACCATCCTCGGCCTCGTCCGCAACTTCATCCCCTCGCACCAGATCGTGCTCGACGGCGGCTGGAACATCGCGGACGCCGTCAAGCGCTCGTACGACCTGGAGGGCATGCAGGTCGGCACGGTCGCGGCAGGCCGTATCGGGCTCGGCGTGCTGCGCCGGCTCGCCCCCTTCGACGTGGGCCTGCACTACACGGACCGCCACCGGCTGCCGGAGTCCGTCGAGCAGGAGCTGAACCTCACCTGGCACGAGTCGACCGCCGCCATGGTGCCGCACGTCGACGTCGTCACCATCAACGCGCCGCTGCACCCGGAGACCGAGGGCCTGTTCGACGACAAGCTCATCGGCACCATGAAGCGGGGCGCGTACCTCATCAACACCGCGCGGGCGAAGATCGTCGACCGTGACGCCGTGGACCGCGCGCTGCGCAGCGGTCAACTGGCGGGCTACGGCGGCGACGTCTGGTACCCGCAGCCCGCGCCGGCCGACCACCCGTGGCGCACCATGCCGCACCACGCGATGACGCCGCACATCTCGGGCTCGTCGCTCTCGGCGCAGGCGCGCTACGCGGCCGGTACGCGGGAGATCCTGGAGTCGTTCTTCGCCGGGAACCCGATCCGGGACGAGTACCTGATCGTTGAGGGCGGGGCGCTCGCGGGCACGGGAGCGCACTCGTACTCCACGAAGGAGTCCTGACCTCTCCGTCCCCGCCCCCTCGTCCCCAACCCCTCGTCCCCAACCCCTGACACTCCGACCCCCCGACCCCCGACGGGATTCCGTTCTCCGCGATGTGCGATCGTGCGCGCCATGACGGCGTTCCAGGAGCACATGCGGCGGGCGGGTGAGCGGGCGCTGGAGGCGCTTCCGGCTCCGCTCAGGTCCGAGATCTATGTGATCTCGTTCCGGATCTGGCGACACGACTCGTTCGACCACCGCCACCCGTACCTCGCGATCGGTTACAACACCGAGAGCGAGGTACGGCGCGTGGTGGCCGCGGGCGGCGAGCCGGGCGAGGTGCGGTGGAGTTACGCGTACTGGCTGCTGGACGAGACGACGGGCATCGTCGGCCACGGTCCCGAACCGACGGACGATCCGGTGGGAGCGGCGCTGCACCTGGCCGAGATCAAGGAGCTTGGTCTCTGGTACGAGGCGCCCGACGACGAGGACGAATCGGACGACGAGGGCGACGAGGGCGACGAGGGTGAACAGGACCGCCGGGACGAGCTGCTGACGACCCACTTCGACGACGCCTGCGTCGACCTCGCCCGCCATCTGCACGCGAGCGGCAAGCTCACCGAGATCCTCGGCCGCCCCGTACCGATCGTGCCGTTCGACATGTACCGGGCCGGGTACGAGCCGGAGCTGGCCGAGGCCGCGAACCCGCCCGAGGTGGTGTCGGACTACCTCGCCTGGGCGAGAGCCCAGGAGGGGTGAACGGGCTCACCCATGCACGCGCTCAGCGCATGAACGGGCTCACCCCGCGCGCCTTCAACTCGGCCTTGACCTTCGCCCCGTCGGGAACGTGCCGGATGACGTAGTCGCTCAGCACGGCGTTCGTCAGCCCGCCCATCTCCAACAGCGGCGCGAACGAAGCCAGTTCGGTGGTCGAGGAGAGGCTGAAGTCCACCTTCGCCAGCGCGGGCAGCCCGGCCAGCGCGGAGATGTCGCGCAGTCCGAGCGAGTAGGCCTTGACCGACTCGATCGAGGTGCTGCCGCCGAGGAAGTCGAAGTCCGGCCATCGCTGATACCGGTACTCCAGCTCCCGCAGTGCCTTCATCCCGCCCATCGGCGGCGCCTTCAGCCGGTCGCACGACTCGATCTTGATCTTCCGGAGCGTGGGTGAGTCGGCCAGGCTCTCCAGGGACTCCAGTTGCGATACGCCCTCCAGCCGCAGATCCTCCAGCGGGGCCCGGCCGGCCAGACCGTCCGCGTCGTGCAGGACGTCGCACCCGAAGATCTGCACGCGCCGCAGCTGCGGCAGATCGCCGACCCGGCCTAGATCGACCAGCGAGGGGCAGTGGCGTACGTCGAGAATCCGCAGGTCGGGCAGGTCCGGTGCGCCACGCAGCGTACGCAGGGTGCGGAACCGGTCGATCAACAGCACCCGCAGACCCGGCAGTTCCGGCAGGAACCCGAGATCGGACCCGCCGTCGACGTCCGTCAGGAACAGCCGGCGGGGCGCCGGGGCGCCGGCCAGTGACGAGAAGTCCGACAGGGCGGTGCAGGCGCGCACCCGGAGCAGGTCGAGACGGGTCAGCGCCTCGACCCCGGCGACGGAGGTGAGCCGTTCGCAGTCGGCGATCTCCAGGGTCTCCAGTCCGGGCAGGCCCGCTATCGCCCGCAGATCCTGGAGCTGGGCGCATTCGGTGAGGACCAGCTCCGTGACGTCCGGGTGGTGGCCGAGGCCGTCCAGCGAGCGGAGCCGGCGGACCTTGTCCATCCGCAGCACCCGCAGGCCGGGCATCGCGTCGATGCCCTTGAGGGTGGTGAGATGGGCGCAACTGGTCAGGTCCAGCTCGGTGACCGCGCCGACGTCCGTCAGCGCGGACAGATCCTTGATGCCGGTCCATCCCAGGTCGAGTGTGGCGAGCCGGCGCAGACCGCTGAGCGGGCCGATGTCGCGCAGGCCCCGGCAGCCCTGGAGGCTGAGGGTTTCCAGGGCGGGCAGCGCGGAGCCGAGCCCGGCGACGGACGCGACACCGGTCATGCTGAGATCGAGCCGCCGCAGCGCGCGTGACGTCAGCAACGGGCCGATGTCCTTGACCTTGCGGCAACGGTGCAGCCGCAGACTCTCCAGCGCGGTGAGCCCGGCGAGCGGCGCGAGATCGTCGATGCCCGAACAGCCGCCGAGATCAAGGCTGATGAGGTAGGTGAAGTCGGCGATCACCGTGAGATCGGTGAGCCCGGCGCACCGGTCCAGATGGAGTGTACGCAGGAGGGGCCCGAGGTGCCGCAGCCCCGCCGGGACGACCTTGCTCACCTTGAGATCGGTGCGGTTCTCCCGTACGAAGGCGGGCACGAGCAGCAACTCGGCGAACCGGTCGGGATCGGCGACCTTGGCCCACATCTTCAGCAGCGCGTCGGTCTTCGGCTCCCCGACGGCGGCGAACCGCGCGGCGAGCGCGACCGCCTCCCCTGGGTCGACGGCCGGCGCGTCCGCGCCCCGAACGAGCAGTTCGCGTACGACCTTACGGGCCTGGGCGGCCTTCACGCCGGGCAGCAGCTCACGCAGGGAGTCGAGTTCACCGACGGCGCCGGAGGGACGGCCGTCGATCGGGAAGGTGGTCATGCCACCGCAGGATAGGCGCCGCCACCGACAACCCACCCCGCCGGTCGGCCGCCCACCGGGGCCGGGCCTCGGTCCACGAGCCTCGGTCCACGGGCCTCAATCAACGGGCCTCACGCCTCAGTTGACAGTCCTCAGGCCCCGACCTCGAACGACCGCAGCCACAGCTCCAGCGTGAGGACCAGCCACAACTTGCCGCCCTGGCGCGGCAGCAGCGTCCCCTCCCTCCGCAGCCACGACCGGATCGTGTCCTCCCGGAACAGCCCACGGGCGCGCGCCGAGCTGCCGATCAGCAGATCGTGTCCCAGCTCGCGCAGGGGCCCGTCCAGCCACTGCTGGACCGGCACCCGCATCCCGCTCTTCGGCCGGTCCACGATGGTCGGCGGCAGCAGGTCCCGGACCGCCTCCTTGAGGATCCACTTCTCGCTCGTCCCGGCGAGCTTCAGCCGGGGCGGCACCCGGAACGCGTGGTCGACCACCGCGCGGTCGAACAGCGGCGCCCGGCCCTCCAGCCCCTGGGAGGCGGTGATGCGCTCCACCTTGGTCAGGATGTGGTGGGCGCCCTTGGTCCGCAGGTTGGTGTGGAGCAACTGGTTGAGCAGGCTGGTCATCCGGCCCTGCGCCAGATACGGCGCCAGCAGATCCGTCACCGGCGGCGCGTCCGCCAGCTCGGCCAGCACATCGGGCGTGAGCAGCACCGGCAGATCGCCGTGGCATTTGCGGTATGAGTCGACGTAGGCCCGCGCCCGGGAGTCCACCCCCGCCTCGTCACGGTGCAGTTCATGGATGAGCATCGGCAGATTCTTGGGGCCGCCGAACACCGGGTCGCCGCCCTCCCCGTTGAGCACGACGCTCATCCCGTCCGCCGCGACCGCCTCGGCGAGCATCAGGTTGGGGACGGTGAGCGGGTCGCCGACCGGGCTGTCCAGCAGCGCGACGGTCTCCGGCAGCCGCGCCGCGACCGCCTCGCCGGGCACGGTCAGGACCCGGTGCTCGGTGTGGCAGTGGGCGGCGACCAGCCCGGAGTAGGCGAGTTCGTTGGGGGCGTCGCCGCCGAAGCTGATCGAGTACGACCGGACGGCCTGGTCGTGCAGCTTGGCGGCGAGCGCGGTCACCAGGCTGCTGTCCACACCGCCGGAGAGCAGGACACCGACCGGTTCGGCGGCCGGCAGTCGGCGCGCGGTGGCGGACTCCAGCAACTCCCGCAGTTCCTGGGCGTGTTCGGAGGCTGGCCGCTCGTCGACCGCCTCGACCGGCTCCCAGTACGTCTCCTCCGCGTACATCTCCTCCGCGTACGTCTTCTTCGCGTACGTCTCCTCCGCCGTGGACCCGTCCGCCCTCAGCCGTACGCACCGGCCCGGCAGCACCTCGTGGATCCCGCGCAGCAGGGTCTCTCTGCCGGGCAGATACGCGAAGGTCAGGAACGACCGGACGGCCGGCAGATGCAGCCCGGTGTCCAGCGCGGGCCAGCGCTGGAGTGCCCGCAGGGAGGTGGACGCCGCCCAGGCCGCTCCCTCCCCCGTACCGGCGTGCGCGTGGAAGATGGTCCGGGCGCCCATATGGTCCCGTACGAGGACGAGTTCCTCCCCCTCGGCGATGGCGAGGGCGAACATGCCGTCGGCGGCGGCCAGTCCGGCGGCGCCGAATCTGACGTACACGCGCAGGAGCAGTTCACCGTCCGAGCAGTCGGCGGGGGCGCCGTCCGCGCCGAGCCGGGAACGGAGTTCGGGCGCGTTGTGGAGCGTGACCTCGCCGATCGCGTACACGTCGCCGACCCGGTACGGCCCCGCCGCGACACCGGGCCCGTCGAGCAGGCCGAGCGCGTGCCGGTCCGCCCGCGTCCGGACAGGGCGGCCACCCATGGCCGCCACCTGCCCGGCCGGATCATCGGCGGTCAGAGACGCACACCAGCGGGACATCGCGTCCCCTCTCTCTTCTCTCTTCTCGGCTCCCAGGCGGTGGACGGCACCCCGGCCTGCCTGCTCAGCCGAAGTCGTCGTCGGTGTCGCCGGAGCCGTCGCCCCAGTCCCCGTAATCACCGTCGCCGCCGTCGCCCCCGCCTCCCGAGCCGCCGTCGCCGCCGGACGCGCTCGCCTCGGCCTGGCGGCGCAACTCCTCCTCCTCTTCCGGGGAGAGGGCGGTGGGCGGCATGGTGAGTGCTGCCCCGACGAGGGCGCCCGCGGTCACCGCGCCCAGGACGGTGCCCAGCCGGCCGCCGAACGACGTCCGGTTCACCGTCAACACCCCGTCGCTCCACAGCGTCCGGCCGTAACCGCCCTCCCTGCCGTAGATGGCCGGGCGCCCGTCCCCGTACACGCGCTTGACGATCCGCTGTCCGAGCAGTTCGTCGGTGCCCTCAAGGCCGCGATCGTCCCGCCACCGCACGACGCGACCGCTCGCCCCGCCGCCCGTGCTGCGCCACTCCTGGCGGCCGTCCGAGTAGCGCCGGTGGACGGAGCGGTCCGCGAGCAGCTCGTCGGTGTAGGTGATCTCCCGCCTCTGCGGCTGCGGCACTGCGGTTCCTCTCATGCTCATGCGGTGGGCCAGCTCAGGAATCCCGCCCGGCGCACCTGCCGGAGTTCGGTCAACTGCGAGCGCGGCGGGCGCACTTCGCGTACGAGACGGTGCACCGTACGGATCAGTGACGCCGGGTTCACGGCGGCCAGCTCCACGAATCTGCCGCGTCGCAGCCAGTCGCGCTCCCAGCGGCTGAGCGCGGCCCCGACCCCCGGACCGGTGCCGGGCCCGGCGCCCGTACCGCCCAGGACGAAGGGCGCCGGACCTTGGGCGGGCACGGCGGCATACGCCGGGCCACGGCCGTGCACCAGATGGAGAGCCCCGGCCTGCCGGGGCCGCAGCCCCAGCGGGACGACCCGTACGCCCTCCGGCAGATCGACGGACCTGGCGAACCGGGCCGGGAAGGTGAGCCCCCGCGCGCTCGCGTCGTGCAGCAGATAGACCGTCCCGCGCTCGGCGAGCGAGAGCATCCTCAACACGCCCGGATACAGGGGCAGTTCGGATGCCCCGTACACCGGGCACGCCGACTCCATCGGCACCCCGTTGGCCCGCAGCATGGCCGCGATGTCGTCGGACTCGCAGACCAGCAGCCGCGGCAGACCGTAGTCGAACAGGTCAGGTTCCGGGGTGTGCCGCCCGGCCGCCTGCCGGGGCGCCGGAACGGCGGGCGGCAGCAGGCCGGCCACCGACTCCGGACCGTGCCGGCGCAGCGTGGTCCGGTACGCGTCGTACGTCAGGGCGGGGGCCGAGGTGAACTGCGCGCGCCGGGGCGCCCGGTGCCACGGCTGTAGGACCCGGCACATCTCGTAGTACAACTGCCGCTCGGTGAAGCGCAGTTGACCGGGCGCGGCGGCCTTCTCGACCGCCGTACGCAGCACCCGGTCCAGGATCGCCTGCCGCATCTGCCCCACGTTCCTCACGTCGGTCATGTCGGCCACATCAGTCGGGGTGGTCGGGGCGGTCACGTCGGCCACGTACGCCGCGTTCGTCAGATGCGCCGCGTTCGTCACCCGCGCCGCCTGCGCCGCCTGCGTCGCTTGCACCGCGTCGCTCATGACGCCGTCGGCCAGGTGAGGAATCCGACCTGCTGCGCGCGACCCCGGTCGGGATCGGCCATCCCCTCGGCCCGGTCCACCGCACGCGCCACCACGGTCAGCAGCTTCGCCGGCGGCACGGCGGCTATCGGCGACCACCAGCCACGGCTCAGCCAGTCGACCTCCGCCGTGGTCAACGGCGGCGCGGACGCACGGATGACGTCCAGGTCCCCACCCCGCAGCGGTTTGCGCAGCCGCAGTGCGGTCGGCTTATCCATCACGCTGCGCGGCAGCATCCCGGCGACCACCACCCGGCCGCCGAGCGCGGCCCTGGCCGAGGCGGCGAAGGCGAGCCCCGCCGGGCTGGCGTCATGCAGGACTATCCCCACAAGTCCCGGCCCCCCGGCCGCGGTCGCGCCGGTGGATATGCTCCCGAGCTGGTCCGGCGACTGCGCCAGTGCGAGTGAGTGCGTCGTGTGCGCGTTGTTCAGCGCGAGGCAGGCCAGCACGTCACGGTCCGGGCAGAGGACGACCAGCCTCGGCCTGCCGCCGTCGGGAAGCACGGGGAACCGGAAGTGGTCGTCGCCCTTCAGCCCGTCGGGCCGGCTGTAGACGGTGGTCCAACGGTCGATGACCGACGTCCGGAAGGTGCTGAGCGACATCGGCACCTCGACCGTGCCCGACCACTTGGCGCGGCGGGAGCCACGGAACGTCAGCAGGAGAGTCAGCGCCAGGAAGACGCCGGAGATCCCGAGAGTGCCGAGCATCACGTCCGGATCGAACTCGTTGATGCCGATGACCAGCCACGAGATGAAGCCCGTCGCCACGATGAGCGCGACGGCGACGCATCCGAACGATGTGCCGCCCGCGGGAGTCCGGTTGCGCGCTGCGGCGTACCAGAGCTGGGTGGGCGTGTAGCGCAGTCCTTCGCCGTTGCCGAGCTTGTCGATGAGCTTGCGCATCCGGACGTCGTGCAGACGGAGCGTGTTCTCCTTCGGTTCGAGGGCGAACGCGCGCTTGCAGGTCGGGCACATCCCACGCCCCCGCTCCCGGTAGCGAGCGTCTTTCCCACAGTGCGGGCAGATCACGGCGGCCCCCTCCAACTGCCCTGAGAAGCGCATGGTTTCGTTATGCCGAACGGACAGATCCTAGACGATGGAGCTTGATTCAGATGTCCAATTCCCGTACACGAATGAAACGCGAGGCGAACGCCGAGAACGAGGTCCACGACGTCGCCGAATTCACGGATGCGGCAAGAAATGTCGTCACGCCCGTCCTCCAACTCCCCGAAGACATCGCCTTGGCCGTGGTGAACGCCTTCACCAAGGTCGTGAGAGACGCCAAGAGAAGCGAATCGGCGACGACCCGGGACAAGGATGGGATAACTCGTTTCCAGACATTCGAGGAGGGCGACGTCTATATGCTCGAAGCGCCCTTCGACGACTTCTTCGCCGACCGCTATCTGATGGATTTCTACAATGTGGAGGAGCGTGGCGTCTGCTCCCGTATGCATCTGCACACCGGTCTGCGCTTCGTACGGATGATGACGGGCCCGGACACCCGGATCCGGGTGAGCAGCCTCTCCCCGTTCGAGATCACCGGCGTCGCCGGGGTAACTCCCTTCTCGCTGCGGTCCTTCGAAGACATGCTGCCCGACACCCCGCCGGGTGTGGAGCGGACCCGCTACAACCTGGTCGTACCGCCCTGCTCCTTCGTGGACATGCAGATCCCGCGCGGTGTGAGCCACCAGTTCAACGCCGTCGGCGAGCACGCCGTGATCGATTCCGTACACCCCGAGGAGTCGGTGGAGACATTCCGCGAGAAGATGTCCGGCTTCAAGATGATGGCGCAGACGGTATTCCTCGCGGACGAACTCCCGGCGTCGGACACCTGCGCGGATCTGCCGACGTGAGGGCCCCCGGGCCCGGTCCGGCGGACATCTGCCAGACCTGACAGATCTGGCAGATCGGTCAGATCTAGTCGGTGTCCTTGGACGTCGTGGAAAGCCGGCGCAGCCATTCCGTCATCAGGGCCACTTCCGCGGTGCTGAGCCCCGACTCCGCCGAGCGTCCCAGCAGGGCGTTCAACTGGGCCGCCGCCGCAGGCAGCTGTGTCCCGCCACCTGCGGCCCGCGTGCCCGTGCCGGTCTCCGCCGTCACGTCCGGGGTGAGGACGGTGGCGTGCACGGCGTCGCGGACCCGCCGGGAGGTGTCCCTGTCGGTGAAGGTCGAGGGACGGGCGACGAGCATCAGCGCCACCCCGACGTTGGCCGACATGACGACCTGCGCGGCTGCCTCCGGCGCCAGCCGCAACTTCCCGTCCGCCGCCGCCCGTCGCAGATCCCTGGTGAGGATCTCGTGGGACTCCAGCGCAGCCGCCGGGGGCGTGCGCATCGCGGGGGAGTACATCAGCCGGTACAGATTCGGGTTGTCCAGCGCGAACTCCACATGGCTGTCCCAGCCCTTGCGCAGATCCTCTATCGGGTCGTCCTCCGGGGCACGCTGCCGCTTGGTCTCCAGATACTTGTCGAAGCCGTAGTCCACGACGGCGGACAACAGCCCTTCCTTGTCCCCGAAGTGCCGGTAGAGCGCCGGGGCACCCACCTGCGCTGCGTCGCACACGGCCCGGGTGGAGACGTCCCCGTTGGGCGACTCGGCGACCAGCCGGGCCGCGACTTCCAGGATCCGCGCGCGTGTACTCATCGCCGACGACCGTATCAAGGGCCCCGTAGCGCTGTTACGCATGACGAGCGACAGGGCCGGCGGGGGCAGCGGCAGGCGCCGCGGAGTCATGCGGGGCGAGCAGGTCGGCCAGGCCGATACGAGTCAGGAACTCCGCCCGTATTCGATCCGCGACCCGGCTGACCTCTTCCGACCCGTCGTTCGCGGGATCCACATGCACCCGGAACGGCCGCGTGCCGTACGGGGCGTCCACCACCTCGACGATGGCGTCGGCGACCCGGGCCGCGTTACGGCCCGTGGTGTCGCGCATCGGCGCGTAGACGGTGTGCCCGGCGTGGGCGAGGGAGCGCGCGGCGAGCGCTCCGAAGCCGGAGCCGGCCCCTGTGATCACGACGGTCTTCGCGGTGTCGTCCATGACGGACCTCCACTCCTCGCTGCTTCACGCTGCTTGTCACTGCTTGTCACTGCTTGTCACTGCTTCTCGATCCATCGGGCGGTCTCCCGGCCGGAGACTCGGCGGGCGCGCGCGGCTCAGATGATGCCGCCGTTGGCGCGCAGCACCTGCCCGTTGACCCAGCGGGCCGGTCCCGCCAGGAAGGACACGACCTCGGCGATGTCCTCCGGCCGGCCCAGCCGCTCCAACGGCGCCTGCGCGGCGAGCTTCGCGACGGTCTCCTCGTCCTTCCCGTCCAGGAACAGCGCGGTGGCCGTCGGTCCGGGCGCCACCGCGTTGACGGTGATGTCGCGTCCACGCAGCTCCCTGGCCAGGATCAGCGTCATCGCCTCGACCGCGCCCTTGCTGGCCGCGTACGCCGTGTAGCCGGGGAAGGCCAGGCCCAGCACCGAGCTGGAGAAGTTGATGATCGCCCCGCCGCTCCGCAGTCGGCGCGCGGCCTGCTGGTCGACCACGAACGTGCCCCGGATGTTGGTGCGGTGCATACGATCCAGCGCGTCCAACTCGGTGTCCACCAGCGGCGTCACCGACATGACGCCCGCCGCGTGCACGAGGACGTCCACGCCTCCGTATGCCTCCTCCGCCGCGTCGAAGAGCGCCGACACCGCGGCCTCGTCGGCCACATCGGCGCGGAAGGCCATGGCGGTCCCGCCCGACCCGGTGATGGCGGCGACCGTCGCCTCCGCCTCGACCTGATTTCCCGCGTAGTTGACGACGACGGCGAGCCCGTCGGCCGCCAGGCGCTCCGCGCTCTCCCGGCCGATCCCTCGGGACCCTCCGGTGACGATCACCACTCGACGGTCCGTGCCCGACTGCTCGCTCATGACATTGCTCCCTGGATAGCGGTCCTCGCCTCCCGACAACATCAACGCTAACACGATCGACGTAGCATCGCTACCCCATTCCGTAACATCGCTACGCACCCAGCTCCCGGACCGCTACGCACCCCGCCCCCAAACCATCCCCCTACCACCACGACCCGGCTCGCGCCCACGCACCGGAGCCGACAGAGTGGTGGAGAAGAAAAATCCCGCGAGCTGTCGAGAAGCCGTCGTCGGCTCCGACGTCCCCTGTGAGAGTTGCCCAGCAGGGGCGACAGCACGACACAGGGAGTGACGTCATGAAGTATCTGGTGATGGTCCAGGGTTCGCAGGCCGACTACGACGCGATGAGCGGCAAGGCATCCGAGCACAGCGCGGCCTGGAACGAGGCGGACTTGCAGGCGATGTTCGCCTTCATGGGAGCGATCAACGACGACCTCGCCGAGTCGGGCGAGCTGGTCGACGCGAACGGCCTGGCCGCCCCCTCGCAGACCCGTTTCGTCGGCGCGGACAAGGACGGCAAGCCGGTGATCACGGACGGCCCGTACGGCGAGACGAAGGAGCTGCTGGCCGGCTACTGGATTCTCGACTGCGCGAGCCTGGAGCGGGTCACGGAGATCGCCGCGCGCGTCGCGACGTGCCCCCAGCCCGAGGGCGTGCCGTCCTACCCGGTGGTCATCCGCCCCATCCAGGGGAGCCCGGCCACCGACGGCTGAGACTCCGTGCGCGCCTCGGCACGACGCGGTGTAATACACGGTGTGAACGACGGCACCGGCTCCACCACGACCGAGGACCTGCTGCGCCTGCACGCGCCGCAGGTCCTCGGCGCGCTCGTCCGCCGCTACGGCCACTTCGACCTCGCCGAGGACGCCGTGCAGGAATCGCTCATCGCCGCCGCCCAGCAGTGGCCGACCACCGGCCCGCCCGACAACCCCCGCGGCTGGCTGATCAGAACCGCCTCCCGCCGGCTCGTCGACCAGCTCCGCAGCGAAGAGGCACGGCGCAGACGCGAGGAGAACGCCACCGCGCTCACCCCCAGGGACGCCTTCACCACACCGCCGCCCGGCGAGAGCCGCGCCCCGTCGGAGGACGACACGCTCACCCTGCTCTTCCTCTGCTGCCATCCCGAACTGCCCGCCGCCGGCCGGATCGCGCTCACCCTGCGCGCCGTCGGCGGTCTGACCACGGCCGAGATCGCCCGCGCGCATCTGATGCCGGAGGCGACGATGGCGCAGCGCATCAGCAGGGCGAAGCAGAAGATCAAGGGCGCGCCCTTCCGGCAGCCGGGCCCCGAGGACCGCGACCGCCGGCTCGCCACCGTGCTCCAGGTGCTCTACCTGATATTCAACGAGGGCCATACGGCCACCTCCGGCAGCGAGTTGCACCGCGCGGATCTGGCGTACGAGGCGATCCGGCTGACCCGGGAGGTACGGCGGCTGCTGCCGACCGAGGGCACCGTGACGGGCCTGCTCGCGCTGATGCTGCTCACGGAGGCGCGGAGCGCCGCCCGCACGGGTCCGCACGGGGAACTCGTCCCGCTGGACGAGCAGGACCGCGACCGCTGGGACCGCGCCGCGATCGACGAGGGTACGGCGCTGGTCGAGGAGGCGCTGTCCCAAGGGCCCGCCGGTCCCTACCAGTTGCAGGCCGCCATCGCCGCGCTGCACGACGAGGCGGCGAGCGCGGAGGACACCGACTGGCTCCAGATCGTGGCGCTGTACGACGAGTTGCTGCGCCGCGCTCCCGGGCCCGAGCCGATGGCCGAGCTGAGCAGGGCGGTGGCCGTGGCGATGGCGCACGGCCCGGAGGCCGGGCTCGCCGAACTCAAGGGTGTCGAGAAGGAGTTGGCGGGCCACCACCGGCTCGACGCGGTGCGGGCCCATCTGCTGGAGCGGGCGGGCGACACGGAAGGCGCCCTGGCGGCGTACCAGTTGGCGGCGGACCGTACGCTCAGCGTCCCGGAGACCCGCTACCTGATGATGCGAGCGGCCCGCCTGCGCGGCTGACCACCGGGCCCTACCGCATCGCGCTGAGCCCCGCCGTGCCGTGCCGTGCCGCTACAGCGGTTCGCCGAGCGGCCCGTACTCCTCGACCAGCGAACGGGCCCAGTGCGCGGCGAAGTCCGGCCGCGTACCGTCCGCGTCCGTGAAGCCGTACTCCTCGTACAGCCCCCACGTCGCCAGCGCCCGCCCCGACTTGGCCATGACGTCCGGATCGGCGGCCAGCGCGGCGACCGCGCGTCCCAGATACGCGGGGCTCTCCGAGTGGGCGAAGTTCGGGTCCTGGGCCACCGCGTCCCGCCAGTTCTCCTCGGTGACGCCGAGACCGTCCAGCATCGCCTCGGAGCGCAGAAAACCGGGCGTGATCGCGACGGCGGCGACACCGTACGGTCTCAACTCGGCCGCCTGCGCGACCGCGAGGCGGATCACCGAGGACTTCACCAGGTCGTAGAAGAAACTCCCCCGGTAGCGGGCGGTGTTCCCGTCCGTCACCTCCACGACCAGCCCGCTCCGCCGGGCGACCAGCAGCGGCAGGGCGTAACGGCTGGTGATCACATGGGTGTCGACGGCCTGCCGCAGCAGCCGGAACCCGGTGTCCAGGTCCTGCTCCCACAGCGGATGCTCCCAGTCGGTCAACGGATCCCCGCCCCATACGGAGTTGACGAGGATGTCCAGCCGCCCGTCCTGCTCGGCGGCGATCCGGTCGACCAGGGCGCGTACGTCGTCGGGCCTGCTGTGATCGGTACGGACGGCGATACCGCGCCCACCGGCGGCGGTGACCAGATCGGCCGTCCCCTCGACGGTCTCGGGCCGGTCCAGGTCGGAGCGTCCGGCGGCGCTGCTGCGGCCGGTGACGTACACCGTCGCGCCGGCCGCGCCGAGTTCGACCGCGATGCCGCGCCCGCCGCCCCGGGTCCCGCCCGCGACCAGCGCGACCTGCCCGGCCAGCGGTCCCGGCGTCCTCGATGTGTCGTTCATGATTCCTCCTGGTCGGCCGGTACGGGCGGGGCCACGTGCCGCGCCAGCACCTCGTGGATCTCCTGCCGGGTCCGCCGCGCGAGCGTCCCTTCCCGGTCGAGTGCCCAGAGCAGCCCGGCGCCGGAGGCCATCGCCTGTACGGAACGGGCCAGCGGGCGTACGTCGGTCCCGGCGCGCAGCTCTCCGGCGGCGACGGCGGCGGTCAGCAGTTCCTCGACGGCGCGCCGCTCGGCCCGGTGCACGGTGAGGGCGTGCGCGTGGAAGTCCGGTTCGCCGAGGTCAAGGCAGAGGAACGCCAGATGGTTGGCGTACGTCTGGGGCGTCCTCATCGGTTCCGTCGACTCCACGAGCAGGGCGGTCAGCGCGGCGAGCGCCGAACCGTGCTCCTCGCGCAGCCGCTCCGGCGCCGTACAGGCATCGGCCTCCGCGCTCTCGGCGGCCCGCTCGGCGAGCGCCAGCAGCAGGCCGCGCTTGGAGCCGAAACGCTGCATGAGCGTGCCGGGCACGACGCCGACCTCGCGGGCCACCGCGGCGAGTGTGAGCCCGGCGGGCCCGACGCGTCCGACGACGTCGGCGGTGGCGCGCAGGATCGCGGCGTCGTCGACACCACGGGGACGTCCGACCACGGCGAGGTTTCCTCCTTTAATAAATGCATGTTCATTCATTAAACAGCGCGTACGAGACGGCGGCAACAGCTCCCGGACGCCCGTCAGCCCCGCCGGCGCCTCAGCCGGTCAGGCTGCCGACCGTCCCTAGCTGCTTCCACTTGCCGCTCTCGCGCACATCGACCCACACCGGCCGGTCGAGGGCCTGATGGTCCTTGAAGCGGTACCGGCCCAGCAGCCCCTTGACGTCGACACCGTCCATGCCCTTCCGCAGCGCCGCCCGCGCCGCGTCGGGATCCGCGTCCGCCGCGCCCGGCTCCGGCACGCTCCCGTCGTCCATGGCCTGCCCGATCCCGGCGGCGAGGGCGAGCGTGGCGTCGTACAGCTCGACCGCGCCCCGCGCCTCGAACATCTTCCGCAGCGCGGCCGGTGCCGCGCAGACCTTCGGGAACAGCTCGCAGTCGGCCTTCGGCTGCCGCTCGTCGTGGAAGGAACGGAAGCGCAGTGTGCCGTCCGGCACCAACGTGTCTTCCTTGTCGGTGTATTCGTGGTCGTCCTCGGAGTCGCAGGACGCCTCGTAGTTCTCCTGCACGACCATCAGCTGCCCGGACTTCTTCAGCGCGTCGACCCAGCCTTCGCGGTGCCGGGAGTTGGGCAGGGTGACGGTGTCCGGCCGGTTGTCGGCCACGTCCCGGGCGACGTCCTCCTCGCTCATCTCGTCCGGATAGCCCGCGGCCTCGATGGCGTCGACACCTGCCTCGCGCAGCCCGTGGCCGAGCTCCCGGTGGTACGGATCGTCCTCGGCAAGATCGACGTCCCAGCGGTAGTCGGAGCCGATGATCACCTTGCCCGTGTCGTACGCGCCCCGCAGATAGCGCCCTTCCTGCTTGCCGATGTCGAACTTCGACGGCATCGTGCCGAAGGCGAAGTCCGGGCCAGAGCCTTCTTTGCAGGTGTCGATCGCGGCCATGTCGCCGTCGAATCCCGTCTCGATGCCGTCGACACTGCTGACGTCACCGACGAGCGCGAGCATGCCCGGGTATTTCTCCAGCATCTCGGTCGCCGGCGTCTGCCCGTAGTCCTTGACCGGGACGACACGCACCGGCAGCTTCGTGCCCGACGTGCGCTCCGCGTCCTTGAAGGCGGCCTTGACGATCGTGGCACGCTCCACCCCGTACTGGTCGTCGAGCGACCAGTCGAAGGGGACACCGACGACATAGTCCTTCGCCATGGCCGTGGTGGGTCCGGCGACCGGACTCTCCTCGTCGCCGGACGACGAGGAGGCGGACGAGAGCGCGAACCCGGTCGGTACGCCGAGCACGACGAGTGCGACGGCGGCCCCGACGAAGGCCTTGCGCCGGCGGCGCCGGGGGACGGGCGGGGGCGGGGGCGTGGGCGGCGTGGACACCTTGGCGACGAAATGCGGCCGGGGCGGCGGGGCCGGCACCGGTTCCGGCCGTACGTCCTCGGGCTCGGGACCCGGTTCCGGCTCGGACGGCGGTACGACGACGGCCGCCGCGCCCACAGCGCGCTCCGCCGCCGCCTCCGCCCGCACCCGCTCCAGCTCCACCCGCGCCGCGCGCGCGTCCGACGGCCTGTCGTCGGGGTCCTTGGCCATCAACGAGAGGATCAACCGGTCCAGACCGGCCCCGAGTTCGGCACGGGCCCGACTCGGGCGCAGCGGCTCGTCGTTCAGGTGGTTGTACATGATCCCGGCGGCGTGACCGGTGAACGGCGGTCGCCCCACGAGGAGTTCGTACAGGACACAGCCCAGCGCGTAGAGATCCGTACGCCCGTCGCCGTTCCGCTGCTGAAAACGCTCGGGCGCCATGTACAGCACGCTGCCGAACGGCGCCTGTCCGGTCCGGGTGAGCTGCGGATCGCTGGACCTGGCCTCGGTGTACTTGGCGATGCCGAAGTCCACGACCTTGGCCACGCCCTCACCGGTGACCATGATGTTGGCGGGCTTGATGTCACGGTGCACGATGCCCGCCGCGTGCGCGACCTCCAGCCCCCGGCACACGTCGATCGCCCAGCCCAGCGCGTCCACCACACCCACACGCCCGCTCTCGGCGAGTACGTCGTGCAGCGTCCGCCCCTCCACCAGGGCCATCACCAGGTACGGACTGTCCCCGTCGGTCCCGTGATCGTGTACGGCGACGATGTGCGGGCTGTCCAACGAGGCCACGGCCCGCGCCTCCCGCCGAAACCGCGCCAACTGCTCCCGCCGCTCCCCGTCGCCCCCGGGCGCGAGAAGCAGCTTGACGGCGACGTCCCGCCCCAACTCCCGGTCCCGCGCCCGCCAGACCTCCCCCATCCCCCCGACCCCGAGCAACTCCCCCAACTCGTACCGCCCACTCAGCAACCGCCCCCGCACGATGCCCTCCCCGTCCACAGAAGTGGATTGGAGGCTATCCCCCTCCCCCATTCATCATGCAGGGGCCACCGACCCTTGCCCCCCTCTCGCGCTCCCCGCCGAAGGCCGCCCGTCCTCCGGACGTCAGCCGGCCACTCGCACCGGCTCCGCCCCCTGACGCTCCGGCTGCGACCGTCGGGCGGGACGTCGTTCGAGGGGCGCGACGACGCTCACACAGAAACGGTCCACCGCTTCGTCGACGCTGCGGATGAAGCTGGACTCGGCGTTGCCCCGCGTATTGCCCATGCCCTTGAACAGGGACAGCCGGAAGCCGGTGATCTCGATGTCGCCCCGCGCCTCGCCCTTCGGCAGCAGATAGGCCGGCTCAGGTCGCAGCCGCTCCAGCGTGCCGCGCGGCCCGTCCCCACCGCCACTCACAAGTGTCTGCACATGGAGATCCGCAGGCGCGTCCGCGAGCTGTCTGATCAGCCGCTTCGCCGTGATCAGCGGGGAGCCGTGGTCGGGGGCCGGGACATCGATCGACGTACGCAGCTTGCCTGTGCGCAGATCCGCGGCGAGCGCGAGAACGCCGGGTGTTCCCTCGATACGCAGCTCGGCGGACAACCGCCCCTCGTGGCAGAGCAGTTCGGCCAGCTCGGCGCGCCGCGCGTGGGGGTCGGAGGCGCGTCTGACGCGCCGTACGGGCAGGACCTTCTGGCCGAGTTCACCGCCGAGCCGCAGACACACCTGTCGTACGAGACGCTCCCAGCTCTCCACGACGTCCACGGCGCGCGGGTCTCCCTGGCACAGGGTCTCCTCGTCGATGCTCCTGCGCACCGGCACCCACGCGGGACCCATGTTCTGGAAGCCGTGACAGCCGGAGTTCTCGTGCTGGAGGTAGTGGAGCAACTCCTGCAACAGCCAGGCGTGCGCGGCGTTGCCGACGCCCTCGTGCCTGATCAGCATCTGGGCCTGGTGAGTGACCTCGGCCCAGGACAGATGCCAGAGCACGACCTTGTGCTTCCGACGGCCGTCCGTCCGCACGTCGACGAGCGGACTGCCCTCCAGCGCGACATCGTTGCAGAGCGTGATGACCGCCTCGTAGCCACGCCGGGCGGCGATGTCCATGTAGTCCTGGACCTGCTGGGCCTTGAGCGGGTTGCCGTTGGTCTTCGTCTCGACCAGGGCCGTCCACAGCTTGCCGGCCCGCTCGACGCGGATGACGCCGTCGGGACGTTTCTGCGTATCGCCCTGCCGCAGGGGCACCTCGGTGAACGTCTCCATCCGGCCGACCGGTGCGCCGAACGCGGCGGTCAGCCGACGCCCGAACTCGGGGACCTGCGTCATCACCGACAGCAGGACGGAGGTGGCACGCGTCTCGCGCTCCCGGTCGTTCTTGAGCGACGGGACGGGGAAGAGACGGGCCGGTCGCCACGAGTCGTTCTCGGCGAGGGACTTCTTTGCGACCTTCGGGATCGTCACCTTCTTCTTTGCCGTACGCGGGCGTCGTACGGGCGGGGGCGTGACCGGATCCTCCTTCATGGGCGCCGACGCGGCGGCCCCGCGCGGCACCTGCGGCGGAACGGCCGCCACGGGACCCCCGCCGATGGCCACGAGGACTCCCTCGCCCGGCAGAGCCTCGCCCGGACCCGCCTCGGCCTCCGGGTCGGCCCCTGTCTCCGCGTCCTGCCCCACTTCCGGCTCCGGCTCCGGCTCCGCGTCATCCACGTCGATGCCGAAGTCCGTGGCCAGGCCGGCGAGACCGGTCTCGTACCCCTGCCCGACGGCCCGGAACTTCCACTCGCCGCCGCGCCGGTAGAACTCACCGAAGACGAAGGCACTCTCCGTGCTCGCGTCCTCGATGGAGAATCCGAGCAGATCCTCGCCGGTACGGTCGGCGACCGTCAGCCGTAACCCGTTGAGGTCACCGAACCGCGCGTCGTCGTACCGACTCGCCGCCACGACCACACGCTCCACGTCCGGTGCCATCGCACGCAGATCCAGGCTGATGCGGTCCTCGCTCCCGCTGTCCGTCGGTGTCTTCCCCAGCAGTTGCACACTGCCGTCACCGGCCACCGGGTTGTTGTAGAAGAGGAAGTCGGCGTCGCTGCGGACCTTCCCCTTGCCACCGACGAGCAGTACCGAGACGTCCGCGTCCCCGTCCCCCTCCTCGCTGCTCCAGCTCAGCCCCACCCGTACGGACTCGGCGTCCTCACTCAGGACCGCCAGTCCGGTGTTGGCTCCCTTGACCATCTCGTACATGAGTCCACCCCCAGAAACACACCGAATCTTCACGGCGCGAGAGGTGAACCTTAACGCCCGAAGTACCCAACTCACTGCACTCTTGCGGCAATTGGAACAACCTCTCCGGCGTCCGCACCTGGCGCGGCCGACACCCTCCCCGCCGGCAGGCGGACCCGGGTCGCCGAGGTGCCGGGGCCGCTGGGGGTCGGGGGGAGCCAGCGGGTGACGCCCGCGCGGTCGTGGAGCAGGTCCGATTCCTTGTAGCGGTGGCAGCCGGCGTGCCACACGAGGATGCCGGAGAGCCAGTTCTCCAGCTCCTTCACATAGCCGTCCAGAACCTGCCGCGCCTCCTCGTCCAGGTCGAAGTCGTCGTAGAGGACGGGGAGTTCGTTGGCCGCGACATGCTGGAACTGGCGCATGCGGCCCTTCATCAGGTCGTGGACGATCGCGACGCCCGTCGGGTAGTCGCAGTTGAAGAAGGACTGCACGACCAGGACGCCGTTGTGGACCTCGCCCTCGAACTCGATCTCCTTCTGGTACGAGAAGAGGTCGTTCATCAGGCACGCGTAGTCCTGGGCCGCGTTCTCCAGGGACTTCATCGGGCCGCTGCGGTAGATCTCCGGCGGCACCGAGCGGCCGTGGCCGATGCGGGACAGACTCATCGTCATGTTGGAGCCGAAGGTCTGGCGACGCATCTCGATGTAGTCGACGGGGTCCGGGATCCGGTTCTGGATCTGGTTGGCCAGCTCCCAGACCCAGCTGGCCGTCATCTCCTCGACGGCCGCGCGGAAGGCCCTGCGGGCGTCGGCGTCCATCGGGCCCGCCGTGCGGACCCACAGGTCGGCCAGTCCGCGCTCCAGGGCGCTGAGCGGTGGCGGGGTGTCCAGGGTGTCGACCGGCATGAAGAGGGACAGCCGCTCGTTGCAGACCTTCGCCGCCGCCAGATTGCGGGTGTTGCCGTACACGACGGGGAAGAAGTCGTCGCCGTACGTCCCCCAGGCCAGCCAGTCCGAGGTCAGGTCGAGCCCCTCGGGGGTGGCGTCGGGATGGATGCCGGCGGCGCAGAGCGGGAGGTCGATACGGCGGATCCGGTCCTCGTCCCAGATGTCCGAGCCGGGGACGCCCGGCTGCCCCTCCAGGATGCCCATCCGGTGTGCCCATGCCACGACGTGCTCGCGCGACGCCTCCAGATGCGGGCTGAGCGTCGCGGTGAACGGCATCTCGAACTCGGGGAGGATCGACGGCCCCACCCGCTGGTACGGCACATGGCTGTGGGCGCGCGTCCTGGTGGGGGCGCCGTTGGTGAGGGTCTTGAGATAGTCCGACGCCGCCGTCCAGCGGCCGACGGGGGTCTGCGAGAACAGCGGCCCCGCCGTCTCCTCCGGTCCGGGGCCGTCGCCCGCCGCCGCGCCGTTCATGTACCGGCTGGAGCGCATGTGCCACTCGTGGCCGCCGGACTGCCAGTCCTGGAGGCCCTTCACATAGGCCAGGGTCCCCGCCGCCGCGACCGGGTCGATGCCCTTCTCCACGAAGAGCGGTCCCAGCTCGGTCAGGGCCGTGTTCTCGAACTGGTGGAGGCGCGACGTCAGCAGGTCGTTGACCGCGTCGGCCGCCTCCTGCGTCGTGCAGCCCAGGAACGTCTCCAGGACGAGCACCCCGTTGCTCAGCTCGCCCTCCTCCTCGATCTCCCGCTGGTAGGAGAAGAGGTCGTTACGCAGATGGACACCGTCGGAGAACGAGTCCCGCAGCACCCGCATCGGACGGGAGTCGGCGATCGGGGCCGGCACCTCCGCCCCCGCCGCGTACTCGATGAGTCCCGCCGACCACGGCGCCCCGCCGACCTTGCGGCGCATTTCGATGTACTCGACGGGATTCGCGATCCGACCGGCATTGATGTTGGCCAGTTCCCAGAGGGATTCGTTGAGCAGATTCTCCGTGCTCTCGGCGAACCGCGCCCGCCAGTCCAGGGACATCGACGGCACCGTGCGTTTCCAGAGGTCGGCGAGGCCCGCCTCCACCGGATTCGTCGGCTCGGGAAATCCCTGACTGAGATCCATCGGCATGAAGAGCGGGAGCCGGTCGAGATACGCCTTGCCGCCCGCCCGGTCCGACGATCTCTTGAAGATCTCCAGGAAGTGGTCGTCGAAGAAGAAGACCCACACATACCAGTCCGTGACCAGCGACAACTGCGGCCCTGTGCAGTCGGGATGGGTGTACGAGCACAGCAGCGCGTAGTCGTGGGCGTCGAGATCGCTCAGCTCCCAGATCCCGGAACCCTCCAGCATCCCCATGTCGCGCGCCCAGGCCCGGGAGTGCTCCCTGGCCTCCTCCAGACGCGGGTTGATACGCGCCGGATACGGCATGTAGAAATCCGGCAGTTCGAAGGGCTGAGTCACTGGTGCGCGGCCTTTCCCGAGGATTCCGGAGCATTCCGGGAGCTGTCCGTGTCCAGCCCTACCCCTCGCCCCGTACCGCCATCCGCGCCATAAAACAGTCATATGAACACACCGTCAGGGCGTGGCCTCCCTGAAACTCGAAGCGTCCCGGTCCACCATCGGCGTATGAGCACGACGATTCGCATCGCACAGCAGCCCGAGGCCGACGAACTCCTCGGCCGCAGCCCGCTGGCCGCGCTGGTCGGCATGCTGCTGGACCAGCAGGTGCCCATGGAGTGGGCCTTCTCGGGGCCGTACACCATCGCCGTACGCATGGGGGGTGACGATCTGGACGCGCACGCCATCGCCGCGTACGACCCCGAGGCCTTCGCCGCGCTGCTCTCGGAGAAGCCCGCCGTGCACCGCTACCCGGGGTCCATGGCCAAGCGCGTGCAGCAGCTCTGTCAGTTCCTGGTCGCCCACTACGACGGGGACGCCGCCGGGGTGTGGCGCGATGTCGCCACCGGCACGGAACTGCTCAAGCGGCTGACCGAACTCCCCGGCTACGGCAAGCAGAAGTCGCAGATCTTCCTCGCGCTGCTCGGCAAGCAGTACGGCGTACGGCCCGAGGGCTGGCGGGCCGCGGCCGGCGCGTACGGCGACGAGGGCTCGTACCGCTCGGCGGCCGACATCACGGGGCCCGAGACGCTGGCCAAGGTCCGCGCGCACAAGCAGGAGGCCAAGGCTGCCGCCAAGGCGGAGAAGGCAACGAAGACGACGAAGCCCGCGGAGAGCTGAACGGACGCCGACGGGCGGCCGGCCGACGAGCATGATTTCTGGCACATCTGTTCCCCTGGAACGCCCCAGGTCGCTAACTTTCGGTAGCTCACCGCACCAAGCTCCTGCTCGTCCGCACCCGTTCGCATCGGAAGGACCCCTGTGAACGCAACGTCCCGCAGACTCATGGCAGTCGCAGCCGCCACCGCGCTCGCCGCCCCGCTTCTGCTGTCCGCATCCTCCGCCTCCGCGCACAACAGGCCCGACCCGGCGAGGGACGCGGCGAAGCTCGCCAAGAAGCTCGTCAAGGAGGCGTCCGGCAAGGACGCGTACAAGCACCTTCAGAAGTTCCAGGACATCGCCGACTCCGCCGGCGGCCACCGCGCCGCGGGCTCGCTCGGCCACGACGCGTCCGCGGCGTACGTGTTCAGCCTCCTGAAGAAGGCCGGCTACAACGTCTCGTACGACAGCTTCGAGTTCACGTACATCGAGACGCAGGCCGAGACGCTGAAGGTGACCGCGCCGACACCGCGCGACTCCGAGATCACGGCCATGTCGTACACGAAGTCCACGCCCAAGGGCGGGATCGAGGCGGCCCTGGCCGTCGTACCGGTCGACGAGACCACCGGCTGCGAGGCCACCGACTACGCCGCCGGCGCCTTCACCGGCAAGATCGCGCTCATCCAGCGCGGCGGCTGCGACTTCGCGACGAAGCAGCAGACGGCGGCCGACGCGGGCGCGGTCGCGGCGATCGTCTCGAACAACACCGAGGGCGCCCTCAGCGGCACCCTGGGCGACCCGGCGGCGGCCAGGATCCCCACGGGCGGTGTCACCCAGGCCGAGGGCGCGAAGCTCGCCGCCGAGGCCGCGGCGGGCCCCGTGACGGTCTCCCTGGACATCCGTCAGCTCCAGGAGAAGCGCACCACCCGCAACGTCATCGCCGAGACCAAGGGCGGTAACCCGGCCAACACGGTGATGCTCGGCTCCCACCTCGACTCCGTCACCGAGGGCGCGGGCATCAACGACAACGCGTCGGGCTCCGCCGGTCTCCTCGAAGTCGCCCTGGATCTCGCCAAGTCGCGCGAGAAGACCGCCAACAAGGTGCGCTTCGCCTGGTGGTCGGCCGAGGAGCTGGGGCTGCTCGGCGCCGAGGACTACGTGAAGGGCCTCACCCCCGAGCAGAGCGAACAGATCGCGCTCTACCTGAACTTCGACATGATCGCCTCGCCGAACTTCGGCCAGTTCGTGTACGACGGCGACGACTCGGACGGCGAGGGCTCGGGCGCGGGGCCGGAGGGCTCGGCGCAGCTGGAGAAGGGCATCACCGACTTCCTCGACAGCAAGGACTACCCGCACGAGGGCACGGACTTCTCCGGCCGCTCCGACTACGGGCCGTTCATCGAGGTCGGCATCCCCTCCGGGGGAACCTTCACCGGCGCCGAGGGCATAAAGACCGCGGACCAGGCGGCGAAGTTCGGCGGCGAGGCCGGTGTCGCGTACGACCCCTGCTACCACGCGGCCTGTGACGACCTCGACAACATCAACAAGGAGGCGTTCGACGTCAACATCGACGTCATCGCGAACGCCGTGGGCCGCTACGCCCACGACCTGAGCCCGCTCACCGCGAAGGCCGGGGCGAAGGCCCCCGCCACGGTCCAGCGCGGCGCGGCGCACGGTGACACCGGTGTCGGGGCGTCGAACGCCCACGAGCACGAGTCCCGGGCCTGACCGACCGACAGCGATACGCGGCGGGCGCCGAGGGAGCGGATTCCCTCGGCGCCCGCCGTGCGTACTGAGCCTTCGTCGAGCCCTTGCCGAGGCCGTTGCCGAGGCCGTTGCCGAGGCCGTTGCTGAGCCCTTTACCGAGGCCGTCGCTGAAGCCTCTTCAGGAGGCGGTGGGAAGGGCGACGTCAGCGGACGGGACGGTTCCATTCATATGTCGCTCCTACTTTGAACCATATGCATCCCTTTGCACCACCGCGCCATGGCTGCGCCCGGAGCCGCTCGCCCGGTAGGCTTTCCGTGTGATCTTCAAGCGCATCGGTAACGGGCGGCCGTACCCCGACCACGGCCGGGAAAGCACCCGGCAGTGGGCGGACGTAGCGCCGCGCCCGGTCCGCCTCGATCAGCTCGTCACCACGAAGGGCCAACTGGATCTGGAGACGCTGCTCGCCGAGGACTCGACCTTCTACGGAGACCTCTTCGCGCACGTCGTGAAGTGGCAGGGCGACCTGTATCTGGAGGACGGACTGCACCGCGCCGTCCGCGCGGCGCTCCAGCAGCGGCAGGTGCTGCACGCGCGCGTGCTCGAACTGGACCTGGGCTGACGCGCCCTCAACCCACCCGGCACTGAGCCTTTCGGGGTCTTTCCGGCCTCTACGGGCCCAACCCATTGATCATTTAGTAGGAATCACTACCGACGCGCACTACGCTGCGGCCATGAGCATGCTCACTCCCCCCGGCATGGGCGGCAAATATCGCATTACGGGTGCCAAGTACCCCCGCATGCGCCGCCCCCGTCACCGCCGCAGGACCGTGCTCGCGGCCATCGCCGGAGTCGTCGCCCTCGGCCTCGTCGGCTGGGGGACCGTACAGCTCGTCGACGTGTTCACGGCGGACGACGGTACGAAGACGAAGACCGCGACCGCCTCGGACCGTAACCGCAAGCCCTCCTGCGAGCCGTCCCCGTCGGCCGTGGCCGCCAAGGCGCTGCCCAAGCCGGCCCAGATCAAGGTCAACGTCTACAACGCGACCCCGCGCGCGGGACTCGCCAAGACCACCGCGGACGAACTCAAGAAGCGCGGCTTCCTCATCGGCAAGGTGGGCAACGCGCCCGCGGCGTTCGACAAGAAGATCCCCGGCACGGGGATACTGCTCGGCGCCCCGACCGCCGCGGACGGCTCCCTCGCGGTGCTCGGCGCCCAGCTCAAGGGCGCCAAGCCCCAGCACGACGAACGGCGGACCAAGGACGTCGACCTGCTGATCGGCACGGCCTTCAAGACCCTGAACGTGCAGAAGGAGGCCGACCGGACCCTGGCCACCCTGACCAGGCCGGCGTCCACCGGCTCCTGCTGAACCGGAGCGGACGGGACCGGGGCTAGTCGACCGTCCCGTACATCCGGTCGCCCGCGTCGCCCAGCCCCGGCACGATGTACCCGCGGTCGTTCAGCCGCTCGTCGACCGCCGCCGTGACGACCGTCACCGGCGTGCCCGCCAGCTCGCGCTCCATCACCTCGACGCCCTCGGGCGCCGCGAGAAGCACCACGGCCGTCACATCGTCCGCGCCGCGCTTGATGAGTTCGCGGATCGCCGCGACGAGCGTGCCGCCGGTGGCCAGCATCGGGTCCAGGACATACACCTGGCGCCCCGAGAGATCCTCGGGCATCCGGCTCGCGTACGTCGACGCCTGAAGCGTCTCCTCGTTACGGATCATCCCGAGGAAACCGACCTCGGCGGTCGGCAGCAGCCGCACCATGCCGTCGAGCATGCCGAGGCCGGCCCGGAGGATCGGCACCACGAGGGGCCGGGGATGGGACAGCTTCACACCCGTGGTCGGCGTCACCGGAGTCTCGATGTCGACCTGCTCGGTGCGCACGTCCCTGGTGGCCTCGTACGCGAGCAGGGTGACCAGCTCGTCGGCGAGGCGCCGGAAGGTAGGGGAGTCGGTGCGCTTGTCGCGCAGCGTGGTGAGTTTGTGCGCGACCAGCGGGTGGTCGACGACGTGAATCCGCATGGCTCCACAGTAACCGCGGCCCGTCCGGCGGCCCCCGCTGGCATCAATCCCCCGTGCGCAGGGAAGGTGTGTGGGCACATGCAGAGGGGTCACAGGGGCGCGGGTGCGGGTGCACCGGGGCGCGATCGACCGAGTCGTGGGGTGGTGAGGCGGCGATGCCGGACCGGCAGCAGCGGGATCCGCGGGAGCGCGGCGGCGAAGCGCCGCCCGGCCCCGAGGCGACGCCCGACGCCGAACCGGACGGCACCTCCGGCGGGAGCGACGAGGCCCGCCGGCGGCGGCGTGCGCAGTTCCTGCGGGAGTTGAACGAGGCCAAGGCCCTGCGCGAGCGGGTGAAACCTCGGCGGGCGCGCGCGGCCCGGATGCGCCAGCAGATGCGGATGCGGACCTTCCGCTGGTAGTCGCGAACACGTCACGAAGCGGCCCTCCGGCCGTCGCGCGACTGCCACTTGGGCGTCGGCCGGCGGCCGTCCGGCGGCCCTCGCGGACCCCCGCCGGGCGGTGCGTCCACCCCGGTCCAAAAAAATGCCTGCACGACGCAACGGCGGAAGACCTCTCGCAATCGCCGTGTTTCTGCCACGATTCCGAGTAGTGGGCGGGGCAGAGCGCAGCGCACCGCCGAATCGTCACCTCTGACCAGTGGGAGAGTCACGGTGTACTTCGCCGCACTGCTCGCGCGCACCGAAGACGGGTGGGAAGCGAGCGACACAGAGCTCGACGACGTGGAGACCTTGTCGGATCTGACCGATCTGGCCCGCGAAGCCTCGGTGGACGAGGACACGGTGCTCGTCTTCATCGAGCAGGAGGACGCCTGGTTCGGCGTGCTCCGCGTGGAGGGCGAGGAGGATCCTCGCATCTACGTCTCCGACGCGGCCATGGCCGCACGCTCCTCGTACGGGGAGATCCTCACGGACGAATTGCTCGGCGGGGACGATGACGACCTCGCCGACGCCTTGGACACGCTGGACCTCGACGGCACCGAGGACGGCGAAACTGAAGAGCAGGAGGACACGGAGGACTCGGACGAGGTTTCCGGCCTCGCCGGCGCGGCCGGCCCCGGAGCGGTCCCGGCGGGACCGGCGGGCGACCGCGCGATCCTCGCCGATCTGGGCCTCTCGGAGGCGGACCTGCTGGCGCTGGAGACCGACGCCATGGCCGAGATCGCGGACGCGCTGGGCGCCTCCGAGGTGCTGGAGACCGCACGCTAGTGACCGAGCACGACCCTGTGCACAACCCGGCGCACGACGCGGCGCATGACACGGCGCACGACCCCGTGCGTGAGCCGTGGCGGGCGTCGATGCGACTCGCCCTGGAACAGGCCGCACGCGCGGCGCCGGCCGGCGATGTGCCGGTCGGCGCCGTCGTGCTGTCCCCGGCCGGCCAGGTCCTCGCCACCGGCCACAACGAACGCGAGCTGACGGGCGACCCCACCGCGCACGCCGAGGTCCTGGCGCTCCGCCGGGCGGCGGCGAAGCTCGGCACCTGGCGGCTGACCGGCTGCACGCTCGTGGTGACCCTGGAGCCGTGCACGATGTGCGCGGGCGCGCTCGTGCAGTCGCGGGTGGCCCGCGTCGTGTACGGGGCGCTCGACGAGAAGGCGGGCGCGGCGGGCTCGCTGTGGGACGTCGTACGGGACCGTCGGCTCAACCACCGCCCGGAAGTGATCCACGGGGTGCTCGCCGACGAGTGCTCCGCGCTGCTCACGGCCTTCTTCCGGGACCGCCGGATTATCGATTTCTGAGCACGGGCCACCTTGGGCTAAGCTCTCTCTCGGTAGCGTGTCCGAGCGGCCGAAGGAGCTCGCCTCGAAAGCGAGTGTGGCGTAACCCGTCACCGTGGGTTCAAATCCCACCGCTACCGCTTGTACGACGAAGGGGCGGACCTCACGAGGTCCGCCCCTTCGCGTTGTCGCGGGCACCGCACGGCGTCAGCGGAGGCGGGCGATGACCTTCGCGAAGTCCGTCAGGTGCGGTTCGAGCACGGAGAAGTACGACAGGCCGTACGTGTCCCGATGGTGGTGCAGTGTCTCGGCGATCTCGTCGGGCGAGCCCGCCAGTACGTTCGGCAGCTGCCGGACCTGATCCTCCGTGAGATCGGGGCTGGCGCGGCGCACCGCTGTCAGGTCCGGGGCGCCGGAGGGGCCCGACGGCAGGACCACCGCCGAGACGAACAGGTTCAGTTCCAGACGGCCGAAGCGGGCGCCCGCCTCGGCGCGGACGTGGTCGACGCGCTCGGCGAGGATCCGCCGCGGGTCCGCGCCCGGCGGGGTCCTGGGCGACAGGGCCGGGAAGCCGACGATGTCCGCCTCGCGGGCGGCCAGTCGCAGTACGCGGTCGCCGAGGCCGGCCACCAGGAGCGGCGGGGCCGGGTGCTGGCGGACCGCGGGGACCTGCTCCGGGGTGGCGAACAGCCGGTGCAGTTCGGCGACCGTGTGCGCGAGGTGGTCGACGCGTTCTCCGGGGGCGGGGTACGACAGCTCCGCCGTACGGTACTCGGCCCCCGCGTAACCCGCGCCGAGGCCGATCTCCAGCCGGCCGTCGGTGAGCTGGTCGGTGTCGGCGATGTCCCTGGCCAGCAGCGCGGGCCGGTAGAAGCCGGCGTTCAGGACGAAGGTGCCGAGCCTGAGGGTGGTGGTCGCGTCGGCGGCGGACACCAGGGCGGGGAACGGGGCCGGCATGCCGAGATGGTCGGGGACCTGGAGTACGTCGTAGCCGAGGTCCTCGGCCTGTCGGGCCTTGGCCTGCCAGGCCGGGCGCGATCCGGTGGCCAGCAGGCTGACGCCGAAACGGAAGGGGCGGGTGGGCATGGCTTCCGGCTTCCTGTCGAGGGGGACCGGTGTCCCGGGAAGTTCCCTTTCAGGGTTTTTGCAGCTTTTCGCCATGATAGTCGTGATACGTGGCGGGGCCCGGCCTCCGCCTTGAGCTTCCTCAAGAGGCCGGGCCCCGCTCGCTGCTTCCCTACGCGAAGTTCACGATCACGCCAAGCTCACGATCACGCGAATTTCACGACTACGGGAAGTTCACGATGTTCGACGGGACGGTCGACGTGCCCGACGTCGGTGCCCCGATGCTGTTGATCACGTGGTTGTACTGGCCCATACCGCCGAGTGAGACGACCAGGATGTTGTGGAACTTCACCCCTGGCTTCACCGGTGCCTGGAATCCGTGCTCCTGACGGATGTTCGGATCCGATGTGTAGTTGCAGTAGCTGCCCATCGCCCAGCCCTCATGGGTGACGACCGAGTCGTCCACCTTGTAGCCGGCGTAGCCCTGGATGCTGCCGTTCTGGATGGCGGCCTGGTTCGGGGCGTCGTACGCCTTCTCGTTCTGGAAGAAGATCGTCCGGCCGCGTTCTCCGCTCCATCGCACGTCGTACTTGTTGAAGTGCTCGACGAACAGACCGGTGGCGAGCACGTCGTCGCCGTTCACCTGGAGTCCGTAGTCGGCGCGGTTGGTCTCCCAGCCCACACCGTCACCGTGGTCGGCGCGCCAGATCCAGGTGTGGTCGATGATCGTGTCGTCGCTGTTGACGACCATGCTGGTGGTGGCCTTGCCCGGGCCGGCGCCGCCGATCCGGATGAAGACGTCCTGCACGGTCGTCGGGTTGGCGGAGTGGTCCGCCGACGCGTTCTGCGGGCCTACCTCCAGCAGCGTCGGCGAGTTGACCGGTCCGGCGTCGATCAGGAAGCCGGCCAGCTTCACGCCGTCGACGTCGGCGACCTTCATCGCCGTCACCCCGTTGTCCGGGATGATCGTGGCGTAACCGAGGCCGAGGACCACGGTGTTCGCCCGGTTGACGTTGATGGTCTGGTCGACGTGGTAGATGCCCGGGGTGAAGAGCAGGTGCAGGCCCTGGGCGAGCGCGGCGTTGATCGTGGCCGCCGAGGCGCCCGGCTTGACGACGTAGAACTGGTCCAGCGGCAGGGACTCGCCCTGCGGGGTGCCGTTCCAGGAGACGCCGCGGGCGTTGGTGCGCTTGGCCGGGACGAAGACCTTGTACGTGTTGCCGTCCAGGTAGAGGAACGGCTTCTCGCGTGAGGTCGGGGTGTTGTTCAGCGTGGTGTACGGCGGGTTCGGGAAGGACTGCGCGGGCGCGCCCTCGACCCCGGAGAACGCCATGTTCCAGACGCCGTTGCCCCAGCCGCCGATGGCGCTGTCGCGGGTGTACCACTGCTGCTGCGAGTAGGGCGTGATCTGGCCGTCGACCTTGCTGTCGGCGATGTAGCCGCCGCTGGCCCAGCCGTAGCCGTTCGGCGCGAGGTTGAGCCCGCCCTTGACGTGCATACGGCGGAACGGGGCGGCCTGCGCGACGGCCCAGCGGTTGCTGCCGCTGACCGGGTTGAGCGCGAGGTTCTCCGCCGAGCGCCAGAAGTTCTGGGTCGCGTTGCCGTTGAACCAGCCGGCGTCGACCGTCACGTCACCGTTGATGTTCGTGTCGTCGGGCTTGAGGCCGAGACCGGAGATCGAGGTGTAGAAGCCGAGTTGGGCGTTGAGGTTGTTGTACGTGCCCGGCTTGAAGAGGAGTTGGTAGCGGCCGGTGCCGAACTGGGCCGACTCCTGCTGCCGGAAGATCGTGTCGAGCGTGCCCTGGATGTTGGGCGTCGAGGGGTCGAAGACCTTGACGTTGGGGCCGAGGTCGCCGCCGCCCTGGATCGGTCCGCCGGGACCGGTGCCGCTCTCGCCGTACACCTGGAACTCCCAGAGCGAGTAGCCGTACTGGGTGGCGCGGGTGGTGCCGGTCAGCTTCACGTAGCGGGCGGTGCCGGAGACGTTCAGCGTCTCGTTGCCGCCGGGGCCCGTGGTGGTGGAGTACGCGCTCGTCCAGCTGGTGCCGTTCGTGGACAGCTCGATCTTGTACGCCCTGGCGTACGCCGCCTCCCAGCGGAGTACGACCTGGCTGACCGCGACCGACGAGCCGAGGTCGATCTGGATCCACTGCGGATCGGCTGCGGCGCTCGACCAGCGGGTGCCGTTGTCGCCGTCGACGGCGGCGCCGGCCGGGGTGCCGCCGTTCTCCGTGCTGGAGACGGTCACCGGCTTGCCCTGGGAGAGCAGGGTCGGCGCGGCACTCGCGGCGGTGGTGGAGGGGATGAGCATCAGCAGGGAGGCGATGAGGGTGGCGGCGACGGACGCGGCGATCCCGCGGCGGCGCACGGACGCGGGTCTCCGGAACACCGGAAGAACGGACGGCGGAGCGTGCATGGGCAGGTCTCCTGAAGTCTCGGACGACGAGGGGAAGTTCGGGACGTACGGCGGAGAGCGCTCTCTCGTTACGGCAGATGGTTCTCCCGTGTTTCGTACACGTCAAGAGTTGTGCACGCACCGGCCGTCGCGGGTTGCCTTCCGATCAACAACTAACCGACTCCGCGGGGCTTTTGCTCCCGTTCGCGACGTGTTCGGCGGAGTGTGCGTTCAGGTCCTGACAGCGCGGACCGGGCGGGCGCCGCGTACGGCGTCCCGCTCCGACGGCGGCGATCGGGCGGCGCGGGGACGTGACCAGAAGTGGTCACACGGGCGATCGAAATCGACCTCTGAACGGGCCCATTCGTACGGTTAGACTCACGCGTCACACCGGGAACAGCTGGGGAGGCAGCGCCGATGGCGCAGGCAAAGAAGATCGTGCTCTACGTGCTGGCCGTCTTCGTGCTGTACACGATCATCACCTCACCCAAAAAGGCGGCCGACCTCGTCGAGGTGGGCTTCGAGGGCATATCGAGCGCCGCCGAAGGTGTCGGCGAGTTCATGACCGAGCTCGTACAGTAGCCGCGACCGGGGCCGCCGCAGTCCCCGTCCGCCCCCGGCCCGACCGCACCCCCTCAGGAGACCCCCGTGATCCGCCACCTGGTCCTCTTCAAGCTCAACGAGGGCGTCTCGCGCGACGAGCCCCGCGTCGTCGCCGGCGTACGGGCCTTCGAGGAGCTGGGCGACAGGATCCCGGAGCTCCGGCAGTGGGAGTGCGCCTGGAACATCAGCGACCGGCCGATCGCCCAGGACTTCGCCATCAACGCGGCGGTCGACGACGCCGAGGCGCTGACCCGTTATCTGGAGCACCCGGACCATCAGGCGGGCGTCGGTCAGTGGCGCGAGTTCGCCACCTGGGTGATCGCCGACTACGAGTTCTGATCGGTTCCGACCGCTCCCGCGCCTCACGTCCCACCGGGCGCCCCCGCCCGTGGTCCTCCTGGCCCCATGCCTCACCGGCGTGGGGCTTTTCGAGTTTGAACAGCGGTTTCCTCGTCAACACGGAGTTTTCTGGTGCTTGCACACAGTGGGCATGTCTTGTGATGCTATGACCGCTTTTGACGGATGAGTTGACCGTAGTTGACCGCAAAGGGGTGGCGTGACCGTGCCGGCCAGTACAACGCCTCAAATGCCGCCCCAGATCGAGCCCCGAGCTGAGGCGCCCCTCGTCGAGACCCCGAGCGAGAACGAGCCCCGGCCGTCGACGCCGGGGACCCGGGGCGCCGACACCAGGGCGCTGACGCAGCTGCTCTTCTCGCAGATCAAGGACCTGGAGCGGGGCAGCCCCGAGCACACCCGCGTACGCAGCGCGCTCATCGAGGCGAATCTGCCGCTCGTGCGCTACGCCGCCGCCCGCTTCCGCAGCCGTAACGAGCCGATGGAGGACGTCGTCCAGGTCGGCACGATCGGTCTGATCAACGCGATCGACCGGTTCGACCCCGACCGGGGCGTGCAGTTCCCGACCTTCGCGATGCCGACCGTCGTCGGCGAGATCAAGCGCTACTTCCGCGACAACGTGCGGACCGTCCACGTACCGCGCCGGCTGCACGAGCTGTGGGTCCAGGTCACCGGCGCCACCGAGGATCTGACGACGGCTCACGGCCGCTCCCCCACGACCGCCGAGATCGCCGCGCGGCTGAAGATCTCTGAGGAGGAGGTCCTCGCCTGCATCGAGGCGGGCCGGTCGTACCACGCCACGTCGCTGGAGGCGGCCCAGGAGGGCGACGGGCTGCCGGGACTGCTCGACCGGCTCGGCTACGAGGACCCCGCGCTGGCCGGCGTCGAGCACCGCGATCTGGTCCGGCATCTGCTCGTCCAGCTGCCCGAGCGGGAACAGCGCATCCTGATGCTGCGCTACTACAACAACCTGACGCAGTCGCAGATCAGCCAGGAACTGGGCGTCTCCCAGATGCATGTGTCACGGCTGCTGGCGCGAAGCTTCGCGCGTTTGCGATCCGCAAACAGGATCGAGGCGTAGCTCTTCCGGGTAGTAACCCCGCAGCGCCCCCACCGGCAGCAAATTCGCATACCCCCTTATTCCGGTGCAGATATGTCGACTTGGCGCTACAGCGTGTTGACGACATGTGACATTCTGCTGGAACCGCGTTTGCCGCAGTCCCACCGCCGGTATTCAGGTGGAGGCTGCGTTCCTTCGACGGGAGCGGCCACCGCGACCGTCAGCGACCTCAAGGGGGTGGCATGTCCGTAGAACAGGGCAGCTCGAAGGTGCTCACGCTCAACAAGAGCGACCAGGCACCGCAGGCACCGGATGCACCGGATGCTCTCGACCGCGTGGCCGAACCGAGCGTGGCCGAACCGCGCGTGTCCCAGCCGGAAGCCATCGACACCCGCACTCTGTCCCGCTCCCTGTTCCTGCGGCTCGCCGTGCTCGCCCAGGACAGCCCGGAGCGCACCTACGTACGTGACACCCTCATCGAGCTGAATCTGCCCCTGGTGCGTTACGCGGCGGCCCGGTTCCGCAGCCGTAACGAGCCGATGGAGGACATCGTCCAGGTCGGCACGATCGGCCTCATCAAGGCGATCGACCGGTTCGACTGCGAACGGGGCGTGGAATTCCCCACGTTCGCGATGCCGACCGTCGTCGGCGAGATCAAGCGCTTCTTCCGCGACACCTCGTGGTCGGTCCGCGTGCCCCGCCGGCTCCAGGAGCTGCGCCTGGCGCTGACGAAGGCCAGCGACGAGCTGGCGCAGAAGCTGGACCGCTCGCCCACCGTTCCCGAACTCGCCCTGGTGCTGGGGGTGTCGGAGGAGGACGTGGTCGACGGCCTCGCGGTCGGGAACGCGTACACGGCCTCCTCGCTGGACTCCCCGTCACCCGAGGACGACGGCGGCGAGGGCTCGCTGGCGGACCGTCTGGGGTACGAGGACACGGCCCTGGAGGGCGTGGAGTACCGCGAGTCGCTGAAGCCGCTGCTGGCCAAACTCCCGCCCCGGGAGCGGCAGATCATCATGCTGCGCTTCTTCGCGAACATGACGCAGTCCCAGATCGGCGAAGAGGTCGGCATCTCGCAGATGCATGTCTCACGCCTGCTGACCCGCACGCTGGCGCAGCTGCGGGACGGGCTGATCGCGGACTGAGAGCGGGCGTCACCGCGAGGACGGCCTCCGAGGTCATCGTCGGAGTGCGGTCGACGCGGTGGCGCCCCGCGCTGAGCGGAGCGCCACCGCCAGGAGATCGTGGGTACTGCCCGCGGTCAGCCGAGCGCGAGCCAGGCGACGGCGCCCAGGATCACGACCACGGCCACGACGCCGGCGATCAGTCCGGTTTTCGATCCGCTCCGCTGTGGCGCCTGTCGACTCGCCGGCTCACCCTCGTCGACGAAGGCGCGGAACATCTGGGTGCTGCCCGCGGGGTCGGGATTTCCCTCGGGGCCCTGCGGGGCATGGGGGTTGTGTGCCATGTGGCAGGACCCTAGCGAACGCGGCTCCGCCGCCCAACCCCCGGGGCCACCCCAAGCCCAACTCGGGCCTCCCGCCCCCTCCGTGGACCATTGACCTCGCATATGCGAAGCCTTTTGGGTTCCTTTACTCCTGATGCCCTCTTTTAGTTTGCCTTCAGCAACCAACCGCTTCTATGGTTGCCCTAAGCAACAACATGTACGCGACATGCGCACGGGGTCCTCGGAGGGGTCATGGCCGCCAAGAGTCAGTACGCGGAACTGGCCCGCCAGCTCAGTGCCATCGGCGCCGTGAAACGGGGGCTCGCCCGCGTCCTGCCGCCCGACTGTCCGGGCGGCTCCGCGGCCGTCATGACCCTGCTGGAGCGGCACGGCGACATGCGGATGAGCGGCCTCGCCGATCTTCTGGCCGTGAATATGTCCGTGACCAGCAGACATGTGGCCCACGCGGTGGAGCGCGGCTGGATCGAGCGCGTACCCGACCTGGACGACCGGCGGTCCCGCATCCTGCGGCTCACCCCGGCGGGCCGCGAACTGCTCGACGAACTCGCGCGCCGGACGACCGAGACATTCGCCCGCGCGCTGTCCGACTGGACCGACGACGAGGTCGGACAGCTCAACACCATGCTGGCCCGCCTGCGTGAGAACTTCGGCGACTGCCGGCCGGGCCGTTACGACGACAGCCCCGGTTCGTACGCCCGTACACCCCCGATCTCCGCACAAGAGACGTAAGACAAAGGAATTCAATGGCTACGACCACCACACCAACGGGTGTACGGGGCGGCCACGCCAAGCACGGCGGCGGCTCACCCGCCCCCGCCGCTCCCGGCACGCCGATGACACACCGCCAGATCATGGAGGCGCTCTCCGGGCTGCTGCTCGGCATGTTCGTGGCGATCCTCTCGTCCACGGTCGTCACCAACGCCCTGCCCGAGATCATCTCCGACCTCGGCGGCGGCCAGAGCGCGTACACCTGGGTGGTGACCGCCTCGCTCCTGGCGATGACGGCCACCACTCCCCTGTGGGGCAAGCTCGCCGACCTGTTCAGCAAGAAGCTGCTGGTCCAGATAGCACTGACCCTCTACGTGGTCGCCTCGGCGGCGGCCGGACTGTCCCAGAGCGCGGGGACGCTGATCGTCTTCCGCGTCATCCAGGGCATCGGCGTCGGCGGTCTCACCGCCCTCGCCCAGATCATCATGGCCGCGATGATCGCCCCGCGGGAGCGCGGGCGCTACAGCGGATACCTCGGCGCGACCTTCGCCGTCGCCACCGTCGGCGGCCCGCTCATCGGCGGTGTCATCACCGACACGTCATGGCTCGGCTGGCGCTGGTGCTTCTACGTCGGCGTCCCCTTCGCCGTCATCGCGCTGATCGTGCTCCAGAAGACCCTCAACCTCCCGGTGGTCAAGCGCAAGGTCAAGATCGACTGGACCGGCGCGTTCCTCATCAGCGCGGCCGTCTCGCTGCTGCTGCTCTGGGTCACCTTCGCCGGTGACAAGTACGACTGGGTCTCCTGGCAGACGTACACGATGCTCGCCGGCACGGTCGTCCTTGGCGCCCTCTTCCTGCTCACCGAGTCGCGGGCGAGCGAGCCGATCATCCCGTTGCGCCTCTTCCGCAACCGGACGATCACCCTTGCCTCGCTGGCCTCGCTGTTCGTCGGTATCGCGATGTTCGCGGGCACCGTCTTCTTCAGCCAGTACTTCCAGCTCGCGCGTGACAAGTCGCCGACGATGTCCGGCGTGATGACCATCCCGATGATCGGCGGTCTCTTCCTCTCGTCGACGGTCTCGGGCCTGATCATCACCAAGACGGGACGGTGGAAGGCCTGGCTGGTCAGCGGTGGTGTGCTGGTGACGGCCGGACTCGGGCTGCTGGGCACGATCCGGTACGACACCGAGTACTGGCACATCGCGGGCTTCATGGCGATCATGGGCCTCGGCATCGGCATGATGATGCAGAACCTGGTGCTCTGCACCCAGAACCAGGTCTCCCCTCAAGACCTGGGCGCCGCGAGTTCCGTCGTCACCTTCTTCCGCTCGCTCGGCGGCGCGATCGGCGTCTCGGCGCTGGGCGCGGTGCTCGGCAACCGGGTCGCCGGCTATGTCAAGGACGGTCTCGCCGACCTCGGCCCGGAGGGCGCGGCGGCCGGCCACGCCGGAACGGGCGGCGGGGGCATCCCGGATCTGGACACGCTGCCCGGACCGATGCGGACCGTCGTGGAGGCGGCGTACGGGCACGGTGTCGCCGATGTCTTCCTGTTCTCGGCGCCGGCCGCGCTGCTCGCGTTCCTCGTGACGCTGTTCATCAAGGAGGTCGCGTTGAAGACGCGTGCGGCGAATGACGCGGTGGAGAGCCTGGAGAACGCGCCTGCCGAGTCGGGTGTGCCGGTCGAGTCGGCTGTGCCGCTCGCCGTCGCCGCCGAGGGGGCCACGACGGTCCTCACGGCGGGCGCACAGGGCACGTCGGGCGCAGCGGGTACACAGGGCACCTCGGGCGCGCCAGGCACCGTCGGCATCCCCGTGCACGGCGTCGTACGCGGCGGCGAGGGCGGAGCCGTGCCACGGGCGGCCGTCACCCTCATCTCCTCGACCGGGCGCCAGTTGGGCCGCGCGGTCGCCGGTGACGACGGCGGCTACACGGTCGACGCGCCGGAGTCCGGCGCGTACGTCCTGATCGCCTCGGCCGACGGCTTCCAGCCGCAGGCCGCCACGGTGGCCGTGGGCGCGGAGCCGCTGGCGTACGACATCCTGCTCGCCGGTACGAGCGGCCTCACCGGCACCGTACGGAGCGCGGAGGGCGATATCCCCGTCGAGGGCGCGATGGTCGTCGTGGCCGACGTACGCGGCGATGTGCTGGCGACCGGCAAGTCGGGCGCGGAGGGCGAGTTCGCCTTCGCGGAGCTGCTGCCCGGCTCGGTGACGGTCGCCGTCAACGCCGCCGGCTTCCGCCCGCTGGCCCTGCCGGTGGAGATCGGCGCCCAGGGCGTGACCCGCGTCGAGGCGGTGCTGCGGTCGGGCGCGCTCGTCCGGGGCACGGTCCGGGCGGGTGCCGACCGGCGTCCGCTGCCGGACGCCCGTGTCACGCTGATCGACGCGGCCGGGAACGTGGTCGCCACAGCGACGACCGGGGACGACGGGGTGTACGGCTTCGCGGACCTGGACGCGGGCGAGTACACGGTCATGGCGACCGGCTACCCGCCGGTGGCCGGTGCGCTGACGGTGGCCGGGCACGGCGTCGACGGCCACGACATCGAGCTGACGCACGCGGGCGAGTAGTACGCCGCGTGCGGACCGAAGCCCCCGGACGGGCGCGTTCCCCAGCGGAGACGCGTCCCGTCCGGTGGAAAGGGGCCCCGGTGACGGTGGCGGCAGCCTGGGGACGGCATGTCGTCACCGCGCCGGGGCCCATCTCCTGACCACCCATGAGCCAGTTGGACCTGACGAACCGCACGAGCCGCACGGGCCGCACGGGGACCGCGAACGAGGAGAGAAACGCCATGGGACTTCGCGCACAGGTACGGACACCGGACGGCTGGGCCGTCCAGCACGCCGCCGTGACCCTGACCGACCGGACCGGCGCGCAGGTCGTGCGCGCCGACGCGGACGCCGACGGTGACGTGGTCGCCGATGTGCCGCTGGCGCCGGGTCCTTACACCGTGATCGTGACGGCCATCGGCTACGCGCCCGCCGCCGCGACCGCGTTCGTGACCTCCACCGGTGTCGCCGACGCCGGGACGGTCGTCCTGACCCGGCAGGGCGGCGTCGAACTGCCGCCGCCCGGTGTGTGGAACATCGACCCCGCCCACTCGTCGGTGGCCACCGTCGCCCAGCACCTCGGATTCTCCAGCGTGCGGGGGCACTTCGGCGAGTTCGGCGGGCGGATCGAGATCTCGGCGGTGCCGGAGCGTTCCCGGGTGGACGCGGTCATCGACGCGGCGAGCGTCGACACCGGCAACGACATGCGGGACAAGCATCTGCGGTCGCCGGACTTCCTGGACGTGGCACGGTTCCCGGAGATCACGTACCACAGCACGGGCGTCAGCCAGTCGGGTCCGGACCGCTGGTCGGTACGGGGTGAGCTGGCGATGCACGGAGTCGTACGGAAGGTGGCGCTGGACCTGTCGTACCTCGGGACCGGCCCCGACCCGTGGGGCGGGGTGCGGGCCGGCTTCCGCGCGACGACGGAGCTGCGCCGTGACGACTTCGCCATGAACTACAACCAGGTCGTACGGGCGGGGATCTCGGCGATCGGCACGACGCTGCGGGTGGAACTCGACATCCAGGCGGTCCTTGAGGTCGCTCCGCGGGAGACGGCCGGGTCGTAGGCTGCGGGGTATGGCACCGAACATCGCGACCAACACCACCGTGGGGCTGGAAGAGTTGCTGGACTTCGTCCGGCCCAGGCACCACGCGATCCTGCTGACCACCCGTTCCGACGGCCGCCCCCAGGGCTCGCCGCTGACCTGCGGCGTCGACGACTCGGGACGGATCGTCGTCTCCACCTACCCGGAGCGCGCCAAGACGCGGAACGCGAAGCGTGACCCGCGCGCGAGCGTGATCGTGCTGTCGGACAGCTGGGACGGGCCGTGGGTGCAGATCGACGGTACGGCGGAGGTGCTGGACGTCCCGGAGTCGGTCGAGCCGCTGGTCGAGTACTTCCGCAACATCTCCGGGGAGCACCCGGACTGGGACGAGTACCGCGAGGCGATGGTGCGGCAGGGCAAGTCGATCATCCGCATCACGCCGGAGCGGTGGAGCCCGATCGCGACGGGCGGCTTCCCGGCGCGACTGGCCCCGCCCTCGTAACGGGGCTGGCGGCGGTCAGCCGCGTTCGCGCATCGTCTCGATGCCCGCGACGAGGACTTCGAGCGCGAACGTGAAGTCCCGTTCGCGCATCTCCTCGACCGTCTCGCCGCCGCGCGCCGCCATCAGCTCCTCCGCGTGGTCGAACCGGCCCTGGTACTCGGGCTGTTGGTGGATCGATCCCATGGCGTGCCGGTGGTACTGGTCCTGTGTCATGCCCGCCTCGGCGCACCGCTGGACGAAGTGGCCCTCGATCGTGCCGAAGCCGTACACGAACTGGAAGACGGCGGACAGCGCGCCCATCTGGCGGTGCGCGGGCAGGCCGGTGCGGCGGATGACCCGTTGCACGGCGGTGGAGAACTCCATCGAATGCGGGCCGATGTTGAGGAACTTGCCGACGAGGGGCGAGACCCAGGGGTGCCGGACCAGCAGGGCCCGGTAGCTGACGGCGAGTTCGCGCAGCTCGTCACGCCAGCCGGTCTCCGCGTCCGTGGCCGCGTCCGTCACCGCGTCCGTCACCGCGTCCGTCGCCGCGTCCGTGGCCGCGCGCTCCTGCGCCTCCCCGTCGGGCGCCGCCCCGCCGGGCGTGCCGATCTCCGTGTAGACGGAGTCCAGGGCGAGTTCGAGGAGGTCGTCCTTGGTGTCCACGTACCAGTACAGGGACATCGCCGTCACACCCAGCTCGGCCGCCAGCCGCCGCATGGAGAACTTGGCCGGGCCCTCCGCGTCGAGCAGCCGTACCGAGACCTCGGTGATCCGGTCCCTGTCGAGCCCGGTGGGATGGTCGGAACGTTCGTTCTTCCGGCCTCGGGCCGCCGGTTTCCCCTCCAGCCATACGCTGGTCCGCAGGGGCTGCCCGGCCTTGTCGGCTGCCGACTCCATGGATGAGCCTCCTCGGTTCCTCGGCCCGTTCGTGCGGATCCGATGCTATGCCGCCGATGTCCCCGGCCGGTCGGCCCGTTCGGCACGGCGCAGCAGGAGCGCGGCGAGCAGTCCGCCCGCGAGCACCGCCACCGCGCCCGCCAACTGGCTTGTCTCCAGCCCCCGGGCGAACGCGTCGGAGATGCCGGCCCGCTCCGCGTCCCCGCCGGGGCCCGCCTCGACGGCCGCGAGCGCGGCGGGCAGCGAGGACGCGCCCACGGCGGCGGGTACGAGCGCGGCGAACCGGGAGTTCAGTACCGCGCCGAGTACGGCGACCCCCAGACCGTTGCCGAACTCGGCCAGCGTGCCGTTGACACCCGCGCCCACGCCCGCCTTCTCGGGCGGGATCGCGCTCATGATGGCGTTGGCCATGACGGGCATCGAGAGCGCGACGCCCACGCCCATCACGACGAGTCCCACCAGCATCCCGCGGTAGCCGTCGGCGCCGAGTACGGCGATGGCCGCGAGCCCGGCGGCCACCAGGGACATGCCGACGGCGATGGTGAGCGGCGTGCCCATCTTCCCCGCGAGCCATGGTCCGAGGCCCGTGAGGTTGAGCGCGACGACGGTGACGGCGAGCGGGGCCGTACGCAGTCCGGCGTCCAACGGGCCGTATCCAAGCACGAATTGCAGATGCTGCGTGAGCAGGAACAGCGAGCCCGTCATGCCGAAGGCGACGAGGACCGCGCCCGCGACGGCGCCGACGAAGCGCCGGTTGCGGAAGAAGTGCATGTCGAGCATGGGATACGGGATGTGCCTCTCCCAGGCCACGAAGGCGCCCAGGACCAGGACGCCGACCGCCGCCGGGAGCAGCACCCGGCCGGATGTCCAGCCGTGGTCGGGGCCGGAGATGATCGCGTACACGACGGCGGTCATGCCGATCACGGAGAGCAGCGCGCCCAGCAGGTCGGGGCGGTCGCCCTGGCGGCTGCTGGATTCCGGTACGAGCGCGACGACGGCGACCAGGCCGAGCACGACGACCGGGATGTTGATGAGGAAGATCGCGCCCCACCAGTAGTGGTCGAGCACGGCGCCGCCGAGCACCGGTCCGGCGGCGAAGCCCAGTGAACTGACCGTCGACCAGAGGGCGATGGCCTTGACGCGCTCCTCGTCGTCGAAGATCTGGACGATGACGGCGAGGGTGGTGGTGATCAACAGGGCGCCGCCGACGCCCATTCCGGCGCGGGCGGCGATCAACTGGCCCGAGGACTGGGCGAGTCCGGCGGCCAGCGAGCCCACGCCGAACAGCGCGAGGCCGGCGATGAGCATCTTCTTGCGGCCGTAGCGGTCGGCGGCGTTGCCGGCGGTGAGCAGGAGGCCGGACTGGACGAGCGAGTAGGCGTTGATCATCCACTGGACGTCGGCGGTCGACGCGTGCAGTTCGGTGGTGAGGGAGGGGATCGCGACGCTGAGGACGGTGTTGTCGAGGAGCACCGTGAGCTGGGCGAGGCAGATGACGCCGAGGATCAGCCAGCGCTGGGGGTGGCGGCCGGGGGCCGCCGAGGGAGCGGCGGTGCGGGTGTCGGCGGCCGGCGCCTTCATACGGAGACTCCTCTACGGTGTACGGGACCGAGTGGCCCCGCACACCGTACAAGGAACTCCCTTACGCCGTATAGCTACTTTTCGGCGGTCAGGTCGTACAGCGTCATGCCGCCCACGGTGACCTCCTTGTACGTGGACTGCACCCAGTCGGCGATCGCCGAACCGGAACCGTTCCGGCCGCCGCCACCGCCACCGCCACCGAAGCCACCCCCGCCGAGGAAGTAGTGGATCTTTCCCTCGGCGACGTACCGCTTGAACTGCTCAAGCGTCGGGGACGGGTCGCTGCCGTTGAAGCCGCCGATCGCCATCACCGGTTCCCCGGCGGCGAGTTGGTTGCTCGCGGCGTTCTGCGAGCCCGTCGTCGCGGCGACCCAGGTGTAGTCGTCGGCGTCCTCGCGCAGCGCCGTGACGACCTCGGCGCTGACGGCCTGGCCGTCGAGCAGCCCCGACATACCGCCGCCGCCGAATCCGCCGCCACCGCCTCGCTGCGGGGCCCCACCACCGCCCTGGGGGGCCTGGCCGGCCTGGGCACCACCCGGGGCCTGGCCCCCGCCGGGGAGTTGCCCCCCGCCGGGACGCGCGGGGCGTTCGGCGCCACCGCCCATAGGACCGCCGCCCCCGCCGCCCCCACCGAAACCGCCGCGTGCCACCGCCGGACCCGCCGTGACGATCGACCCGGAGTGCGGGGTGCCGACCGTCGACAGCGTGTACGCGAGCGGGGCCGCCAGCGACGCGGCGAGCGCCAGCACCACGGCACCCGTGGTGAGCCGGGGAGTGAGCGTCCGCAGGCGTCCGTCCCGGCCGAGCCGGCCCACGACCGCCAGCGCCACGGCCGCGATCAGCCCGCCGGCCAGTACCGCCCAGCGCAGCCACGGCACATAGTCCGGCGTACGCCCCAGCAGCACGAACGCCCACACCGCCGTCCCGGCCACCGCCGCACCGAGCGCGGCCGACGCGAGCGGCTTCGCACGCTCCTCCCACAGCAGCGTCGCCCCCATGCCGACGAGGGCGGCGATGTACGGCGCGAGCGCCACCGTGTAGTACTCGTGGAAGATCCCCGCCATGAAGCTGAAAACCCCGGCCGTCATGAGCAGCGCACCGCCCCAGACCAGGAACGCGGCGCGCGCGCTGTCCGTGCGCCCGGCCCGCCGGGTCAGCACCAGACCGACGACGAGCAGGAACAGCGCGGCGGGCAGCAGCCACGAGATCTGACCGCCGATGCCGTCGCTGAACATCCGGCCGAGCCCGCTCTCACCACCGCGCCGCCCGCCTCCGCCGCCTCCGCCGCCGACACTGCCGACCTCCTCGCCGTTGATACGGCCAAGTCCGTTGTAGCCAAAGGTGAGTTCGAGGAAGGAGTTGGTCTGCGAGCCGCCGATGTACGGGCGGGACGCGGCCGGCCACAGCTCGACGATCGCGACCCACCAGCCGCCGCTGGCCACCAAAGCCAGCCCGGCGGCGGCCAGTTGACCGATCCTGCGCCGTACCGGCGTGGGCGCGCACACCGCGTACACGAGGGCGAGCGGCGGCAGGATCAGAAACGCCTGAAGCGTCTTCGTCAGGAACGCGAAGCCCAACGCGGCACCCGCCCACACCAGCCAGCGCGTCCGGGCGTCCTCCAGCGCGCGCAGCACGCAGTAGACCGTGACGGTCATCAGCAGCGCGAGGAGCGCGTCGGGGTTGTTGAAGCGGAACATCAGCGCGGCGACGGGTGTGAGCGCGAGCACGCCGGCCGCGATCAGCCCGGCCGGGGCGCTGAAGCGGCGGCGTACGGCCGCGTACAGCACCGCTACGGTGCCGACACCCATCAGCGCCTCGGGCACCAGGATCTGCCACGAACCGAGGCCGAACAGCCGCACCGACAGGGCCATCGGCCACAGCGCGGCCGGGGGTTTGTCGACGGTGATGGAGTTCGCCGCGTCGGACGAGCCGAAGAAGAAGGCCTTCCAGCTCTCGCCGCCCGCCTGAACGGCGGCGGAGTAGAAGGAGTTGGCGTAACCGGAGTCGCCGAGACTCCAGAGGTTGACGACCAGCGCCGCGAGGAGGAGGGCGAGGAAGGCGGGGCGTACCCAGGGCGCGTCCTCGGGCCTGCCCCGGCGGAGACGGACCGGCAGGGGCACGGCGGGGCGGGCCGGTGCGGTGCCCGGTGCGCCGGGGTGCGGGGCGTGGGTCATCGGGCGCTCCGTTCCTGTGTGCGGGCCTCGTGTGCGTGGGGCTTCTCGTCGCCGCCGCGCCGGTCGGGGAAGACCCACGCGCGGAAGAGAAGGAAACGCAGCACCGTCGCCGCGAGGTTGGCGGAGATCAGTACGGCCAGCTCGGTGCCGTGCGCGGGATTCCCGGACGCCGCGTCGAGCGCGGCCAGCGAGCCGCTGGTCAGCGCCAGCCCGATACCGAAGACGACGAGACCCTGCGCCTGGTGACGCACGGCCCGCTCCCGGCCGCGTACGCCGAACGTCAGCCGGCGATTGGCCGCGGTGTTCGCGACCGCCGAGACCAACAGCGCGGCAGCGTTTGCCGCTTGAGGCCCGGAGGCCGTACGGAAGAGCGAGTACAGCAGCAGATAGAAGAGCGTCGACAGCGCGCCGACGACACAGAAGCCGACCAGCTGGCGCGCGAGTCCGCCGGGCACACCGCTGATCGCGCGGTCCCGCGGGTCGTCGCCGAACGGCCGGGCGAGCCGGTCGAGCGGCAGCGCGCCGACCGCGAGCGCGCGGCCCACCCGCCAGACGCCCTTGAGGTCGTCGACGGCCGTACTCACGATGTGCACCCGGCTGTCCGGGTCGTCGACCCAGTCGACCGGCACCTCGTGGATCCGCAGCCCGGCCCGCTCGGCGAGCACCAGCAGCTCGGTGTCGAAGAACCACCCGGTGTCCTCGACCATCGGCAGCAGCCGCTCGGCGACTTCGCGCCGTATCGCCTTGAAGCCGCACTGCGCGTCGCTGAAGCGCGCGGAGAGCGAGGACTTGAGGATCAGGTTGTACGCGCGCGAGATGAACTCCCGCTTGGGGCCGCGCACCACACGCGACGAGCGCGCGAGCCGTGACCCGATCGCCAGGTCCGAGTGGCCCGAGATCAGCGGCGCGACGAGCGGCAGGAGCGCGTTGAGGTCGGTGGACAGGTCGACGTCCATGTACGCGAGGACGGGGGAGTCGGAGTGCGACCACACGGTCCGCAGCGCCCGCCCCCGCCCCTTCTCCTCCAGCCGGTACGCCGTGACCCCGGTCATCGACGCGGCGAGCCGGGCCGCCACGGCGGGTGTGCGGTCGGTGCTGGCGTTGTCGGCGACGGTGATACGGAAGCGGTACGGGAAGGTGCGGGCGAGATGGTCGTGGAGCCGGCGTACGCACGGCTCCAGGTCTCGCTCCTCGTTGTGGACGGGGATCACCACGTCGAGCACGGGGACGCCGGTGGGGGCCCCCGCGTCGGGCGCTTCGACCGGGAGATGCTCCCTGGCCGGGAGGCTGCCCCACGGAGTGTCGGTGTCTGTTCTCATGCGACCGACACTCGGCGGTCAGGCTGTCACCGCAGTGTGCTGAGCCTGTGGTGCGACTGTGAGTCGGGGGCGGTCGTGTCGGGGGCGTTGACGCCGTCGCGGGCGGCCGGTAGGCGCACGGTGAAGACGGTGCGGCGGCCGGGCTCGCTGCGTACGTGGACGTCCCCGCCGTGCGCGGTGACGACGGCCTGCACGATGGCGAGACCGAGACCGGTGGAATCGGCGTTCGGGGCGTTCGGGGCGTTCGGGGCGTGCGACGGGCCGACGTCGGCGCCGGTGCGGGTGCGGGTGCCGGCGCGGGTGCGGGACGCGTCGCCGCGCGCGAAGCGTTCGAAGACGTGCGGGAGGAGGGCGGGCGGGATGCCGGGCCCGTCGTCCGCCACATCGACGAGGACGTACGGGTCGGGGTCGGACGGTCCGAGGCCGGATGCCGTCCGTACGGTCGCCGTGACGGTCGTCCCCGGCGGGGTGTGCGTACGGGCGTTGGCCAGCAGATTCACGAGCACCTGCTGGAGCCGGGTGGCGTCGCCACGTACGAGTCCGGGCTCGTCCGGCAGCTCAAGTCGCCAGTGGTGGTCCTGCCCGGCGGCCCGCGCGTCGCTGAGCGCGTCCACCACGAGCGGGACGAGATCGACCGTCTCGTACGCGAGCGGCCGTCCGGCGTCGAGCCGGGCCAGCAGCAGCAGATCGTCGACCAGCCCGGTCATCCGCTCCGCCTCGGCCTCGATCCGGCCGAGCGCGTGCCGGGTGTCGGGCCCGATCTTCTCCCGGCCGCGCCGGGTGAGTTCGGCGTAACCACGGATGGAGGCGAGCGGTGTCCGCAGCTCATGGCTGGCGTCGGCGACGAACCGCCGTACGCGCGTCTCGCTCTCCTGCCGCGCGACGAGCGCCGAACCGACGTGCCCCAGCATCCTGTTGAGCGCGGCGCCGACCTGGCCGACCTCGGTGCGCGGATCGGCCTCCGTGTCCGGCAGCCGGGTCAGCGGGGCCACCTCGCCGCTGTGCAGGGGGAGTTCGGAGACGAGGGTGGCGGTGGTGGCGACGCGCCGCAGGGGCCGCAGCGCCACCCCGACCAGGACTCCGCCCGCGATCCCGGCGGCGACGAGACCGGCGACGGTGACGCAGATCTCCACGACGATCAGGGTCGCGAGGGTGTCCTGGACATCGCTGAGCGGGACGCCGACGAGGAAGGCGCCGTTGACGCCGGCGACGTACTCGACGCGGTAGTCGCCCAGGTCGGCGAGGGTCACCGTGTGCGAGTCGCCGTCGCGCGGGACCGAGGCGAGCGCGGCCGTCTCGGAGTCGGTGAGCGCGTGCCCGGTGACCTGCTGGCCGCCCTGGTCGTCCCCGCCGCTCTGGGCGCTGATCATGCCCTGGCCGATGTCACCCGGACCGCTGCCGGTCAGCTCGACGCCGACCGTGCCGATCGGCGCGCCGCCGCCGGTGATGGTCCTGAGCGGCTCCTTGCCCTTCGAAGGACGGGGCTGCGGGAGGCCGTTCGGCGGCGGTTCGTCCCGGCTGTGCGGGCCGGCGGCGCGCTGGGCGATGGCATGGACCTGGGCATCGAGCTGGTCGTACTGGTACGAGCGGAAGGCGATGGTCGTCACCGCGCCGATCACCGCCGCGACGACCGCGATGAGCGAGACGGCGGACACGACGAGGCGGGTGCGCAGGGACCAGCGCTTCGACGCGGTACGGGGAGACGTACGCGGCCGGCACCCACCCCGTACTCGACCCCACATCGCCGCCATCGCAGCCGTCGCCGCCGCCATGGTCACTCTCCCGGCTTGATCAAATACCCCGCGCCGCGCCGTGTGTGGATCATCGGCGGGTGGCCGAGGTCGATCTTCCGTCGCAGGTAGGAGATGTACAGCTCCACGACATTCGCCTGCCCGCCGAAGTCGTACGACCACACGCGGTCGAGGATCTGGGCCTTGCTCAGCACCCGCCGCGGGTTGCGCATCAGGAAGCGCAGCAGCTCGAACTCCGTCGCCGTGAGATGGATGGACCGCCCCGCCCGGCTGACGTCGTGGCTGTCCTCGTCGAGCGAGAGGTCACCGACGACCAGCACCGATTCGCTGCGTACGGACGCGGTGCCGGAGCGCCGTATGAGCCCGCGGAGCCGTGCCACGACCTCCTCCAGACTGAAGGGCTTGGTGACGTAGTCGTCACCGCCCGCCGTGAGCCCGGCGATCCGGTCCTCCACCGCGTCCTTCGCGGTGAGGAAGAGGACGGGCACCTGCGGCAGCTCCTGGCGCAGCCGCCCGAGGACGGCGATGCCGTCCATGTCGGGCAGCATCACGTCCAGCACCACCGCGTCGGGCCGGAACTCCCGCGCCGAGCGCACGGCGCCCGCGCCGTCACCGGCGCTGCGGACGTCCCACCCCTCGTAGCGCAGGGTCATGGACATCAGCTCGGCGAGCGAGGCTTCGTCGTCCACGACAAGGACCCGGACGGGGCTGCCGTCCGGCTTGATCATCTCGGTGCGCCCCCTGGGCGAGGTGACGGTCATGCTGCCCACCCTGCGGAGTCCGGGTGAGAAGGGTCTTGCCGCTTCCTGTGAATTCCCTGAGAACGGGCGGGCTTCCCGTCGGCCGCTCACACCGCGGAGCGCCGCTCAGCACCGCTCAGCGCCACTCAGCGCCGCTCAGCGGAAACGGCGCGCCTCGGTCCTGCTCTCCCGCCGGCCCGCGTAACGCTCCTTGCGGTTGCCGGTCTTCGCCCACTCCTGCCGCTCCTTGATGTGGGAGCGCACCTTGCATCCGGCGCAGCAGGGCCGGGCGATCAGCGCGGCGAGGGTCGGCACCCACCGGCAGCGGGTGTCCGTTTCGTCCCGTGCGGGAGCGGCCGGCAGATCGCAGGGGCCGTGACGGTGATCGTGAACGGGCAGGGGGTGGTGCTCCGCGTGGCGGACCCACGGCGGCTTGGTCTTGTCCGTGCGGGACATCTCGTTCCTCTCGGAACCCGCCGCCCGTGCTCCCGGAGCTTCCGGGCGGGCGGCTAGGTCGTGCACGTGGTCCGCGTCACGCCCTCACACCCCTTCCTCGGTGGTGAACTCCGGTGAACTGTGTTGAACACCCAATGAGATTACGGAAATAACTGCCGCCCGGCCACGCCTTTCGGACCACGCCGATGGGACAGTGACCGTGCTGTCAGACCCTGACCGCGCTGTCAGACCTTGCCGGTGTCGTCCAGCCCGAAGAGGCGGACCCCGTTCCCGTAACAGACCGCGCGCGTCCAGGCGTCGCCCAGTCCGAGCCGTTCGAGGACCTCCAGCTGGTGGAGGTAGGGATACGGGATGTTGGGGAAGTCCGACCCGAGCAGGATCCGGTCCCCCAGGTCCGCGAGCCGGGCCTTGGCCTCAGCCCCGGCCGGGAAGGGCGCGAACGCCTCGCTGAAGTCGGTGAACGCCATCGTCGTGTCGAGCAGGACCCCGTCGTACCGGTCGGCCAGGTCCAGGAAGTCCGTGTACTCCGGCATCCCCATGTGCGCGACGACGAGCCGCAGCCTCGGATGGCGCGCGAGCAGCCGCCCGACGGGTTCGGGCCCGGTGAACTTGCCGGGCTGCGGCCCCGATCCGCAGTGCATGACGACCGGCACAGCGGCGTCGGCGAGCAACCCCCAGACCCGGTCGAGCCGTTCGTCGTTGGGGTCGTAACCCCCCACCTGGAGATGCGACTTGAAGATCCGCGCGCCGGAGTCGACGGCCTCGCGCACGTAAGTCTCCACGCCGTCCTCGGGGAAGAGGGTCGCGGTCTGGAGGCAGTCGGGCACGCGCGCGGCGAAGCCGGCGGCCCAGCCGTTGAGCCAGTCGGCCATGCCGGGCTTGTGGGGGTAGAGCATCGAGGTGTACGCGCGTACGCCGAACGCCCGCAGGAGCGCGACGCGTTGGTCCTCCTCGTGCCGGTAGGTGATGGGCCACTCCATGCCGGTGAGGGGGCCGGCGCTGTCGAAGTACGCCCATACCTTCCGCAGGACGCGGTCGGGCATGAAGTGCGTGTGCACGTCGACGAGTCCGGGCAGCGAGAGCCGCTCCCGGAACTCCCGCACGGCCTGGATCTCCCTCTCCGCCTGGTTCTCTGTCGCGGCCTGGATCTCCGTCGCGGCCTGGTTCTCGGCGGCTGCTTGATCATCCATCCCTCTACCCTCCGATCCGGGGGCCGTGCTGTCCAGGGGCACCGAGGTGCGGCCGGTCACGGTCAGAACAGGCCGTCCTGCACGGAAGCGCCCGCGCTCCCCACGTCCCGTACGGGCACGGTCACACCCGCCCCGCCGTCGCCCGCCCCCGCCCCCGTCAGCTCCCAGCCCCGCACGAGCCGGGTGTCGAGCACGAGCACGCCGCTGTCCCCGCACTCCAGGTGCAGATCGGGCCCGGCGGCGGCGACCAGCCGCCCGGCGACGCGCCCTCCGTCGGCCAGTTCACCGATCACGCCGGTCACGGGCGGGGTGCCGGCCAGCCCGAACACCTCCAGATGATCGACCGGTTCTAGATCCGCCCGCTCCAACGACTCGGGCCACCCGGCGAGCGCGACGGCCCGCCCGTACAACTCCCGTACCTCCTCGGCCCGTTCGCTTTCGTCGGCGGGCAGGGTGGCGCGTACGGCACGCTTCGCGGCGTACGGCACCCGGTCCGGCACACCCAGCGCCGTACGCAGCAACTCCTCGGTCCGCCGCGCCGCCATCAGCGGCCCGCGCCCGAGCCGGGTGAACACGACGGCGCCCTGTTCGAGCAGCCGCGCCGACCCGCGCGCCTCGGCGGTGATCCCGACCTTCACCATGCCTGGCCCGAACCAGGCCAGATAGACGGTGTACGGCTGCGGATCGTCCGCCACGGTGTCGGCGGCCACCGACCGCGACCGGTCGAGCCGCGCGCAGTCCGGGCACTGCCCGCCGGTACTCCGCCCGCCGACGACGGCACCGACCGGACACCCCTGCCGCCGCACCCCGGCACACCGCCGCACCCCGCCGGCCCGGAACCCCAGCTCCCGCCCGTACCGGAGCGCACTGCGCCGCTCCCGCCCGGCGCCGTCCCGCCACACCAGCTCACCACCGCCGGGGCCCCACCGCACCCCGTCGCACCACCACCCCATACGCGCTCCCCGAACTGCTAGAACTACCGGATGCCGCCGCTGCCCCCCACCCTCCACCATGTCCGCTTCCAGTCCCCGACCCGGAGCCCGCGCGGCCACTTCCCGGGCATCTTCGCGCCGGCCAACGGGCTGGCACGGGACGGCAGACTCACGCCGGAGCAGTGGAGGTTCTGGCGTACGAACAACGACTGGTACGACGCGGCGTACCAGGACCCCGCGAAGGTCGATCCGACGGTCTACGACCACGACATCAACCCGGGCGCGGAGGCCTGGTTCAAGTCGACGGCCTGAGTCGGTCAGAGGTCAGCGGTCAGCGGCCGGCGGCCGGCGGCCGGCAGTCAGCGGTCGGAGGCCAGCGCCGGCGCCGGCGCGAAGGTGACGTCGGCCGCCCGAGCGACCACCTCGACCTCGTCGCCGAGCGCCCACTCGGCGACGCGCGACACCGTCGCGGCCGGGACGGCCTCGCTGATGCCCTCGACGGCGGGGGCGTCGTACGTCGCGTGGGCGTCGTGCGGCAGTACGACGCGGTACCCGCGCGCCAGGGCGGTCCGCGCGGTGGCCGACACGCACATCTCGGACATCACCCCGCACACGGCGATCCCCCTCACCCCGGCGGCCACCAACACCCCACCGAGCGGCGTCCCTTCGAACCCGTCGTCCCGCTTCTTCCGCACGACGACTTCGCGGTCCCCCGCCGCGACGGGCAGCGCGAGTTCCCACCCCGGGGTCCCGGCCTCGTCATCGGCCCCGTCGGGCCCGTCGTTCTGGAGATGCACGACGAGCACCCCACGCTCGCGCGCCCGCCGCAGCATCCCCTCGATCGCCTCCCGCACCGGCCGGGCGGCGGGCACGGCGCCCTCGCCGGTGAAGAAGGCGGTCTGCACATCGACAACGACCAGTGCCTGCACGTCAGCAGCAACGTCACTCATCCCGCGATGATCGCCCGCACGGCCGCCCCCGACAAACGCTTATCGGAACCAGGGAGGGGCGACGCGGTCACTGGAGCCAGGAACTCTCCGGACCGCCGAAGAGTTCGCCGGGCGCGGCGAGCAGAACCGTACGCAGTGGTGTGTCGAGCCAGGCCGGATCGACGGCGAGGCCCGTCGTGCGTTCCATGAGCGCGAACGATTCGGCACCGAGGGTGCCCATGGCGAAGGCGACCCCCTCCGCCCAGCCCGGAACCTCGAACCCGGGGTCCGCCCAGGGCCCGTCCTCCACCTCCGCGGGGTCGAACGCGCCGTCGACCCGCCCGTCCGTCGCGCGCATGACCTGGTAGCGCGCGTTGACGTCCCAGTGGACGCTGAAGAACTCGCCGCCGTCCGCCGACGCGCGCCGGGCGATCTCCGGCAGGCTGCCGTGGTACCCCCACTCGATGGCCACGACGTGTTCCTTGCTGGTGACCACCCGCAGCAGCTCGTACTCCTCGTACAGATGGTCCGCCTGTTCGTCGGCGGCTTCGGCGAACGTCATGAGCCGCGACTCCCCGGGGTCCCCGCCGAACGCCCGGATCACGTCGTCCTCGGACTTTCCGGCGACCACGGAGACCGTGCACGCCTCCAGCGAGTTCGCGTCGGCCCACGCGTACCGAGCAACGAGGTCTTCCCACACCGCGGCGTCTCCCTGGGTTCGAGCGCGTTCGCCTACGTGACGGCGCGTGGCGGCGCACTCTACAGACCGCGCGGGACGGAACGATCACCCCACTCAGGCCCGCGGAATGTCCCGCCCGGTCGGCCGGTACTCGATCAGCAGCACGCGCGCGTCCAGGGCCCGCGTGCCGACCAGTTCCAGCTCGGCCGCCGCCACGCCCGCGAAGAAGGGTTCACGGCCCGACGCCCCCACGAGCAGCGGAAATGTCATCAGCCGGAGCCGGTCGACGAGTCCCGCGTCGAGGAGCTGGCGGGCGACGGAGAGACTGCCCATGGTGCGCAGCGGCACATCGCTCTCCGTCTTGAGACGGCCCACCTCGGCGACCAGATCACCACGGCAGAGGCGGGTGTTCGGCCACGAGACGCTCTCCAACGTCGTTGAGAACACGACCGCGTTCAGCTCACTCATCCGCCGCCACGACTCGTCGCGCGCCTCCTCGGGCAGCCCCGCCAGCGCCTCGTACGTACGCCGCCCGAAGACGACCAGTTGCGGCAGGGCCGACTCGGCGGCGACCCACTCGGCCAGTTCCGGACCGTCGTAGCCGAAGAATCCCGGCGAGTCCTCCGCGCCGGCCCATCCGTCGGCCGAGAGGAACACGTCGACGGTCAGTGGCTGTGTGCTCATGGCTGTCCTTTCACGAACCCGTGTCTCGGATCCCTTCCACAGGGGACGTCGGAGCCACGCCGCCGTTCTCGACACCGGCCTCACCAACCGTTTCGGGGCGACCACCGCGTAGACGCTCTGCCAAGGCCAAGGTGCTCTCCGAGTACTACTTCATGCCCCGCAGCGGCAGTCCCCGCTCCGGTCGGGCCGGGCGCTCTTGCCGAGGGTGCCGGCGTCAGCCTTGACGACGTAGACCTCCCACGGCTCCCGGCCGGGGCCATGGACCCACACCTTGTCCTGGAGGGCGTAGCAGCACGAGGTGTCGCTCTCCTCGAACGTCGCGAGGCCGGCGTCCTTGAGCCGGGCCGTCGCCGCCTCCACCTGCCCGGTGGACTCGACTTCCACCCCGAGGTGGTCGAGACGGGTCTCCTGGCCGGCCTCACCCTCGATCAGTACGAGCTTGAGGGGCGGTTCGGTGAGGGCGAAGTTGGCGTAGCCCTCGCGCCGCTTGGCCGGTTCCGTACCGAACAGCTTCGAGTAGAAGGTGACGGACGCTTCGAGGTCGCTGACGCGCAGGGCGAGTTGGGCGCGGGACATGACGGACTCCGATCGACTGTATTGATGTTCTTCGATCCAAGGTTGCATCTTGGATCGAAGAACGTCAACATAGAAGCATGTCGAAACAAGAGCTGGTGGTGCTCGGCCAACCCGACGGCACGGACGGGAGGGACGGCACGGTCGAGAGAGACGCGAAGGACACCTGCTGCCCGGGACTGCTGACCGCGCCCCTCGACGGGGAGCAGGCCGTGGAACTGGCAAAGGTGTTCAAGGCGCTCGGCGACCCCGTACGCCTGCGTCTCCTCTCGATGATCGCCTCGCGCGCCGGCGGCGAGATCTGCGTATGCGACCTCACCCCCGCCTTCGACCTGTCGCAGCCGACGATCTCGCACCATCTCAAGCTGCTCCGGCAGGCCGGTCTCATCGACTGCGAGCGGCGCGGGACTTGGGTCTACTACTGGCTGCTGCCCGAGATGACCGACCGTCTCGCCGGCGTCCTGACGCGCCCGTCGGCCGACGCGACCTCGTGAGCGCGGCGCCCGAGCGGGCGGTCGCCGGCCGGCTGTCCTTCCTCGACCGGTATCTCGCGGTGTGGATCCTCTCCGCGATGGCACTCGGCCTCGGCCTCGGCCGCGTCGTGCCCGGCCTCGGGGACGCGCTCGCCCAGGTCACCGTGACCGGGGTATCGCTGCCGATCGCACTCGGCCTGTTGGTGATGATGTATCCGGTCCTCGCCAAGGTCCGTTACGACCGGCTGGACACCGTCACCCGCGACCGCCGCCTGCTGCTGCCCTCGCTGCTGCTGAACTGGGTCGTCGGCCCGGCGCTGATGTTCGCGCTGGCCTGGCTGTTCCTGCCGGACCTGCCCGAGTACCGCACCGGCCTGATCATCGTGGGGCTGGCGCGCTGCATCGCCATGGTCATCATCTGGAACGACCTGGCGTGCGGTCACCGCGAGGCCGCCGCCGTCCTGGTCGCCCTCAACTCGGTGTTCCAGGTGGTCGCGTTCTCGGCACTCGGCTGGTTCTATCTGACGGCCCTGCCCGGCCGGCTCGGCCTTGAGCAGGCGGGCCTGGACGTGTCCGTGTGGGAGGTCTCCCGCAGCGTACTGATCTTCCTCGGCATCCCGCTCGCCGCCGGATACCTCACGCGCCGCATCGGCGAGCGGACCAAGGGCCGCGCCTGGTACGAGGCGCGTCTGGTCCCGCGCATCGGCCCCTTCGCCCTGTACGGGCTGCTGTTCACCGTCGTCGTACTCTTCGCCCTCCAGGGAGACGCCATCACCTCCCGACCACTCGACGTCGTACGGATCGCGCTGCCGCTGTTGACGTACTTCACCCTGATGTGGGCGGGCTCCATGGCGCTGGGACGCGCGGTCGGACTCGACCACCCTCGCGCGACGACACTGGCGTTCACCGCGACGGGCAACAACTTCGAGCTGGCCATCGCGGTGGCCATCGCCACGTTCGGCGCCACCTCCGGCCAGGCTCTCGCCGGTGTCGTCGGCCCGCTGATCGAGGTGCCGGTCCTGATCGCCCTCGTCCACGTCGCGCTGTACGCGCGCCGCTTCTTCCCCTCCCCAACAGCCATCACCGAGGAAGCCCCCTCCCATGCCTGACACCGCCCGGCCCTCGGTCCTCTTCGTCTGCGTCCACAACGCGGGCCGCTCACAGATGGCCGCCGCCTTCCTCACGCACCACGCGGGCGACCGCGTACAGGTGCGCTCAGCGGGATCGGCCCCCGCCGACGCGGTGAACCCGTCCGTCGTCGCGGCCATGGCCGAACTGGGCATCGACATCGCGGCCGAAACCCCCAAGATCCTCACCACCGAGACCGTGCGGTCCTCCGACGTCGTGATCACAATGGGCTGCGGCGACGCCTGCCCCGTCTTCCCCGGAAAGCGCTACCTCGACTGGCAGTTGCCCGACCCCGCCGGCCGGGGCATCGACGCGGTCCGCCCCATCCGCGACGACATCGAACGACGCGTACACGCCTTGATCGCCGAAATCGCCCCGGCCGCCCGCAAGCACATCGTGTCCATGACCCCGGACCACGCAGAGGAAGTCCTGGCGATCTACCAACTCGGCATCGACGAGGGCGACGCCACCTTCGAAACGACCGCCCCCACCTGGCAGAAGTTCGACGCCACCAAACTGCCCGACCACCGCCACGTCGCCGTCGACGCGACGGGCAGAGTCCTGGGCTGGGTCGCCGCGGCACGGGTCTCCGACCGATCCGCCTACGCCGGCGTGGTCGAGCACTCGGTCTACGTCCACCCGGCCGCCCGCGGCCAGGGCATCGGCGCCGCGCTCCTGCGCGAACTGATCGCGTCGACGGAGGCGGCGGGCATCTGGACCATCCAGTCCGGCATCTTCCCCGAGAACACCGCCAGCCTCGCTCTGCACCAGAGCCTGGGTTTCCGCATCATCGGCACCCGCGACCGCATCGCCCACCACCACGGCACCTGGCGAAACGTCACCCTCCTCGAACGCCGCAGCCCCACAGTCCTCCAGCCCCACCGAGCCTGACCACCACCCGCCACACCCCACAAGCCGGCTCCAACGCATACGACGCCTAGGAGTCGAACCTCTTCGGCTGGAACGAATGATTGGTCCGAACGGGATACGCAGAGGGCTGTCAGACCGGTAGTGGGTGCTGACTATTGCTGGGGCCGCCGTACTTCGTTGTTGTACGGCGGCGCTCAGAGCAGCCGTTCTGCCTGGTCGTACTCGGCTGCTCTGAACGTGGGCCAATACGTGATCTGGGGTCGGGTCCGCTCGATCATCGCCCGAAGCTCGTCACCGTGCACGATGCGGACACCGGTCGCCGCCCCGTCGCGACCCGCAAGGTTGTCGACCACATAGAGGTAGTAGTGCTCGGGATTCGCCTTGAAGGCCTCCACCTGCCGGTGCTCCAGCGGCAGCGCCTCACTGCGCGCCGAACGGCTGAATGCCTTCACCTCGATCATGCGCGGCGGACTCTCCACGTCGTACGGGAGTCCCGAGGTACGAACATCCTTCGGCTCCCGTCCGGCGGCCCGCTCCAGGGCCATCACATGCCCAATGGCAGCCAGTTCCGTCTCCTGATTACCCACGACACCTCCCTGTGTGCCCCATCGCGCCGTGGAGGCCCTCGACTTGGGATGGGGCCGGCCATTGATGCGGGGACGGCTCCCGGCACATGGTCGTCGCGGACACGTTCTCCGCACGACATCAGCGTTTGCCCTGCACGGATCGACCAGGAAGACCAGTATGTACGAACCACCATGAGAGGCCACGCATGACTACGACTCTCACCAAAGGCGGCAACGCTGTCTTGCCTACAGCGGTGTGCCGCGTCACTCTCAGCTCCTCAAGCACCGGCGTAGACGTGTCTGCCGTCCTTCTCGGCCAGGACGGCAAGGTGCGGAGCGATGACGGTTTGGTCTTCTACAACCACTTGTCACAGGACATGGTTGAACTGAACGGCCAGACGATCGTCGCGGATCTGCCCGCGATCCCTGCGGCAGTCGACCGCATTGTGGTTGTCGCCAGCATCGACCCCGAGCTGCGAGCCACTCACTTCGACGCGAGCAACACCCCCCGGGCGGTCGTCGAATGCGGAAGCGCACGAATCACCTTTGAGCCGCCGCCACTCACGCACCGGGAGACGGTGGCAATTCTCATCGAGCTCTACCGACGCGCAGACACGTGGAAGGCAAGAGCCGTCGGCCAAGGATGGGACACCGGGCTGGCAGGTCTCGCCTCGGACTTTGGCATTGTTGTAGATGACCCGGAGCCTGCCGCAGTACAGGTCTCGCCTTTGATGCCCACACAGGGCCAACACACCACTGCACCGCCGGTGGTCCCACCGGCTCCATCCACGACGCCGGTTCGTCCTCTCGTCCCGCTGGGTAAGGTCGCCCTCTCCAAGGCCGGACAGGCGACCATCGACATGCGCAAGGACGACCCGAGCCTCGTCGTGACAGCCACACTTGAGTGGAACGGGGGAAGCGCTGCTCGAAGACAGGCCGGTGCCGACCTCGATCTGTATGCCCTCTACGTCCCTGAGAGTGCTGTCACACCACTCGGCAAGCGTCCGAACAAGTCAGATCAGGTCGTCTACTACGGGCAGCTCGGAACATCCGCCGCGCCGCCCTACATCGCGTTGGACGGCGACTCCAGGACCCCGGGCCGCGAGACGATCACCATCCGTCGCCCAGACCTCCAGGGGTACGTCCTCCTCTGCGCGTACAGCGCAGTGGAGAACGGGACGGGTTCGTTCAAGTCCTTTGGCGCTCGGGCGGTTGTCACCGACGGGCGAGGCTCCACCGTAACGGTGCCACTATTCAACAACCGCAACTTGTCCTATTGGGTCGCCATCGCCTTGATCGATTTCACAGTACCGGGCGGCGCCCAGATCCGACATGTGGAAAAGTACAGCGGCAACCATGTCGAGGCCCGTCCCACGCTGTACTCGAACGGGAACTTCCGAATGAGCACCGGAAAGGTCGAGTTCAAAACGAGTTAGCCGTTGGGCGATTTTCGTACGCTCGCTCGCGAGCAATTGGCGTGCGAGGCCGAAGAACGCGGCGCATGCACGAAGCAGTGACCCTGGGTGGGACTCAGATATCGGGGTGAGGGTTGCCGTTCCGTCAAGAACAGCACGCACACTCTGACCGAGATCGAGGAAGAACCTTGAACAAAGCCGTCATTGTGTTTATCCATGGGCTCTTCTCTTCGGCGTCCACTTGGGATAATTTGACGAATGAACTCTCTAAATTGAACGGAGTTCGCGAGCAATTTGATATCGAGTGTTTCGAATATGCCACCCCTCGCTTCGCGTGGAATCCTTTAAGGCGAATGCCCGACCTCAACGTGGTGGCCGAGAACCTTCGAGGATTTATAACCGATGTGGCAGAGTCGCACGAGCGGATCGTGCTGGTCACGCATAGCCAGGGAGGTCTGGTCGTCCAGCGATTCTTGTCTCGCATGCTGGCCGATGGGCGGGCCGCCGAACTGGCGAAAATTCGACGGTTAGTGATGTTTGCATGCCCCAATAGCGGATCGGAGCTTTTCCTACTTTCCAGGCGAGGACTACTGTCATTTACCCGCAACAGTCAAGAAAGAGAGCTCAGACCCCTGCAATCCTCAGTCGTGGATGCCCAACGGAGAGTCATGCACGGCGTGGTGCAGGCCACGGAACTTTCACACAACAAATGCCCGATCCCAATAGTTTCTTACGCCGGGGAAACTGACAACGTCGTCGCACCCGCATCAGCGTTGAGCATCTTCCCTAATTCAGCGGTACTTCCCGGTGACCATTTTTCCATCATCAAGCCCAACTCCAATGGAAGGTTGCTCTCTGCGATGCGGAGGGAATTGTCCGAAGGGCTGATGGAGCCGTTCCCAGAGAAATACTCGGACGATCTGCCCTCACGCCGCCGGCTACCCAAGGACCAAGATGGAGGATTTCTGACCGAACAAGAGCTCCTCGGTCCTATTTCCATTCGTACCGCTCCTGGCATAACTACCCGTTTTTTTGTGCATGGTGGACCTGTCGAGCAACTCTCCAATGTCGATGTGGTTCTGTCCTCCGAGAACACCTATCTTCAGATGTCTCAGTTCTTTAAGTCGTCGACGTCAGGCAGCCTGCGCTTTGCTTCTGCCATAAAAGGAGCCGGCGGTGAGATACTGGAGGATGTGGCCGGAGATCACCTCGTTGCTTGGTTACGCAGCCATGCCACGTATGGGCTGCAAGTGCAAGAGGGAACAGTTGTGCCAACTCCCGCCGGGGCTCTCGCGGCCAAGAATGTGCACAGAATTTACCATGCCGCCATCGTGAGTCCGGTTTCAGGTACGAATAATTACACAGTCAACCCATTGGCTGTGACGAGAGCCGTTCACAACATTTTCAATCTGGCACGACGGGAGCGAGAGGAGCTGAAAGTTCAGCTTACTTCGATCTGCATCCCTCTGTTTGGTGCCGGCCGGGGCGGTATTAACATCAACAAAAGCTTCGACCTCATCTGGGACCCGCTGATGAGCGAACTCTCCAATGACGCCTCGTGGGAGATTCACTTCACCACGCGGCGTCGACAGAATTTCGATCAGGTCTACAAACTTCTACAGGCGAAGAAGGACGCCGAACAACTTTAGCCGCTCATGGCTGACGGGATCTACCTGGGGAGCGTCGCCGCCGCACTTCCACTCACCTGCTGATGCAGTCACAACAGAGGTCGTGGAGTTTTTCATGGTTTGTATCTGCGCCAGGGGGAGTATCTTGCTGGAGACCTGGGAAGCATTCTGTTATCAAGTGAAACACCACAGACGCTACTCTCTCTTGTCGGATGATTCCCATCCAACAAGTCCCGCAGAGTTCACCCCTTCCATCTCTCCGGTTGAGAGATTGCGCGATTTATCTTCCACTATTAGCGAGGTCGGGCTCCTCTGCCAGGTTCCCTCGGGGCAACTAATCTGGCGCGGCCGAATGCGTTCGGATCGAGAAAAGGTAGAATATACGGCTGCCACTCTGGGGTCCACGCCTCACAGCAGGGCCGCCAGCAACAGAATGAGCCCTGCCGGAATCTCAATGTTCTACGGTTCGGACGACCCTCAGACAGCGGTAAAAGAAATATCTGCGCATGATACGCGTCCATACGCAGCTGTTGCAGCCTTCGCGTTGACTCGTTCAGCCACCGTAATCGATCTCATCGACCTCCCGCCGCGAATCAGCAACTTCGACGGCGGGCGAATTGAGTCCTCGTGGCCCATCAACTTCATCCGCTCATTCGCCAAGGATCTGAGCAGGCCCGTGACGCTGGATGGCCGCGAGCATCTTGAGTACGTCCCCACACAAGTTCTCACCGAGTACTTTCGTCATTTTTCCCCCCTGCGGGTGGACGGCATCCGATTTCACTCTGCACAGAATCGTGGAATCAACTACGTTCTGTTCGTCGGTCCTGAAGGATGCACGGATTCTGTGACTGATGGACCAACTGCATTGCTTAGATTTCGGCCGGATACGCAGCATATTCTCGACCGCTCATAAGTGAATCCCGAGCTTTCTGAGCCGCTGGCGTAGTGGTCAACAGCTTCGGGCGCTCCAGAGCCGGCCGACGAACGAGACTCCAGCTCCCCGAGCGCGTGTCCGACAAAGGCCTCATGGTGCCGACCGCCGCGCTCGGCCGGTCGCACTTAAGGGTGCGCTCGAAGATCGTTCAACGCGTCCCCCGGCACTCACAGATCGCCATGCCGATGGAGGTCTACGTCAAGGTGGTTGGTGCGCGCTCCGCTGCTGTACGCGCCAACGCCAGAGGCCCCGGATGTCGTCCGGGGCCTCTGGCCTGCTGTGCACTCGGCAGGATTCGAACCTGCAACCTTCTGATCCGTAGCTCTAGCCGGTTCGGTCAGCAGGAGTCATACCGGCCGCTGCGAGGCCCCGGAGAGGCGGTAGCTGCTTCGGGCGGTTGCTGAGGTTGCGGTACTCCGCTGCTGTACGCCATTGGCAAGTGCTGTCTCAGGCCTCCGGTTCCTCCTCCTCCGCCCACTCGACATCTACGTCCGTGTACTGAGCCGAAGTCTCGGCCCATCTGTAGTCCCAGGTCATACGGCTACGAACGGTCGTCACGCTGCCTTCAAGCAGCTCCTTTTTCGCCGCTTCAATCGCGCTGCTGACTGCCGCCTCGTAGGCAGCCTTGATTCGTGCGGCATGAATCTTTCGATCGCCCATCTCGAACTCAAGGTTCACGGTAAGGATCTTGGGTGTACTCATGTGCCATCCCTCCCCGTAGAGACTCCTCATCCACTACGTCCCAGAGTCAAGCACTTCAAGCAAGACTCTGTGCTCATCGTGTCGATCTCGTTACAGTTAGCTAGAACATGTGATGTTTCTGGATATTAGGTGGGTGGGGTCCGGTGGCGCAGTTTCGCAGGATCGAGAAGATGGGCGCCGGTGGACAGGCGACGGTCTGGAAGGCAACTGCGCTGGAGACAGGCCGGTTTGTGGCCATAAAATTTCCACTCGAATCAACTGATCTCTCTCCGGGGATAGAGAATCGAGCTCGTTTCGAAAGGGAAGTCCGATGCCAAAGCACACTGCGACACCCAGGTGTGATGCCGATTATCGCAATGAATTTGAGAGGTGAGAAACCATTTTACGTGATGCCGATCGCCAAGCACTCCCTTCAAGACGTGCTTGATGCTGGAAGCCTGGATTCCGTAGAGGCTGTAGGAATCATCACGGAAGTACTCAATGCCCTCGCCTACGCTCACGCCGAGGGGATAATTCACCGGGACCTAAAACCTGAGAATATTCTATTTCTCGACAATCGATGGGTGGTGTCCGACTTCGGCCTGTGCAAGGACGTAAATTCTGATAGTTTGACCATCACCCGAACTGAGACGATTTTTGGATCGTTGGCCTATATGGCTCCAGAGCAATTTGATGACGCCCACAACGTGACGCTAGCTGCGGACGTCTACGCCATAGGCCAAATCCTCTACCGGTGCGTGGTGGATGAAGTCCCTTACCCGCGTGCTAAAGTTGCCAAGATTCCAGCAGAATTTCGCTATGTAATCACCAAATGCATCGCCGAGGAGCCTTCTGACCGGTTTCAGTCCGTAGCTGATCTGCGACGGGCCTTGGAGGTCGCAACTGCACCTAGCGACGAACTGGCCGCGCCGACAGAGCACGCACAAGCGCTGCGCGAACGAGCCTTGGAGCAAGAGCCAGGAGCCCTGTCTGAGCTTCTTCGATTCCTTTCCGATCGATCCGATGATGAGGTCTTCTTTAAGGAATTCCTCACCTCGCTCCCGGATGTTCTCATAAGAGAAATGATCGCCCGAGATTTCTCTGTATTCTCTCAGGTAGTCCGAGTCTTTGACAGCTATTCAGAGGGCAGCCACCCATTCAGCTACACGGATGAGATAGCGAGCTTCTTTCGTAATGTTTGGAATGCCGCCGATGATTCCATCCTTCGTCAAGTTTGCCTGAAAAGAGTTTTTCGAGTCGGCGTGGACCATAATCGCTTCTATGTCGGCGATGTGTTTTCTTCGATGGTACGCATGATTACTGCACCGCATGAAGTGCAGTACTTGGCCGACCTGCTCCGCAGCGACGCTGACGGGGCTAGATTTATGGCCCCTTACCTGAATCAGTACGCGATTCCGGATGCCATTCGAAGGATCCTGCCGATTGCCTAGCGGCTACTTAGGTCAGGTCCAAATGCCGCAGGAGCCCAGTCGGTGGAGCGGGTTTGGCCGGTGTCCTGCCCGGTTTGGGGTCGAGCATGATCAGGGGGCCGTACGCTGGCCGGCAACTCGGGCAGGCTGTGCCCCTGCCCGGAATTTGAACGAGTGGCCCCCTGGTCTTGCTCGACGCGGGACCCGAACCGGGGAGGTGGCTAAAGCCGTGGAGCCGACCGCCCCAGCCACAGCGGGTTTCTCCGTGCCACTGGCGTTCGCTTCAGTCGCGCGACCGGCGTAGCCGGGGCCCGGAGCGGGGCGGAGACAGGAGCGGCGGGGGCCCGGCGGGGAGCCGGGGAGCGCGCGGGGAGCGGAGCGAGGCGCCTTGAAACCGTATAGAAAGTTGTGCTCAGGCTGTTAGGCAGGGCTTGGTGGACTCGTGTGTGCAGGCTGGGGAGTTGATGCCTTGGCGGGTGGTGGGTTTGAGGAACTGGGTTGGGCGGGCGGTCCATTGGATCGTTGTGGAGCCCTGGCGGAGTATGAGAGTGACCGGCTCGCCCTGGATGAGGGCTTGGCGCGTGTCGTGGTGGTCCTCCGAGAGCCATTGCCACGCTTCCTCGAACGCTTCGGAGTTGAGGGCCGGCGAGAGGGTGCGCACGGCGACTCTGATCCAGCGGACCGCTTGGAGCGCGGTGTCCACGTCGGCCGAGCCGAGCAGCATGGTGGTCTCGCCGTTCGTGGGACGGCTCGTGTGGCATTCGCATCGGTAGCCGCGTAGAAGCACGGGCGTCGGGCGGGTCATCGTGTCCGTCCTGTGGGGCGGGCCGAGAGCACGTAAACCTCGCCCTGCGCGAGTGCTGATCGGGCCCGCTCGTGTTCAGGCTCGTCCAGGAACCAGTGGCGTCCGGGGGCCGCGTAGTGTCGGTCGAGTTGGGACGTGACGTCCCGAACCCTGTCGCGAAGCCATCGGACAGCGAGTCGTGGACTGTTCGTGAAACGGCCGCCGAGGTGGACAACGGGGGCGCTGCACCAATAACCGGTCTCACGTGCGCCTGTCATCGCCATGGTCGGCTGCCGGGGTGGTGGGAGATGAGTTCCGCGGTGACGGTGAAGCCCTGGCCGGTGCCGTGGATGCTGACGTTGTGGGCGAGTGAACTGACGATGTCGAGGCCCCGGCCGCGTAGTGCTTCCTTCTCCGCGCGCTCCACCTCGGGGAACGTGACGCTGCCCCCGGCATCGGTGACGGACACCGCGATCGCATGGTCCGAGAGTGCGAGCGTGACTTGGAACGCGCCGTTCTGCTCGCCGCTGGCCGTGTAGAGAAGCGCATTGCTGCCCAGCTCGCTCACGATGAGCGTCACGTCATCCGCCCTCGGGTGTCCGGCAAGGACGTCGCGGGTCCACCGCCGCGCTCGGCCGACCTCTTCGCGGAGACCTGGGCAAGTCAGCCCCCAGACTCGAACCTTGCTCGTATACTCGTGCATACAAGTCCCTTCATGCTGATGGGCGGGCATGGACCGTTGTTCAGTGCTAGATGAGTTTCACGCCGTCGTGCGCACGGACAGCGGGCGGAGATGCTTCGTCCAGTGCGTCCTGGACGCGGATCGCATACGCCTCGTCAGCCAGCTCCGCCGCTTCGTCGCGAGTGACCCAGCGCAGAGCATTGGTCTCGTCGCCCGTGGTGGGCCGGCCCTCGATTGCCTGGCAGCGGAAGACGAGCGAGACGATCAGGCCCGTCATGTTCTTGTAGACGCCGGTCAGGGTCGCCGGAAGGGCGATCTTGATGCCGGTTTCCTCCAGGACTTCCCGCTGGAGCGCGTCGGGGAGAGTTTCGCCGGCCTCGACCACGCCGCCCGGCGGTTCCCACTGCCCGTTGTCGCGTCGCTTGATCAGCAGGGCGCGACCGTGGTCGTCCACGATCACCCCGGCGACACTCACCGAGTGGGGACGTTCGGCGGTGGTCACGTTCGGCAGTCCTCGTCCAGTTGGCTGACTAGGCTCTCACCGTAGCAACTGGACTCAGCCTCTTGTCTAGATATCTAAAGGAGTACACGTGGCCGCTCTTACTCCCGGTCTGCTCGGCTCGCTGGACCCGACCAGTGACCGTGCCGTCTTCCGGCAGATCGCCGATCAGCTGCGGGAGGCCATCGACAAGGGACGCTTCGCCGAGAGCTCCAAGTTGCCCTCGGAATCGGAGCTGGTCGAGCACTTCAGCGTGTCCCGCATGACCGTGCGCAACGCGATCTCCATGCTCCAGAGCGAGGGCCTGGTCTCCTCCGAGCACGGCAAGGGCGTCTTCGTCCGGCCCCGCCCTCCGGTGCGCCGCCTGGCATCCGACCGGTTCGCGCGGCGTCATCGCGAACAAGGAAAGTCGGCGTTCATCGTGGAGGCCGACGCTACCGGCAGTCACCCGGAGGTGGACAACCTGGAGGTCAAGGAGGAGCGTCCGACCCCGGACATCTCGACTCGGCTCGGTGCCCCGCGTCGCGTCCTGGCCCGGCGTCGCCGGTACCTGCTGGACGGCCGGCCCGTCGAGTTCGCCGTCTCCTACCTGCCGCTCGACCTGGCCCGTAACACCCCCATCGCCCAGCCCAACCCTGGCCCCGGCGGGATCTACGCCCGGCTCGAAGAACTGGGCCACAAACTCGACCACTTCGAGGAGGAGATCCGGGCCCGCATGCCCTCCCCTCCGGAAGTGAAGACACTTCGGCTCGCCACCGGCGTCCCCGTGATCCATCTGATCCGCACCGCGTTCGACACCAAAGGCCGCGCCGTGGAGGTGTGCGACACGGTCATGGCCGCAGACGCGTACGTCCTGAACTACCAACTGCCCGCAACCTGACGGCCAGTGGTGCGCGGGATGCGGCGGCGGCCACGAGTACTGCTGTCCCGATTGCGCCGACGATCACCCCTCAGTACGTCCGGCGAGAACCGTGGACCGGCACCGCCGCCCGGCGAGCGCGACGGCATCAGGTCGTGTACGCGCAGCCCGAGGTTGCGGTAGTCGAACGCGATCATCAGTGCGCGGGCCCGATCACGAGGTTGGACGCCGGGTGAAAATCGCCGCCGAACCCTCCCCTCACGCCCACACGCCAGAGGCCCCATCGATTCCTCGATGGGGCCTCTGGCCTGCTGTGCACTCGGCAGGATTCGAACCTGCAACCTTCTGATCCGTAGTCAGATGCTCTATCCGTTAAGCTACGAGTGCTTGCTGTGGTGGGCTTTTGGGGCCCGTCCGCGTTGCGAGAACAACATTACATGACCTGCGGCGTCACGTGAAATCCATTAGCCGGACCCGGTCTGAGCTGCGGAAACGTGCCGAAACAGGGGCCGGTGACGGCCGAAGCCCCGGCCTGGTGGACGGGGCTTCGGTGTGTCGTGCGCGGAGGCGGAGGGATTTGAACCCTCGATGGGATTTAAGTCCCAAACCGCATTAGCAGTGCGGCGCCATAGACCGGACTAGGCGACGCCTCCAGCACACCCGCGCGGGCGCGGGTGGTGCGTGTCAGATGATGACACAGCCGAGCGCGGTGTCACCAATCGCCGCCCACGGTACTAGGCGGGAAGCCCGCAGGGCAAAGCGCTTCTTCGCGCCCCTCGCCTGTGCGCAACGACTCGGGCTCGCGCGCGTTAGTGATGCCGGGCGCGCACCGTCGGGCCCTTCGGAATCGTCTGCCGTACAGGAGCTCCCGTGTCGCGTCGTTTCTCCCTCACCGCCACCGCCGTCTTCGCCGCCTCGCTCGCAGCCGGGGGCGCCTTCGCGCCCACCGCCGTCGCCGCCGCCGCGCCGCTCGGTCTGGCGCCGCTGCCGCTGTCGTCGCTGCTTCAGGAGCGGGAGCCGGACCGGCTCACCGTGACCGTCGCCGACACCAACATCACGCGCGCCGACGGCACGTACGAGCTGAGCTGCGAGCCCGCCGGCGGTTCGCACCCCGAGAGCGCGTCCGCGTGTGCGCGGCTGGACGAGCTGGCCGGCGAGTCGGCCGACCCCTTCGCGCCGGTGCCCAAGGGCCAGATGTGCACCATGCAGATGGGCGGGCCGGCCACCGCCCGGGTCACGGGGACGTGGCAGGGGCGCAGCGTCGACGCGACGTTCAGCCGTAAGAACGGGTGCGAGATCTCGCGCTGGCAGAACCTCGTCCCCGTACTCCCCGCCGCCAGGGGCTGACCCGCGGGAGCACGGAAGGCACGGAAAGCAGGGGAGCACGCGAGGCACGGAAGGCACGGAAGGTGGGAGGGGGCGCACAAGGGGGTGCGTACCAGGTCCGCACACAACCTTGGTGAGAGCTCCCCCTCATCCGCCGCCCCGCCATGCCCCCAGCCCTTAGACTCCCTCCAGTGACAGGCTGAGACTCCGAGGGGCAAGATGGGACCGGCCGTCCGCAAGGTGCAGTGGGTCAGGGAGGAAGCGTCGTCGTGAGCAGCAGGCCATCCCGAGGCGCTGCTCGCCTCGCGGCGATACTTGACGCGCTCCCCGACGGGCTGGTGCTCGTCAACAGCAACGGCACCGTCGTCAATGCCAACACCATCGCCCTCGAAACCTTCGAGACCCCTGGTACGGCCCTGGTCGGGCGCGGTCTGCTCGATCTCCTGCCGGAGTTCGACCCGCGCCTGATCCCCGGTTCGATGCGCCGCCCGGAGGCTTCCGACGAGCGGGGCCGTACGAAGCCGACGCGGATGATCGCGCGGCGTACGGACGGCAGTGAGTTCCCCGTCGAGGTCACCAGCGCCAACCTGGAGGACGGCCAGCAGGCCCAGGCCTACGACCTGCACAACTACACCGGCGACGAGTTGTTGATGCTCGTCGTGCGCGACTTGTCGGGGACCGTCGACACCGAGGCGGAGCTGGCGCGTTCGCAGCGGCAGACCGAGATGATCCTGCGGGCCGCCGCCGAGGGCGTGGTCGGTACGGACACCGACGGCCGCGTCGTCCTCGTCAATCCCGCCGCCGCGCAGATCCTCGGCTTCCGGGCCAGCGATCTGGGCGGTCAGGAGCTGCACCCGCTGATCCTGCACTCGCGCGGCGACGGTGAGCCGTTCCCGTACGAGGACTCGCCCCTCGCCGACACCCTCAAGTCGGGCCGTAAGCACCGGGTGCGCGGGCAGGTGCTGTGGGCGAAGAACGGCAAGCAGGTGCCGGTCGACCTGACCACCGCTCCCGTACGGGACGGGGAGCAGCTCGTCGGCGCGGTGATGACGTTCACCGACCGGCGGCCGTACGAGGAACTGGTCGAGGCCCACGCGACCGAGGCCAGCGAGGCGGCCGAGCGGCACGCCGCCGAGCTGGCGGAGACGATCGAGCGCCACGAGGCGGAACTCGCCGCGGCCGTCGAACGGCACACCGCCGAACTCGCCGACCGCAGCGACCGGTACGCGGCCGAGATCGAGGAGTTGGCGGAGCGGTACGACAACACGGCCCGTCGCCACCATCAGCTGGCGGCCGTGCTCGGCGGCGCGCTGCGCGGGCCGCTGGAGGAGCTGCGCGGCGAGTTGTCGACGCTCGCCGCCGATCCGGCCGGGCAACTGTGGCCCGAGGCCAACCAGATGCTGCACCATCTGTCCGCCGGCTACGCGCGGATGACGACGCTCGTGGACAACGTCCTCGGCTATCAGCGGCTCGACGAGGGTCTGGACCGGCTGACCAAGGTCAACGTCCTGCTCGACGGGGTCGTGGCGGCCGGCGTCGAGGGTGCGATCGAGCTGATCGGCCCCGGCCGGGCGCAGTTCGCGGTGCACGCCCCGCCGATCGAGGCGGAGGTCGACCCCGTACGGCTCGCGACGGCGCTCGCGCATCTCACGGCGGATGTGGCGGGTGTCGACTCCACCGGGCGTACGCGGGTGGTGCCGGGCGGCGGTTACGTCGACTCGACGATCGTGGTCGCGGCGGCGCAGCGCGGGGATGTCGTACGGATCGAGGTACGCGGACCGTTCGCGGGCGGCGATCCGGTGCACGAGCCGATCGTGCGCGGGATCGTACGGGCGCACGGCGGCGTGTTGCAGACGCACGAGATGCCGGGCATGGGCGGCAGCGCGTATGTGCTCGAAGTGCCGCTCGGGGGCGGGGCGGGGACGTTCCATCCGCCCACGGCCGAGGAGAGCGCGGCGCCGGTTCAGCAGACGGGCGAGCAGGGGGAGGCGCCGGGGTCGACCGGCGGTTCCGGCCGCTCGGGCGGCGGCGTCAGTGGTGGCGGTGGCGGGCGACGGCGTGCGCGGCGTGCGTCCACCGACGCGTTCCTCGGGGCGGCGGGTGAGGAGCCCGCAGGCGAGCCCACGGGGCGTCGCAGGGCTCGTACGGAGGCGGCCCCGGCGCCCGAGGCACCCGTGGGGCAGGCCGCTCCCGACCAGGATTCCGGCGACAGCGGTGGCGGGGCCCCCGGCGGAGGTACGGGCCGAAGGCGCGGCCGGCCGAGCCCGGCGGAGAACGCACCCGGGGTCCCCGTACCGGGCGCCGAGATCGCCCTGTCCGGTCCTCCCGCCTCCGCAGCTCCCGCCGCGCCCGCCCCTTCCGAGGGGTCGGTCGTGACGGCCGCCGAGGGCGCCCGGCCGAACGGGCGCGCGGCCCTCGGTCAGGCCGTACCGCCGCAGGGCGTACCGCACGGCGCGCAGCAGGAGGCCGTCGCGGCCGGTACGGGACGGCGCGCCCGGCACGGTGGGCAGAACGCCCTCCCGGCCCTGCCCGCCGGCCCGTCGCCCACCCCTGCCTCGCCCACCCCCGCCGCACCCCCGCAGCATGTCCCGGCACCGCAACAGGGCACGGCAACGCAGCAACCGGCCGTCCGTCGTGCCCGGCGTGCGCTGGCGCCCACGCAGCAGCGGCCCGCGCCGGCGCCCGCCGGCGATGCCGCGCCTCCCCGCGCGCAGTTCGCGCTCCCGCCGGCCGACGCCGACCGCGCACCGCGCCACGACTCCGCCCCCTCGGACCCGCGCGCCGACCACACACCGATGAAGCCGCACCCGGTCTCGCCTCGGAAGGATCCCCGCCAGGCGCCGGTGGCCATGCCCGCACCGGCGCCCGCGCCGATGCCTGTGCCCGAGCCGGAGTCCGTCGGCGACGGCGCCGCGCCCACGGATCCCAACAGCTGGGCGCCCGGGATGCCCACCGCCTCGGGTGTCGGCGTGATGCCCGGCGCGGCCGGGCAGCCGTCGTGGCCCGTCCCCGGAGCCGTACCGCCGACCGAGCACGCGCACCCGCGCCCGCACCCGACGGACAAGGGCGACAACGGCGGCGACACTCACGGCGGACGCGACGGCGACGGTGCCGACGGCCCGGCGGCCGGAACCTCCCAGGACCCGCGCGCCGCACAGCCGTTGCCCCCCGCGCAGCCGCTGCCCGAGGAGGCGCCGGTGTCGGCGGACTCCACGCAGGGGCGGGCGTTCAGCGTCCGTACGCTGGGCCAGGGCGTGCCCTTCTCGCAGCAGATCACCAAGCAGCAGAACCAGACCCTCGGCGCCGGCCGCCGCCGCAGGCTCTCCTCCCCGCACGACCCTCACGACCCGCAGGACGCGCACGACCCGCAGGGCGCGCATGACCCTCGCGACCCGCAGGGTGCGCATGACCCTCACCACCCGCAGGGCCCACGCGGCCCCGAAGGCACCAACGCGAACACGGCCACCGGCAGCACCACCCGCGCCCCCTCCGCCCCATCCGGCCCCTCCCACGGCGGCCAGGGCGGCCCGCTCGCCCACGGCCCCCACTCCGAGGGCCGCGCGTACGCCATAGGCGCCCCGGACGAGGGCGCCGAGGGCCCCCAGCCGCTGGACGGCCCCGGCGGCGCGGTCGAGGTCGCGAACCGCCCCCAGCCCCGCCCCGTCGACGACGAGCTGCCCCCCGAGCCGCTGGACAACCCGCGTCGGCTGCTCGTCTGGCCAGCCCCCGACGTCTCCACCCAGCAGGCCCTCAGCGACCGCGGCTACCGCCCGGTGATCGTCCACTCCCGCGAGGAGGTCGACGCGCAGATCGCCGCCTTCCCCGCGGCGCTGTTCGTGGACCCGCTGACCGGCCCCATCACCCGTACCGCGCTCCAGTCGCTGCGCCAGGCGGCCGTCGCCGCCGAGGTCCCGGTGCTGGTGACGGCCGGGCTCGGGCAGGCGACACGGGAGGCGGCGTACGGCGCCGACCCCGCCGTACTGCTCAAGGCCCTGGCGCCCCGCGACAGCGAACAGCACCCGTCACGCGTGCTGTTGATCGAGGAGAGCGAGGAGATCGCGCTCGCGCTCACGGCGACGCTGGAGCGCCGCGGCATGCAGGTGGCGCGCGCGGGGACGGACAGCGACGCGGTCACGCTCGCGAGTCAGATGCGGCCGAACCTGGTGGTCATGGACCTGATGCAGGTACGGCGCCGGCGCGCGGGCATCATCGACTGGCTGCGCGCGAACGGCCAGTTGAACCGTACGCCGCTGGTCGTCTACACCTCCACCGGCATCGACCGCGCCGAACTGCCGCAGCTCTCCGCCGGGGAGACCGTGCTCTTCCTCGCCGAGCGGTCCACGTCCGAGGACGTGCAGGCGCGGATTGTTGACCTGCTCGCGAAGATCGGCACCAACTGACCCGGCACCGACTGACCCGGCACCAACTGACCTTCGTCGAGGTTCAGTTGGTGCCGTCGGAAGTGCTCCGGGTGGCCTAGAGGAGCGTCACGTCCAGCTCCCCGTCCGCGTACTGCTTGCGGATCACCTTCTTGTCGAACTTGCCGACGCTCGTCTTCGGCACCGCCTCCACCGCCGACCACCGCTCAGGCAACTGCCACTTGGCGATCTTCGTGGCCAGGAAGGCCCTCAGCGACTCGTAGTCGGCGCTCGCGCCGTCCTTCAACACGACTGTCGCGAGGGGCCGTTCACCCCACTTGTCGTCGGGCACGGCGACGACGGCGGCCTCGGCGACGTCCGGATGCGCCATGAGCGCGTTCTCCAGCTCCACGCTGGAGATCCACTCACCGCCCGACTTGATGACGTCCTTCGCGCGGTCGGTGAGGGTGAGATAGCCGTCGGGGCTGATGACGCCGACGTCGCCCGTCTTGAGCCAGCCGTCCGCGCTGAACTTGTCCGCGGGCTTGAGCGGTTCGGCGCCGACGCCGCCGTAGTAGGAGCCGGCGATCCAGGCGCCGCGTACCTCGAGCTCACCGGCCGACTCGTTGTCCCACGGCAGCGTGTCGCCGCCGGGGCCGGTCAGCCGCGCCTCGACGCCGACGGGGAAGCGGCCCTGGGTGACGCGGTAGGGCCACTCCTCCTCGGCGGTGAGGCCGGCGGGCGGGTTGGAGGTCGTGCCGAGCGGCGAGGTCTCCGTCATGCCCCAGGCGTGGCAGAGCCGTACGCCGAGCTTGTCGTACGCCTCCATCAGCGCGGGCGGACAGGCCGAGCCGCCGATCGTGACGCGAACCATGGAGCTGAGATCGCGCGGTTTGGCGGTGACCTCGGCGAGGAGTCCCTGCCAGATCGTCGGCACGGCGGCGGCGTGCGAGGGCTTCTCGCGCTCGATCATGTCGGCCAGCGGCGCGGGCTGGAGGAACCGGTCGGGCATCAGCATGCCGATGCCGGTCATGAAGGTGGCGTGCGGCAGGCCCCAGGCGTTCACATGGAACTGCGGTACGACGACGAGGGTCGTGTCCTTGTCCGTCAGCCCCATCGACTCGGCCATGTTGACCTGCATGGAGTGCAGATAGATCGAACGGTGCGAGTAGACGACGCCCTTGGGCTCGCCGGTGGTGCCGGAGGTGTAGCACATGGCCGCGGCGGTGCGTTCGTCCAGCTCGGGCCAGTCGTACGTGGTGGGGCGCCCGTCGATCAGCTCCTCGTACTCGTGCACCTGGACGGCGGAGCCGGCGTTCGCGACGGCGTCGGCCAGCGGGGTGCGGTCACCCGGGCCGGAGACGACGACGTGCTCGACGGTCGGCAGGTGGGGGAGGAGCGGTGCGATGAGCGGCAGCAGGGAGCCGTTCACGAGGACGACGCGGTCGGCGGCGTGGTTGACGATCCAGATCAGCTGCTCGGGCGGGAGACGGAGATTGAGCGTGTGGAGGACGGCCCCCATGGAGGGGAGCGCGAAGTATGCCTCGACATGTTCCGAGTTGTTCCACATCAACGTTCCCAAAACACTTCCCTCGGTTACTCCGAGTTCGTCGTGTAGGGCGTTGGCGAGCTGTGCGGCGCGATCACCGATCTCAGCGAATGTACGGCGGTGAGGCTCTGCCTCACCGGTCCACGTGGTGACCTGGGACCGCCCGTGGATGCTTCGGCCGTGCTCCAGAATCCTGCTGACCAGAAGCGGTACGTCCTGCATGGTGCCGTACACAGCATCCTCCCGAGGGTGCCGTCGCCACGTCGCGACAAGTAGGAAGATTCTGCGCACATACCGATTGGTATGTCACTACCCCTCGGTAGTCTTCTTCTGCTTGGGGTCCGGCCACGGGTCCGGCTCCCACATGGGGTGAATCTCAACCCTGTGGTTCTCGACCCCCGGACCCTTCCGGATGATGGCGACCCGGCGAATGATCTTGCGCAACACCGCGTTTCGCTCTGTGACGTTGAAGGTCTTCCACTCCGCCACCGTTCCGACGACCAGCGGCACGAACTCGGCGCGGTCCGGAAGCGGCTCCACGTCGGGGATGCTGTCGAGTAGCTTCTCTGCCTCGGCCCGCTTGCCGCGGATCACGTCGGCCGCTTCCTCATACTCCCCCGTTCCGAAGTCTTCCGGGTTGGCGGCGTGCTCTGCCCTGAGTCGGGCGAGCGCCTGGCGCTGCTTGTCGACCTCGGCCTGTGCACGGGCGCGCGCCGTCAGGTTGGCAGCCTGCTCCTTCGCAAGGTCCCGCGCGGGAGCGGCCTCGGTCGGCGGTGCGGCGTCGATCCCCGCGGCGGCCTCGGCCGTAAGCCAGTTGAACACCTCTTTTTCGACGAACTCGCGCTCAACGAGAATTCCCCCGCACGCGGTCGCGCCCGACTTCGCACGCTTGCTGCACCGATAGGCGAACCCGATCACGTTCACCCCCTCGCGCTTGGCCGTATTCAGGCTGGTCCCCTGCCGGCACTCGGCACACCTTGCCAGTCCGGTCAGTTCGTAGAGGCCGACGCGGGATCGCGGCATGGTCGCGGCTACTTCCTTCCTGCGCTGCCGATACCGCTCCCAGAGGTCGAAGTCAATCAATTCTTCTTGGGCCCCCTGAATGAAGACGTGATTCTTACAGGTCCCGTTAGTCTTCCGGCACCGACACTCAGGGTTGTGCACGGTGAGTAGGCCGGCGGGAAAGCCGCTGTCCATGTAGCGACAGAGGGTTTCTGTACTCCACATCGTCCCCTGCGTGGTCCGGTGCCCGGCACGGTTGAGGCGCCCGCACAAGGCGCTGAATCCCTTGCCGTCGACGTAGTCGATGTAGAGCTGTGCGCACACAGGCCCGGTGGCCTCATCGGGTATGTACTGCTCCTGTCGCAGCTTGCCTGTGGTGGCGTCGTACCGGCGATGCCAGACGTACCCCCACCGCTTGCGCCCCTGTGCGGGCAACCTGAGCTTGTACCGACGGTGGTCGTGCGTCTCTCGCCACTGCTCGCCGGCGCGGTCGCTCTCGAACGCCGCGAACTCCAAGATCATGCCCCGTTGAAACCGGCCGATCGCTGTTGTGGCGTCAACCGGCTCGGTCGCCGATTCAAGCTCTCCGCCCGCCTGTTGGAGTCTGGCGAGGTTGATCGCATTACCCGTACGATCGCGACCGAATCGCGAGTAACGCCAGACGGCGACGCCGCGCGCCTCGCCGTTCTCGACGCGCTCAATACAGGTCATGATCTTGCGTTTGAAGTGGCGCCCGGAAACGTCGAGGTCTTCAATCCATCCGATAATGCGGCGCCCTGTCTGGCGGGCCCATCGGCTGATTGCGTCCCGCTGAAGCTCCGGGCTGATCTTCTCCTCTTTCCAGGTGGATACGCGGATGTATGCGAGCCACGGCTCGCCGTCCTCATCAGTCGGCGAGCCGCGAAAGGTCGCGGGGATGTCGAGTTGGGTCACTGTGCCTTCCGTTCGGGTGGGTTGGGATGGTGCGGGCGCAGTGTGATCACGTTGCCCGCGGCCTGCTCGTCGCGGTCGTGGCGGTGGCCTCCGCTGTGGGGTGCGTGAGCGTCGAGCAGGCCGCGCGCGACGTGGTCGAGCGCGCGGAAGTAGCCGGCAGTGTCGGCAGCGGCGAGCTGGTCGTCGCTGACTCGGTGCGAGTCGTGCACGGCGCGGACGATGAACAGCGGAACGGCCGTCAGGACGAGAAATACGCCGGCCCGCCACATGTCGTTGTTGTTGCCCAGTAATCCAATGACGCCCGATGAAAGCCCCACCAAAAGCAGGGTGAAGGCGAAAATGGGCGCGTACAGGTGGGTCACTGGTGCCTCCGTGCGTTAGTTCTCGGCGACGTGTCCCTCGCCGTTTTCGGCTCGCTGCTTTCGCAGGGTCTCGGTCATCGAGACGAAGAGTTCAATTTTCTGGGGGTCGGTAATTCCCAGCTCCCCGGCTGCCGCCTCGGGTGTCAGGGGGTCGGGTCGAGGGCCCTTTTCTTGAATGGCTTGCAGTACATCGCGGGTGAGGATGCCGGCGGCGACCAATACCTCGGCGAGGGGAACGCGGAGAAATTCGGCGATCGTTTCGAGGACTCGCACTTCCGGTGCTCCTTGGCCACGCATTGCGCGGCTGAGGGTTCCCTGTGCGATTCCCGCGTCGATGGCGAAGCGGGTTTGCCCGCCGCCCCTAGGTCGCACGTCGTAACCGCGGCGCCCTAGTTGATCTTTGAGCCATGCGGCGAACTCTTCGGGTGTGGCTCGGTCTTCTTCGTTCCCGTGGGGGTTCGTTCGTTCCATGGATGGAACATACCCCGCACCGGACAGGGCTACCACAGCATCGACTTAACCCGCCCGCAACGCACATGTATGCCACGGTTCACCCCCCTGAGCTGCGACGCTGCAACTCGAACAGGTGACCGATTGTTGCCAGTTGTGTGCCGTCTGTCAACGAACTTAGAAGATCCATTCCCTCGTACACGCGTACGTCGAACGTCTGTCCATCGTGCTAGCGTTCCATCCATGGAAGGAACTCACCATCCATGGAAGGGCGATGACTGTATGTACGACCGCACTGCCCTGGTCAACGCCGCACAGGCAGCGGGTGACCACACACCGTCAGACACCGCACGCCGGTTGAAGGTTGCACGAAACACCGCATGGCGTCTGTGGACTGGCAAGACCGCCCCGAGCGTCGGGCTCGCCGCCGCTGTTGAGCAGCACTACGGCGTGACCGCCGGTCAGCTCATCACGCGGGCCGCCGCATGAACGGCGCCGTCATCCCCCGCGAGCAGGCATTTGCCGCCGCCCGCCGAGTCCTTGACGCCGCCCGCGCCCGTCGCGACAGCGACCGCGCCGCCGGCCGGCTCGCCCCCGAGGTCGAACTCATCTTGCGCCGCCTCGAACGGCAGCAGTGCGCCCAGGCGCCCGCCGTCGAGCACCGCGCCGCCGCCTGACAACGCGAAGGGCCGCCCGGATGCGACCCGGACGGCCCTCACGACCGAACCCCGAGAGGCCCGATTGTGAACACCACCCAGCGTATCGCCCGTCCCCGTACCGGCGAGGCCGTCGAGGGCGCCCTCGCCGCCCGGAAGCGCCTTGCTCTTACGGGCGTACTGGCCCGTCAGCTCGACGAGATCGCCCCCGGTACCGCCCGCGTGCGGACCGTCCCCGTGCACACCGACCGCGACGGCGAGCAGCGCGTCGCGACGTGGGTCGTCCTCGACGACGTCCTCGGTCTGCCGATCAAGGCCGACCGCGCCGCGCACGTCGCCGCCCGCCGTCTGCTGCGTCGTGCGTTCCCCGCCGCCGACTGGACCCGCCCGCAGGTCTACGACGCGCTCACGGGCGACCTCGCCCTCGACGAGGCGTCGATGCCCGAGGAGCTGCACGGATGATCCGGCCGACGCTCAGCGCCGACGGCCTCGCCGTCCGCCTGCCGATCGGCGCCCGCGCCGAGACCCTGCTCGACGACCTCGCCCTCGCGTACGTCGCGGACCCCGACGCCGTCGGGCGCCTGCTCACCCGCCACGGCGAGAACGTGCGGGACCTCGACCAGGCGATCTACGGGCACGACGTGCCCGAGTACGAGACGGCGATGCGCGCCGCCGCCGCGGACGGGAGCCGCGAGGCCCTGGCCGCCGAAACCCCGATCGCCGCCGACCTCGACGACCTGCTCGCCCCCGACGCGGCGATCACGCTCGCCGGCCGGATCACCCGACTCGCCGCCCACATCCGGCACCACGCCGCCCCGGAAGGAACCACCCGCACGTGACTGTCACAGCCCTGCACCCGGCCGCGCCCCCGCCCCCGCCCACGGTCGAGGCCGAGCCCGCCCCGCTCATCAAGACCGCGTACGAGCCCGCCCCCGCGGGCACCCCGGCCGATCTGCCGCGTGTTTTCCAGGTGATTCACGGCGTCATGCGCGACGTGATGCCCGTCGGTAAGGACCAGAAGAACAGGCAGCAGGACTACAGCTTCCGTGGCGTGGATGACGCCATGTCCGCCATGGCGGGCCCGATGCGCAACCACGGGTGTTTCATCGCTCCCGAGATCGCCTCGCACAACCAGCGGCCCCGCGGCGAGAAGGGCACGCACACCGTGATCAAGATGCTTTACCGCATCTACGGGCCCGCGGGTGACTGCCTCCACGTCACCGTCCCTGGTGAGGCGATGGACACCGCTGACAAGTCCACGAACAAGGCCATGAGCGCCGCGCTCAAGTACATGCTCTTTCAGGTGTTCATGATCCCCGTGGACGCCCGGTCAATCGACGACAGCGACCGCGACGACTCCGTACCGGCCGAGCACCGCGTCGAGCGCCAGCGCACCCAGGGGCGCCGCCAGCAGCGCGGGCAGCAGCGCCAGCAGCCGCGGCGCAGCAACCGCGCCGAGCCGGGCCCGTGGGAACAGCCGGCCGCCCAGGGGCAGCAACAGCAGCCCGAGCGGCCCGACTACCTCGCTCACGCCGAACGCGCCACCTCCCCCGAGCAGTTCGCCAAGATCCGGGCCGCCGCCGCCGGGGCCGGCGCCCCGGCCGACTACCTCGCCAAGCTCGACGCCGTCGCCGCCCGCAAGCGCCAGAGCGCCCAGGGGCAGCAGCAGGAAAAGCAGGGCACCCCGACCGCCCCGACGCAGGGTGAGCAGGCCCCGCCGCCGCCCGCGCCGAAGACCGCGGAGGCCGCCGCCGCCGAGGCCGAGAACGCGCTCAGGCTCACCGCCTCGCGTGCGAACTTGCCGACCCTCGACGCCGATTTCGAGCGCGTCTACGGCCTGCCCATCGCGCAGGCCCCGGCCGCCCAGCTCGACGCGTTCCGCGCCATGATCGAGAACGGGGGCGCCCGATGACCGAGCAGCCCCAGGCCGAGCAGACCGAGACCAAGCCCACCGCACCCGATCCGGTCGTCGTCCGCGACGCCGTGACCCGACAGGCCGTACTCGGCGCCCTGCTCGCCGAAGTCAAGGACGCGTACGGCAAGGCCAAGACCGCCGCCGACGACCTGCTCGACAAGGCGTACAAGGCCGGCGCCACGACCCAGGTTGACGCGTTGCTGCCCGACGGGACGAAGGTCGGTTCATCGTCGCGGCAGGCAGGTGAGCGCGCCGCCCAGGTCGTCGACGAGGAAGCGTTCCGCGTGTGGGTCCGGGACAACTTCCCGACCGAGCACGTCGTCGAGTTCGTGCCCGCCCAGGTGGTGACCACCGTCCGCCCCGGTTTCGCGGGCAAGGTGCTCGCCGCGACGACCGCCGCCGGGACGGCGAAGTTCGTCGACGAGGACACGGGCGAGATGCACGACGTGCCCGGCGTCGAGATCCGGCCGTCGAGGGCGGCCTCGCACCGGCTCACCTTCACCCGAGGCAGCAAGGCGCAGCCGATCAGCGGGCGCGACCTGGTCGCCACCGCGTGGCGCACGGGCGCCCTGGCCGAGCACCTGCCCGCCCTCGCCCCGGCCGCGCCCGCCACGGCCGCGGCGGAGCCCGAGCAGTGACGGCCCCGGTCCTCGATCGTCCGGGCACTGTCCACGTGCCCGGACAGTTGGACCACTCCCAGGCGTCGGGACGAACGGGTTTCCCGCTCCCCCCTCGCCCGTGGAACGGCCTTACGGTCCTCGACGCCTGTTGTTGCGCGGGGGGCGCCGCCATGGGTTGGTACGCCGCCGGTTTCGACGTCGTCGGCATCGACCAGGACGAGCAGCCGAACTACCCGTTCGCGTTCGTCCGCGGCGACGCGATCGAGTACATACGGGCCCACGGCCGCGAGTTCGACATCATCCACGCGTCGTGGCCGTGCCAGTACGGCGCCGCGATCACCAAGGGCACGAACCGGCACTTGCGCAAGACGTACCCGAACCTGATCGGGCCCGGCCGCGAGGCCATGCTCGCCGCCCGCCGGCCGTACGTGATCGAGAACCCCGACGCACGCCCCGACGTCGTGCTGTGCGGAACGATGTTCGGTCTGCCGATCCTGCGTCACCGCAAGTTCGAGGCGCACGGCTGGTTCCCCCTCGCGCTCCCCCACACTCCGCACCGTGGGCGCGTCCGCGGACACCGCCACGGCAAGCACTACGACGGCCCGTACGTCGCCGCCTACGGCAACGGAGGCGGGAAAGCCACCGTCGCCGAGATGCAGCACGCCATGCGGATCACGTGGACGGACGTGCGCCACGAACTGACCGAGGCCATACCGCCCGCGTACACGCAGTTTCTCGGGGAGCAGGCCGCCGAGCAGATCCTCGCCGAGCGCTACGGCAGGGCCGCATGAGCGCCCCCCGCGAGGAGACGCCGCCGAAGGTCTGCGGACACGGCAACCCGCGATGCGGAGCCGTGCCCGTCCGCTTCTACCCCTGCGGCTGGAAGTGCGACGAGCACCAGCCGGCCCGCACCACTCGCCGCCCGACCCCGTGACCGGCCCGGCGGCGAGGAGAGCCACCGACGCCCCTCGCCGCCGGCGCCCCACCCCTGACAGGAGCACAACCCCCGTGACGTGGTTCAAAGTCGACGACACCGCGCACGCGCACCCCAAGCTGTTGAAGGCCGGTAACGCCGCCCTCGGCTTGTGGGTCCGCGCCGGCGCCTACGCCGCCCAGCACTTGACCGAGGGCGTGATACCGGGCGTCGTCGCCCAGCTGTACGGCACCGCGCCCCAGGCCCGGAAGCTGGTCGCGTCTGGTCTGTGGCACGCGCACGGCCACGACTGCACCGGGTGCGAGCAGCCGCCCGCCGGCGATTTCGTCATGCACGATTTCCTGACCTACAACCCGACTCGCGCGCGCGTCGAGGACGACCGCGCCGCCGCCGCCGAGCGCCAGAAGCGGGCCCGCGACAAGGCCGCCGAGCGCCAGAGACTCGCCGAAGAATGGGCCACCGAACAGCGGAACCAGGAGCGTAATCCCGCTGATCCGAGCGCGAATCGTCAGCGAATCGACGACGATCCGACGCCGGAAAATCGTGAACCGTCCCCGAATCAGATCGAGTTCCTGGAAGACATCGCAGGTCAGGGATACCCGTCACACCGTGACGGTATGGACCCGTCACGGTCCCCCCGTCCCGACCCGACCCGACCCGCTGTACCTCCTACGGAGGTACAGCAAGCTAGCTACGGCTCGACCCCGGCCGTGCCCCCGAACGTCGTCCCGTTGCGTGACGCGCTCACCGCCGCCGGGATCGTCGTCGAGTGGTCGCTCGAAACCGCAGAGTGGTTCCGCCTCGAAGCGATCGTGAAGCGGACCGCCGTCGCCGCCCTGGTCGACCACGCCCGCGGGCAGTTCGGCCGCGCCCGATCCCGCCCGCGCTCCGTCCGGTACTTCCTGCCCGGCTGGACCGCGCTCCCGCCCGTTGCCGCCGGCGCCCCCACATCGCCGAGCGCCGACGTGATCCCCCTCAACGCCGCCCGCCCCGGCCGTGTGGCCCGCGCCGCCGACCTGTTCCGCACGGCCGCCCTCGATGCCCCGAAGGAGTCCGCCCAGTGAACCGCCAGGAAGTTGCCGCCCTGCTCGCCTACGCGGCGCGCCTCGACCCGCGCAGCGCCCCGACCGACCAGACCGCAGCCGACGAAACCCTCGACCAGTGGCACGACCTGCTCTCTGACGTCGCCACGATCGCGCCGCACCCCAACGGCCGTCACTGGGACGCTGCACAGGTCGTACGCCACCACATCGCGACAAGCCCGTACCCGATCAAGCCGTCGGACGTATCGCGCCCGTGGCACGACTTCAAGCGCGACGTAGTTGACCGGCACCACGACCCCGTCCCGGCCGTCGACCCTGACGACTTCGCGGCGTACCGCGAGGCCCTGGTCGCCACCCGACAGGCCGTCGCCATCGGTGCCATCCCGGCCGCGCCCTACCGCGAGTTGACCGGCGGTAAGACCCGCGAGGAACGCGACCAGTTCGCCGCCGGCCGTCTCGCCGCCCTCGGCAGCTACGTCCCGCGCACCGTTGCCCAGACCCTCGCGACCTACCGGCCACGCCGCGCCGAGCGCGAGCAGCGCGCCGCCGAGGGACTGCCCGACCCGCTCGACGTGGCGTGCCCGTACGAGCAGTGCCTCGCCGCCGTCGGCGACCCGTGCCGGACGCACCACCGCACCCCGCGCAGTACCGCCCACCCGACGCGCCTCGACCTCGCCACCGAACGCCACTACGCCCCGAAGGAGCCGGCATGAACCGGAACAAGAAGCACCCGGAGCGCCAGCCGCACCGCCGCCGTGCCACCGCGACCGACCGCACCCGGAACACGCGCGGTTACCTGATCACGGGGTCGTGGAACCACCGCGCGGACCGGCCCGCGGTGAAACCGACCAGCGACCGTAACGCCGCGCGCCGGATCGCCCGCAGCATGGCTGACAAGGGCGCCTACGTGGTCGTTGAGCAGCGCATCGCAAACGGTCGGTGGTTGACGTGGTTCGAGGTCGACGGGCCCGCCCTGGTCGCCGAGCGCCGCCGGGTGGCCGACGAGGAACGCCGCCGCCATGAGGAGCAGCAGCGCACCGCCGTCGAGGCCGAGGCCGCCCGCCGTGCCGCCGCCGTACGGACCGAGCGAGACCGCGCCGACCTCGCCCGCATGATGGTGCGCCCGCCCGTCGCCCGCGACCAGTGCGGACGCCGTGAGGCCCGGCACGTGACCGGGGCGCAGCGATGATGCCGCCGGCCGCCGTCGCTGCGATCCGTGGCGCCGTCGAGGTCGCGCGGGACAGCGGTCTACGGAGCGCCGCGGACGTGGCCGATCGGGTCGCCGCCGAACTGACCTCCGTGGGCTGGACGATCACCCTTGACGAGGCCGAGAACGACCCCCACGGGTAATCCGAACGGGTCATCGATGGCACATGTGTACTATCTTCCATCCATGGAAGGCACGCGCCATCCATGGAAAGAACATCGGCACGACCTACATCCCGACGGAGGTACATCCATGGACCGGCCTACCCCGGCCGCCCGGTTCGCCGCAAAGGTGAACACCGCGGGCCCCTGGTCCCTCCGTCGGGACTGCCCCGGCCCCTGCCACCTGTGGGACGGCGCGCAGAACGAAAAGGGTTACGGCACGTTCTACGTGGCCCGACGCACCGTCAAGGCCCACCGCTACGCCTACGAGCAGCACGTCGGCCCGATACCGGCCGGCCTTGAGGTCGACCACCGATGCCGCCGCCGCGCGTGCGTCGCACCCGACCACCTCGACGCCGTCACGCACCGCGTGAACGTTCTCCGCTCGACGAACCACGTCGCACAGCGAGCCGCCGTGACGCATTGCCCGGCCGGCCACGCCTACGACGAGGCGAACACCATCCGCGCGAAGAACGGGACGCGGAAGTGCCGGAAGTGCAAGAACGACCAGGCCCGCGCCGCCCGTGCCGCCCGCCTCGCCGCCGTCGAGCCCATCCGCCCCCGCACAACCCACCTCGAAAGGGCCGCGTAACCCATGAGTGGCGAGACCACAATCACGATGATTGGCAACGTCGTTGCCGATCCCGAACTCAGGTTCACCCCGTCCGGTGCCGCCGTGACGAACTTCCGAATGGCCTCGACGCCCCGGAAGTTCAACCGACAGACGAACGAATTCGAGGACGGCGAGCCCCTGTTCCTCGGCGTGGCCGTGTGGCGCCAGCAGGCCGAGCACGTCGCGGAATCCATCAAGCGCGGCGACCGCGTGATCGTTGTGGGCCGGCTGACTCAGCGCCAGTACGAGGACCGCGAGGGCGCCAAGCGCAGCAACTACGAGATTCAGGCCGACGAGGTCGCCCCGAGCCTGCTCCGCGCGACCGCCGCCGTGACCAAGGCCAACAACACCACTCAGGGCGCCCAGGCGCGCCCCCAGCAGCCGTACGGCCAGCAGTCCCAGGGATACAGCCAGCAGCAGCCCGCCGCCGACCAGTGGTCGACCCAGGGATACAGCAACGAGCCCCCGTTCTGACCTCGCTCCGCGGCCAGCGCGCGACCGGTCGCGGCCCTTCCCGCGCGTGCGAGCAACACCTCGCCCCCTCGAACCGAGACAGGAGCACCACTCCGTGACCCGCATTCCCGACGCCGTCGCCGTCGCCAGCCTCGACACTCACCGCCTGATCGTCACCGTGCCGAACGAAGGACCGGCCGACGTCGCGTGCAACCTCCCCCGCCCCGTCGCCGCCGACATCCTGCGACAGCTCGCCAACTCCCTTGAGAGCCCGGCTGGCGCGTGCGACACGGCGTTCGCGACCGGCGCACCGTGCCCCCTTCACGACGCCCCCGTACCGCACCCCGCCGGACTCGACGCCCTGCTCGCCGCCGTCGCCGACCAGCTGCCCGCCGACGATCCCGACGTCGCCGCCCGCGGCCTCGCCGCCATGCCGACGCCCGAGCAGCGCGCCGCCGAGACGACGCGCCCCCGTGTGCTCACCGAAGGCGAGTACGACGCCGCGTACAAGGCCGCGCGAGCCGCCGTCGGCTCGTACGGGCCCGTCATGGGCAGCGTCAGGATTCAGGCCGCCATGGACGCCGTTCTCGCCCTGTTCGGCATCCTCGGCCCGCGCCCGGAACCCGAGCCTGACACGTGCGACGAGATGTTCGCCGACCTTGCCGGCGACTGGCACCAGTGCACCGACGCCCCCGGCCACGACCCGGCCGAGGGTCACCAAAACGGCGAATGGTCGTGGCCGCATGGGGAGATCCAGGCGCGCCCCGAGCCCGACGAGACGTCGTAGTGAGCGGCGCAGCGTGGGCGATCGTCGTCGCCCTGGTCGTCGCGTCCGGCGTGCCCCTCGGTCTGTGGGCATGCCGGCGCGACCCCGGCCCCCTCGCCCGCCCGCGCATGGCCCGCCGTCAGGGGTGGCGCTACCTCGCACACCGCGGCGGCCTGCTTGTGTCCCCGAGCCTGCTCTACGGCGGCATTCCGTACGGCACCGCCCGCCAGCGCCGCCGACGTGCCGACCGTGCCCTCGCCCGCCTTGCGCGCGGCGAGGGCCGCGCGTGCCCCCGCGGCTGCACCACATGCCGAGAGATCACCAACCGCGCCCAGGAGAACCACAGATGAGCCGCCGCACCACCCGCGCCGCCCGCGCCCGGAGCAGCCGTGACGCCCGCCGCGAGTCCCTGCTCGTACTGATCGCCCGCACGCAGCGCGGAAGCAGCCTCAGCCCGGCAGAGGCCGCCCTGTTGCGCGCCCACGTCGAGGCCGAAGTCGACGAAGCCAACCGGTACCGTGCCGAGGCCGGAGGACAGGCCACCGCCGTACGCCGCGAACAGCAGCGCACCAGGGCCGCCGAGGAAGCGATACGCGAGGCCGAGCAGCGCGCCGCGGACGCTGAGGAACAGCTCCGGATGTTCCGGGCCGTGTTCGGCGAGGACTCCCTCAACGCCTACACCTACGCCCTCGCCCGCCTCAGCCGCGCCGAGGGCGCCCTCGAAGCCGTACGCAACGCGACCGGGCCCACGTCCGAACGCGTCGCAGTCGCCGAGTACGACCGCACGGCACGCCTCGACGCCGAGGAGCGCGCCGATCGCTACCGGCTGCACTCCGAGAAGCTGCGCCACCAGCTCGGCGCCGCCGAGGACCGCGCCCACCGGTTCGAGAGGGACGCCCGCGACAACGGGGCCGATCTCCGCGCCGAGCGCCAGCACGCCCAGGCCGCCGAGCAGCAGCTCGCCGCCGTACGGGCCGTACTGCCCACGGAGCCCCGCCCGCGCCTCGGCCTGCCCAACACCCTCGCCTACGAAGAAGGCCGGCACGACCAGGCCGACGCCGTACGCGACGCCCTCGGAGAGCAGGTGCGGACGTGACCGAGCAGCAGCCGGCCCCGCCGACGGCCGTCGACCCCGAGCAACTGCGCGCCGCTGTAGAGCAGTTGGGCGCCGCATTGCGCGCGTGGGTCGTGGCCGTCACCCCTGCCGTTCGCGCCGCCGCCCAGGCCCTCGCCCTTGCCGCCGAGGCCGCCAGTACCGCGAGCAGGGACGACTACGCCCTCGCCCCGCCGCCGCCCGCAGCGCGCGACCGCCCCGCGTGGCGATCCCCACACGGGCCCGCGCACACCCGCCGCCGCAAGCACTGAGCACAGGAGCAGCCCAGCATGACGACCGCCCTCGACCACGCCGCACCGCCGATCGCCCGCCGCGCCGCCGGCGACCTCGCATCCGTGCGCGAGCAGTGGGGCGACCTGCTCGCCGCCATCGGGCGCCGCCCGGCCGCCGAATGGCCGCCCCGCGACTCCCGCGCGTACATCGACGGACACCTCGCCGAGCAGGCCGACGAGGACGAGCAGCCCGTCGAGACCGTGGGCCGTCTCCCCCTGCTGTTGCGCGAGCACCCGGCCCCGCTCAACCTCGACGCCCTCGACGCAGCGATCGAGGTCGAGCGCGAGCTGTTCGACCTCGCCGACGCCATAGCCGAGCAGGTGCAGCGCTCCGTACGGCGCGTGCCCGTGCCGTTCCTCGCCGCACACACCCTGTGGATAGCCGACCCGGACGACCACAGCGACCCCGCCCGATGGCACCTGCCGACACACAACGCATCCGTCACCGCCCGCGCGGTGTCCCCCGGTTCCCGCGTGTACGGGCTGCATTGGGCCGCCGTCTGGATCGAGGGGCGCACCCTCGACGAGATGAGCGGCGACCTGTTCGGGCCGATCCCCGCCCTACTGCTCGACCACGTCGCCCAGACCGCCCGCAGCGCGCGCCGCACCGTCGATCGCGCCCTCGGCCGCGACGGGCGGACGACCCTGCTCGACGACCCGTGCCCGTTCTGCGGCGGACAGCTCGCCGGACACTCCCGGCAAGGGGGCGAGCCGGTGGTTACCTGCTCGACTGGTCAGGCGTGCGGGGCTCCGGTCCTGCTCGACGAGCGCCAACGCCGGGCGTGGCGGGGCGCCGAGTTGGTCGACCTGTGGTCGGGGCTCATGGCCGCGCGCGGGCAGGCCGCGGAGCAGCAGCCGTAGCAACTTCCGTGGGGCCGGTCCGAGTTGGGCCGGCCCTTCTCCCCACCTTCTTCTGAACTAGATTCTGAATCGAGTTGTGTACTTGGTTCAGAACTAGGTACGGTGATGTCCTGCCGGACGTCACCCGGCGGACCACAGACCGACGAGCCAAAGGGAGCAAACCCCAATGAGCACAGTCACCATCCCCGGCGCCCTCGCCGACCACCTCACCGGCCAGACCATCGCCGACGCCGAAACCGTCGACGCCCTCGCCGCCGCCCGTCGCGGCCGAGGCCGGACCCTGGTCGTCGATCTGGCCAGTACCCGCGTTCTTCACGTGATCAGCGCGTACGCCGAGGCGATCCTCGAAAACCGCAAGTTGCACACCCCCGCCCAGGTGCGCGCCGCTCGCCTGTGGATTCAGCGCGCCGGCCACGCCGTCCCGGCACCCGTCGCTGTCGTCGAGCAGCCCGTCGCCGAGCAGGCCCCGGCCAGCGTCCGCGACGAGCCGTCGGACTGGTGGACCATCACGGACCCGACCACCGACGAGGAGATCGCCCGCGTCTACGGCGAGACGTACCAGGAGATGACCCCCCGCGCCGAGGCCCTGCCCGAAGTCCGCGCCGTCATCCGCAGGCACAACGGATTCAGCCGCCGACGCCTGTACGTCTCCGAGTTGACGCCCGCGCAGCTCGCCGAGCAGGTCGAGGCCGCCGTCGTACAGGCCGCCCCCGTGGCGACGAACGCGTTCGAGCAGGGCGCCACCAACGTGCCCGACGACTTCGCCGAGACCGTCATCTGCCCGACCTGCCACGTCCCCGCGGGCGCCCGCTGCATCACCCGCGCTGGCAAGCCCGCCCGCGAGTCGCACGGCCGCCGTTTCGAGGCACTGGAGCAGGCCGCCGGCATCACGGAGCACCGCGCCACCGCACGCCGCGCGCAGCAGGCCCGCGGCGCGTGGCCGACCCTCGACAGCAAGGCCGAGGACGCCCTGTTGGCGGCCTACGCCGACCGCCTCAACGACCGCGCCCACCTCGACGACGACCAGGCCCCCGCCGCCGAGGCCCACCTCGACCAGGTCGAGGCCGAGACCGCCAAGGGGTTCGAGCGCTCCGCACGGGCCGTCGACGCCGTCGAGCACGCCGAGCACGTCGAGGCCGCCGTCGAGACCGTCGCGGACGCCGAAGCCCTGTACGCCGCCCAGTTGGTCACGGAGGCCGAGGCCACCGAGGGAACGTGGCAAGGCGCATGGATCGGCGAGCACCAGGCCGACGACGTCCTGTTCGTCGTCGACGGCTCGACGGAACAGGGCGCCTTGTTCGACGGCCGCGCCGCCCAGTAACCCACCGACCGGCCCGCCCTCGACCGAGGGCGGGCCCCGTACCGACCATCAGGAGTGCACAGGTGAACAACACCGACCAGCCCGACGAGCAGGGCAACCAGCAGGGCGACGAGCCCACCGTCGCGCACTACACCCGCGCGGACGCGAGCAACTTCCCGACGTCCCTTGCGGGGCAGCAGGCCGCTGTAGAAGGGATGTTGGCCAACACGGGATGGAAGCAGGCCGACCAGGAGGAGCAGGGCACCGTGTGGACGCCGGGCCGCATCCGCCGCGCCATGAAGGGACCTCTTGAACCCACCCCCGCCGGCCGGCGCCTCGCCGCCCAGATGCTCGCCATGATCAACAAATGGGAGCAGGAGCGCCGCGCCGAGATCATCGCGGCCGGCGGCGACCCCGACGAGGACCGCGACCCGTTCGAGTACGTACGCGCCATCGCTGACGAGTGGGCCGACACCGCCAACGACGCCGCCCGCCGCGCCGCTCTGCTCGACCGCCTCGCCATCGACCTCGACACCAGCGAGGTAGGCGCGCTGCGCCTTGCCGCCGAGGCCGCCGCCGCCGTCACTCCGCGGCTCATCTACGCCGACGCCGATGACGGCGTCGCCGTCGCGGCCACCGCCGAAGACCTCGGCGTGTCAGAAACGTACGTCTACCGGATCTTGCGCCAGCGCCCCGCCGCCGATCAGTAACCCCGTACACAGGTGCGGCCCGCACACGGTGACGTCACCACCGGGCGGGCCGACTAACCACGATGGGAGCAAACCCCACCATGACCAACGCCAACCCTACCCAGGGCAAGCAGCCGACCGCACCGAAGGCCGGCACCCGTCCGACCGTCCGCGTGACCGACGCGTTCGCTGATGACCTCGCAGTCATCATGAGCACCATGGGCGCCGACGGCACGTTCGCCGACGCTGTCCGACAGGCCGTCGGACAGGTCGCCCAGATGTACCGGACCGCGTGGGCCCACGGTGTCGTTCCCCGCGGCGTCGCGCCGACGCTCGGCGCCTATCAGTTCGTCGAGCAACTGCCTGCCAGGCGCCCGACCAGCGGGTACGACGGACCGTCGGACAGGGGCGCCGCGCGTCCGACGCCGCCCGTCGGTCGCAGGCTCACCGGACCGCCGCCCGGCCCGCACATCCGGCACCAGTACGCCGACGAACTGCTCGGCCGTCCGACGGGAACGGCACCGTCCGCGTGACCGAACAGGGGCGATGTCGGACACTCACGAGAGGATTACCGCCATGGGACAGCAGATCATCAGGCAACCGGACGGCCGACTGGCTGTCTTCGACTCCGTCACCGACTCGTTCATCGTCGTGGACGCGACGCGCGAGGAAGTCGTCGAGTGGCGGGCAGAAGAAGCGGCCGAGGCAGCGCGCGACCGTACCGAGGCCGAACTCGCCCGCGTTCTCGACAGTGACAGGCCCTATCACCAGTTCACTTTGACGTGGGAGGAAGCGTCAGAGCGCCACAAGAGGAACCACACCGGTAGCTGATTTCCGGTACGCGCGACCGGTCGCCGACGGCGCCGCGCACACGAGTTGCGCCGTTATCCGTTCGTGACCTAAAGTCGGACGCGACCCCGGCGTGCCCGGAAACGGACGCCCTCCCCGAACGCCCCGCCGCTCCCCGACCAGCGGCGGGGCGTTCGCATGTCCTCGGCGAGGGGGTGAGCCGTGGGCCGCCCCATCGACGACCACGACCGCGCCCAGGTCCGCAAGCTGCACACCGCGGGCAAGAGCCGGAACGACATCGCACGGGCGATCAAGAGATCACCCTCGACCGTGTCGAAGATCGCCGCATCGTTCGACCCCCCGCTGTCGTTCGACCGCGCCGCCGAGGTCACCGTCGCCACCCAGGTACGCCGTGCAGACCTCGCCGCCCGCCGCGCCGTCCTCGCCATCACCCTCCACGACATCGCCGAGCGCGAACTCGCGAAGATGACCGAACGGCACCTGTACTTCGAGTGGGGCGGGAAGGATCACACCTACGCCCAGAAGTGGCAGAACGAGCCGACCCCCGCCGACCGCCGAACCATGATGGCCACCGCCGGCGCCGCCCTCGACCGGTCCCTGAAACTCGCACCGCCCCGCGAGGAAGCCGGCGAGCAGTCCCGTTCCGTGATCGGTCGCCTGATGGACGGCCTTGCCCGGAACTACGCCGAGCGCCACGGCGCGCCGACCGGCGGCGACGATGAACAGTGACCTCGGCCTCTCCCCGAAGCAGGTCGATTCGATCGTCGAGGCTGCGGCATTCCTCAACATCTGGGAAGGGTCGGTCAGGTCGGGTAAGACGATCGCCAGCCTGCTCAAGTGGTTGGGATACGTCGCCGACCCGCCCACGGGCGGCGAACTGGTCATGGTCGGGCGCACCCGCGACAGCCTCGCCCGGAACGTGTTCGGTCCCCTGTCGAACCCCCACGTGTTTGGGGAGCTTGCTCAGGACGTCCATTACACGAGCGGGGCCCCGACGGCGACAGTCCTCGGCCGTACCGTGCACGCCCTCGGCGCCAACGACGCCCAGGCCGAGCCGAAGGTAAGAGGGCTGACGTGCGCCGGCGCCTACGTCGACGAGGCAACGACGCTCCCCAAGAGCTTCTTTGACCAGCTCACCGCCCGTTGCAGCGTGCCCGGCTCGCAGATCTTCGCGACGACCAACCCCGACAACCCGCAGCACTGGCTACGCCGCGAGTACCTGCTCAGGCCGGAAGAGGCCCGACTCAGGTCGTGGCACTTCGTACTCGACGACAATCCGGGACTCGATGACGAGTACAAACAGCGGATCAAGTCCACGCACCGCGGCCTGTTCTACAAGCGCAACGTCTTGGGCTTGTGGGTCCAGGCCGAGGGCGCCATCTACGACATGTGGGACGAGTCCGAGCACGTCGTCGACGAGTTGCCCGAGATGCGCCGGCACTGGATCGGCGTGGACTATGGCACCGTCAACGCCACGTCGGCGATCCTGCTCGGCGAAGGTGTCGACGGCCGGCTGTACGCGTGTGCCGAGTGGCGCCACGACTCCCGCACCGCGCACCGGCAGATGACCGACGCCCAGTACAGCGCAGCATTGCGCAAGTGGGTCGCCGACCTCGGCATCAAGGCCGAGTGGACGTTCATCGACCCGAGCGCGGCGTCGTTCATCACGCAGCTGTGGGCCGACGCCTACGAAGGCGTTGCCCGCGCCTCGAACGAGGTCGTGGACGGAATCCGCAGCGTCTCGAACCTGCTCGGCGCCGGACTGCTCCGCGTGCACCGGTCGTGCGAGGGACTGCTCTCGGAGCTGCCCGGCTACGTCTGGGATGAGTCGGCCGCCGACAAGGGCGAAGACAAGCCCGTCAAGCAGAACGACCACAGCTGTGACGCACTGCGGTACGTGATCCACTCGACCGCCCACGAGTGGCGACACCTGCTCACCCTCGCCGCGTAAGGAGGCCGCCGACATGGCCACCGAGCCCATGCTCACCCTGCCCGTAACCCTCACCGTCGGCGATCACACCGTCGAGGTGGGCGACCTCATCCTCGAACCCGGCAACACGGTTCGCGACGCGCTCGGCGCCCTGTTCCGCCGCGCCGCCGACACGTGCGAGGCACCACAGGAAGGGGGCGACGATGGCACTCCCTGAGAATGGCGCCGCGTGGCCGCCGCCCGCGTGGGCGCCGCACTACGCCGCAATGCGCGTTGACGACGCCTGGTACAGCGGAGACCCGAAGCGCCTCGCCCGCGTGCACGGCGAGCAGGACCGGCACGCCGTGCGGCGTACGTGGGGGCGGAAGCCGGCGCAACGCGCCGACCGTGAAACCCGCCTACACGTTCCGCTCGCCGGCGACATCGCCACGACCAGCGCCGACCTGTTGTTCGCGGACATGCCCCGGATCACGGTCGAGGGCAAGCCCACACAGGATCGACTCGACCAGCTGCTCGACGAGGGCCGCGCGCATGCGACGTTCCTCGGCGCCGCCGAGCAGGCCGCCGCCCTCTCTGGCGTCTTCCTCCGGGCGACATGGGACCGCGACCTAGTCGACCGCCCCCTGTTGACCGTGTGCCAGGCCGACGCCGCCATACCCGAGTTCCGGTTCGGCATGCTGCGCGCCGTGACCTTCTGGCGCGAGCTGGACGGCTCGACCGAGTCGGTCGTCTGGCGGCATTTCGAGCGCCACGAGTCGGGTCGCATCGTGCACCGGCTGTACCGCGGTACGCGCGACAACGTCGGGCGCATCACGCCGCTTCCCGAGCACCCCGACACGGCCGAACTGGTCGGCTCCCTCGACACCGACGGCGACAGCATCGCGACCGGCATCCGGGATCTGACCGTCGCCTACGTGCCCAACATGCTTCCCAACCGGCTTCACCGGGCGAGCCCGATCGGACGCAGCGACTACGCAGCACCGATCTATGACCAGTTCGCCGCCCTCAACACGACGTGGACATCGTGGATGCGCGACATTCGCCTCGCCCGCGCGCGGTTGATCGTGCCCGATGGGTACATGCGGAACGAGGGTCCCGGCCGCGGGGCGTCGTTCGACGATGACCGCGAAGTTTGGCACGGCCTCAAGATGCCGCCCAACGAGGGCGCGGGCATCACTCTGGCGCAGTTCGCCATCAGGGTTGAGGAGCACGCCCGTACTGCGGAGAGCATCACCAGGCAGGCCGCCCAGTCCGCCGGCTACAGTCCGCAGAGCTTCGGCCTTGACGGCGATGGACAGCCCGTCACTGCGACCGAGGTCGACAGCCGCAACGCCCGTTCGATGGTGACCCGTCGGAAGAAGGTAGGGCACTGGAAACACGGCGTGGCGGACATGTGTCACGTGCTGCTGCAACTCGACGCGAAGCTGTTTGGCCGGCGCATCACGCCCGCGCGTCCACGCGTGGAGTTCGGTGACGGCGTCGCGGAGTCGGCCGAGCAGACGGCGACCACGCTCGACCTCCTCGCCCGCGCCGGGGCCGTGTCGACCGCGACGAAGGTCAAGATCCTTAACCCGGCGTGGGACGACACGGCAGTACAGGCCGAGGTGCGGGCGATCCTCGCCGAGACCGGCGCCGCAGCCCCGGACCCCGTCGGGGCATTTCCAATGTGAGCGTGCCTCACTCGGTTCGGAAAATGATCCGTAGCAGCCGCTCAGCAGTGGCGCGCAAGCGCGGGTCAGGGTGGGCCAGGGCGACGAGGACAAGCGCTGTCAGTGCGCCACCGAAGGCGTCAAGTGATTCAGTCATGTCGCCGACGATATTTCTTACCGGACCGGAAGCCGGGCGCCGGGAGATACATCCAGCCCGCCAACTGCGACCAAACGTGACCGTGCGTGAAACTCGCCGCTCAGGAGCCCGACCGATCGGTCGGTGCCCTAAATACCCCTTTTTGAAATTGGCTTGTACTGATCCATGATCAGCACGCTTTATCGGCCTAGGGGGTGAACGTGCCGATTCACCCGGGCATGGTCGAAGACCTCGCCGCCGGTACGCGCGACCTGTACGCCCAGGCCGAGGAACGTCTACTCGGCATCATCGCCCGGCAGCTCGCCGCCGGTCTCGACGCGCCAGGGTGGGCCGAGCGCAAGCTCGCCGCCGTCCAGGCATTGCGCCGTTCGTCACAGGCTGTCGTGGATGAGCTGGGGAAAGCGGTCGAGCTGGAAGTGTTCGACGTGGTCGCCGAGGCGTACAACACCGGGCACCGCGCCGCCGTCGCAGAGATCGGCGCCCTGTCCGACAGCGCGCGCGCCCTGGTCGACGACGTGACCCCCAACGCCCAAGCCGTCGACCGCCTCGCACAGGAAACGGTCGACGTTGTCACCTCGACCCACCGCTCGATTCTGCGCGCCGTGGTCGACGGTTTCCGGGCAGTCGTCGCCGAGGTCACCGCAACGCCCCTGCTCGGCACCGGCACCCGCCGACAGGCCACCCAAGACGCCATGCGCCGGTTCGCCGATCAGGGCATCCGGGCGTTCACCGACCGGGCCGGCCGCCGATGGCAGCTCACCAGCTACGCGGAGATGGCCGTACGGACGTCCGTCGGACGGGCCGCGACCGAAGCTCACATGCGGACCCTGTCCGACGCCGGTATCGAGCTGGTCATCGTCAGCGACGCCCCGCGCGAGTGCCCCCTCTGCCGCCGCTGGGAAGGCCGCGTACTGGCCATCGCCGGGCCGACCGGCGAGCGCGAGGTCGAGGTCGAGCACGCCATCGAGGACGGCCGCATGGTGCCCGTACGGGTCGCCGGCACCCTCGACGAGGCCCGCCTCGCAGGGTTTCAGCATCCCAACTGCCGTCACAGCGTTTCCGCGTACACCCCAGGTCTCACGACCATGGAGAAGGCCAGCAGCGACCCCGCCGGCTACGAGGCCGGCCAGCGACAGCGCGCGATAGAACGGAACGTCCGGAAGTACCGGAAGCACGAAGCCGCCGCCGTCACTCCCGAACAACTGCGCGCCGCACGGCTCAAAGTCAGGCAGTGGCAAGGCGCCATGCGCGACCACCTCGCCGCCCACCCCGACCTACGCCGGTTGCGACACCGCGAGCAGCCAGGCGCCTCGAACCTTCCCAAGAAGCGCACCGAGGCGACGCCCGAGCAGGTCGAGGCCGCGCGCGTGTGGTCGGGCGACGCGCAGACCGTACGGGAGGTGAGCGACGACCAGCTCGCCGCAGCCGTCCGCTCGAACCTGCTTGACGGCCCCGCCCGCGCACGGATCGAGGCCGAGGCCGACCGCCGCGACCTTGACGACCTGCTCGCCCGCATCCGTCCCGGCGGCGCCCTCGCCGAGGACCTGACGCAGTTCGGCGACCAGGAACTCGCGAGGGCGTTCCCCCACCTCGACGACGCCGACGCACTGCGTGTCATGGCCGAGATGGACCGGCGTGACCTCGCCACCCGCCTACCAGGGGTGTCCGCGGACTTGGTCGGCCTGTCCGACCACACCCTCGCCGCCCGCGCCCGCGGAGCCGACTCCGACACGCTCGCCCTGCTCGCCGCCGAGGCGTACAGGCGCGACCTGCTTGCCCGCCTGTTCCCCGTCGGACAACTGCGCGCCGACCTGTCCGACGTGTCCGACGATGAACTCGCCTGGTGCATGCAGTACGCCACCAGCGAGGAACTGCTCAGGATCGCCGCAGAGATGGACCGGCGCGACGCCGTCGACATGCCGCAGCCGGCGGACACGGGTGACGCCGTCGACAACCTGCTCGCCGACACGAACGCCCTCGCCGATGCCCTCGCCCCCGCAGAGAATCCGGACGGGTGGGGCGCGCTCGCCGATGACGCCGTGTGGGCCGCCGCCGTCGGCGACGCTGGCACCGCGCCGGACACCGAGGACCACGACGACGAACCGCGCATCAGCCGCCGTCAGGCCCGCGAGATGTACGACGAGTACGTCTATCTCCAGTACCTCAAAGCGGAAGAAGACTGCCGCGGCTACCTGCTCAGCAAGAAGGCCGCCGCCGAGGGCCGCAACCCCGAGAGCCTGTTCCGCGGGCCCGCGCACATCGCCCACGCCCAGGCGTCCGACGAGCTGAAAGAGTGGTGGGCGACGCACGGCCGCATGACTCAGGCCGAGTTCGTCGAGAAGGCCACCGGCCAACCGCAGCGCGGAGCGACCGCCGCCCGGTTCAATGAGGCCAAGGCGCAGCAGCGGAGATAAGGGGGCGCCATGGGCACGCGCGAGGAGATCGCCGCGGCGATCATCAAGGGGCGCACAGCAGGCGAGGCCGGCGAGAAGCCGACCGCCTGCCCGTACCCGAGCACGTCGATTCTCCGAACGGCGTGGATCAAGGGATACGCGCCCGCCCGCCGCGCGCGCGAACGCGCCGCGACCGAGTAGCCACACCACAGACAGCACCACCCCGGAGGGGGCCCGCCAGGCGCGGGCCCCTTTTCGCATGCCCCAACACGCGGAGCGCCAGGCGCGCGCCGCATCCGACTCGGCTCCAGGAGGGCCCATGTCCACCCCGACCCCGTCCGTCCCCGCAGCGCCGGCCGCACCGGCGGCGCCCGCCGCGCCCTCGGCCCCGGCGCCCGTTCCGGCCGCACCGCCCACGCCGCCCGTCCCGGCGGCTCCGGTCGCTCCGGTCGCTCCGGTCGCTCCGGTCGCTCCGGTCGCTCCGGTCGCTCCGGTCGCTCCGGTCGCTCCGGTCGAGGGTAGCGAACCGCAGGACGTTGCGAGCCTGCCCGCGTGGGCGCAAAAGCTCATCACCGACACCCGTGCCGAGGCCGCGAGTTACCGCACGCGCGCCCAGGGCGCCCAGTCGCCGACCGACGCCGCGCCCGCGCCCGCGCCCCAGGGCAGCGAGACCGACCTCACGCGGCTGCCGCAGTGGGCGCAGCGACTCGTCAACGACAGCCAGGCCACCGCCCGACAGGCCGCCGTACAGTCCGCCGTCTACCGCGCCGCACCGACGGCCGGCGCCGACCCCGTCGCCCTGCTCGACAGTCAGTCGGCGATGACCGCGCTGGCCGCGGTCGACCCCAACGACGCCGCCGCCGTTACCGCAGCGATCACCGCCGCCATCACCGCCAATCCGCGCCTGTCCGCACAGCCCACCGGGCCCGCCCGCGGGGGCGCCGACTTCGGCGGTACCGGAGCGGGTGAGGTCACCCCCGCCCAGTTCGCCGCCATGGGCTACGCCGAGCGCGTCGCGCTGCACCAGTCCGACCCCGACACTTACCGGCGCCTCGCCGGGTAACCCCGCCCGGCACCGCGCCGGGCACCAACGCCCGGCGCACGGCGCCGGAGAGAGCGAGCAGCAGCAATGCCGCAGACCACCGCCGCCGCGATGATCGTCCCCGAGGTCTGGGGCGACATGGCACAGGCCCAGTTCATCGGCGCCGTGCGCGTCGCCGGCTCCACGGCCGTGATCGAGGACAACACCCTTCAGGGGGCTCCCGGCGAGCTGATTCACTTCCCGAAGTGGGGAGCGCTCGGCGAGCTGGACGACCTCGACGAGGCCACGCCCATGACGCCGACGGCGATGTCTACCGACGACGCCACGGCCAAGATCAAGGAGGCCGGTAAGGCGGTCGAGATCACCGATAAGGCGCGTCTCGTTGCCCTCGGCGACCCCGAGGCCGAGGCCCGCCGGCAGTTCGGTGTCCTCGCCGCCCGGAAGGTCGACGGCGCCCTGATCGCCCAGGCGCAGGCCGACGAGACCGCACAGGGCGGGGGCAACCCGCTCCGCTTCACCACCGCCGCCACCAAGACCAAGTTCACATGGCTCGACGCCATGATCCCCGCCATCGGTCAGTTCGGCGACGAGTGGGAGCCGGACGACTTCGCCGGTCTCTACCTCAACTCGGTGCAGCTCGGCGAGGCCATGGCCGACCCGCAGTTCGTCGACGCGTCCAAGCTCGGCAACGGCGCGAGTGCAGCCGTCACGGGCAGCATCGGCCGTATCGGTGGCGTGTCCGTGTTCATCACGAACCGCGTGACCGCCGGAAAGTTCCTGCTCATGAAGACGGGCGCGCTCGGCCTGCTCTACAAGCGGCGCCCGCTGGTCGAGGACGGCCGCGACATCCTCGCCCGCTCCACCGTCGTGACGACCACGCTCCACTACGCGGTGAAGCGCCTCAACGATCGCGGCGTCGCCGTCGGCACCCTCGCCACCACCTGAGAAGGAAGGAGGCGCCGCGTGCTGCTGCGCCGCTATCACTCCCGCACCCCGGACGAGCCGGACACCGAGCCGGACGAGCCGGACACCGAGACCGACGCCCCGCGGGCCGAGAAGCCTGCGGGGCGTTCGCGTTCCGGCAAGAGCACGAAGGGGGAGTGATCCGGTGGCCGGCCGTGTCTACGCCACCCCCGAGCAACTGACGGCGTGGACCGGCCAGCCGGCCCCCGAGGACGCCGAGCGCCTGCTCGCCCGCGCGAGCGAGGACGTCGACGACGCCCTACTCAGCGCCGTGTACGCGGTCGACGGTCTCGGTATGCCGACCGACCCGGCGATCGTGACCACCCTCGGCGAGGCCGTGTGTGCCCAGGTCGAGTACCAGGTCGCGACGGGGGATGACGGTACGGGCGCCGCGGGGAAGTGGGGCAGTGTCTCGATCGGCCCCGTGTCTCTCGGCGACCGCCGAGACGCCCCCCAGGCCGTCGGCGACGTTGATCTCGCGCCGCGCGCTCAACGGGCCCTGACACGGGCCGGATTGCTGCCGGGGGTGATCTGGTGAAGCTCCCCCCGTGGTTGCTCAGGCACCGGATCACGGTCGAGCCCTACCTCGGCGACTCCGCGTACGGGCCGACGTACGGGCCGCCCGTAGCCGACGTGCCCGCGCTGGTCGCCGAGACCATCCGGACCGTGCGCGACCGCGAGGGACGACAGGTCACCTCAACCGCGCAGATCATCGCTGGCCCTGACCTCAACTGTCCGGCCGAGTCGCTGATCACCCTCCCCGACGGCCGCAAGACGAAGGCACTCGCCGTTGCCGCCCATACCGCGCCGGGCCTGCCGGTCCCGGAGTGCACGGAGGTGAGCGCCGAGTGACCCAACGGACCCGCCTCAACTGGAACGGCGCCGCCGCACTGCGTGGCACCCGCGCCGGGGCCGCGCGAGGTCTGCGGATCGCCGCCGAGCATGTACTCGCCGAGTCGCGCAAGGTCGTTCCGATCGAAGAGGGCGCCCTCGAACGCTCCGGGGTCGCCACTGTCGACGAGTCGAGCCTCACGGCCGCCGTGTCGTACGACACCCCGTACGCCGCGAGGCAGCACGAGGAGCTGAACTACCGGCACGACGCCGGGCGTTCGGCGAAGTACCTCGAACGCCCGCTCACCGAGCAGGCCGACGCCGTCGCCGAGATCATCGCGGCCCAGCTGCGGAGGTCGCTCCGTGGCTGACCTCGACCCGCTCGACGGCGTCGCCCGCCTGCTCGCCGCCCGCGGCCTGGTCACCTACGACCCCGACGGCACGACCGGCGATCTGTTCGTCGAGATCATGCCGCCCGCCCCCGATGTCGCGGTCGCCCTGTGGCTGTACGACGGCGAGGCGCCCGACACCCTCAACGCCTACGACACCCCGCGCCTACAGGTGCGCGTGCGTGGCGGCCCCGACCCCCGAGTGTCGCGTCGCCGCTGTTGGGCGATCTACAGCGCGTTGCACGGCCTCGCTGGCGTCGAACTGCCCGACGGCACATGGCTGGTGCTCGCCGCCGCGCGCAGTACCCCGGCCCCGATGGGCCCCGACTCTTCCGGCCGGCACGAACACGTCGTGAACTTCGATCTTGACGTGTCGGCCCCCACTGATCACCGCACCGAATAGGAGGGGCCCGTACATGGGACGGCCCATCGACGCCCGAGGCTGGGAATTCGAGATCGAGACCGGAACGGCGGACACGTTCGTACGCCTCGGCTCGCTCAAGAGCTGGACGCACAACCCCGGTGAATCCGAGGAGACCGCCGACACCACCACGAACGACAGCGACGGGTATTACGAGCAGGACATCATGCAGCGTGGCGCGACCATCGAGGTCACGGGCCTGTTCGCGGCGACGTCCGGCACGCAGGACCCCGGACAGGAGTACATCGACAAGACATGGGCGTACCTGTTCGGCGAGGAGTCGCGCGGGACCATGCGCTACCGCCACACCTCACAGACCGAATGGACCGTGTGGGAATGCACGGTCACGCCCGGCGAGCAGGGCGGCGAGACCAACGCCAAAACGTCATGGTCTGCCAAGTTCACGCGCTGCGGCGCCCCGACAACCGCTGAGGTGGTGGCGCCGTGACCGACTCCACGATCGAGCCGGCCGAGGCCGAGGTCGAGGTCGAGGTCGCCGACTTTGACGCGTTCTTCGCCGAGCAGGCCCGGCCCAAGCGGAAGGGTGTGCCGTTGCGGCTGTTCGGCCACACGTACACCCTCCCGGCCAGCCTGCCCGCGCTGTTCACGCTCCAGCTCCACCGTGTGCAGCACTCCGCCCGGCCCGAGGACATCCGGCGCCTGATCGGCTCCCTGTTCGGCCCGGAAGCGGTCGACGCCTTCACCGAAGCCGGGATGGACGACCGCGAACTCGGCATCGTCCTGCTGTGGTCGACGGCCAACGTCGCCGAACCGCACAGCATCAGCATGGAGCGCGCCGCGCAGCTGTACGACGAGCGCGAGGCCGCCAAGGGAAAAGCAGCGCCGCGGCCGGCCCGGACCAAGCCCAAGAGCAAGGGCAAGGGCAAGGGCAAGGGCAAGGGTCGGCCGCGGAGTTCTGGCACGCGGTACTGACCCACTGGGGCGAGGTCGAGGCCGACCTCGCCCACACGTACGGCCTGTCGGCCGAGGACATCGCGCGCCTGTCCACGCGCGCGTTCCTGGTCAGGTTGTCGGGCCTTCCCTCCGACTCCCGGTTCGCTCACGCGTGGCGCTCGACGCCCCGCGTCGTGTCGGACCCCGACGAGATCGCCCGTCTCACGGGGCGGTGACCAGCACGACAACTGAATAACAACTGAATAACGCGCCCTTGCGGCGCGCGTGGTGGGGGGTGCTCCTTGGCCCTCACCATCGGGGAGCTAACCGGCTTCATCGACCTCGACGACTCCGGGGCACAACAGGGAGTCGACCGTACCGAGGCCGCTCTCGCCGGTCTCCAGCGGGACGCAGACGGCCGGCTTCGCGACCTCAACGGCCGGTTCATTGCCGCTGGCGCGGCGATGGGCGGCGCCCTCGGCGAGGGCATCGGCGGGGGCGCCGAGGAAGCCGGGCGCGGACTCGCCGGTATCGGCCCCCTGCTCGGCGTCGCGGCGACCAGTACCAAGCTGCTCGCCGGCGGCGCGGTCGTCGCGGCGGGCGCGCTCGCCGCCGTCCCGCTGGCCGTAATCGGTCTCGGCGCGAAGGTTCTCGCCGAGAACGAGCAGGTAAAGAGCGCGTTCTCGGACCTGTCCGAGGACGTCAAGGGCAAGATGCAGGGGCTCGCCGAGCCCCTGGTCGAGCCGTTCGTCGCCGCCGCCGACCAGCTCGGCGGCATCTTCGACGATCTCGCCCCGCAGATCGGCGCCCTGTTCGAGGGCGTCGCCCCGCTGGTCGAGCCCCTGGTCTCAGGGATCGGCGCCCTCGCCAAGGGCGCAATGCCCGGCCTGGTCGCGGCTGTTGAGGCTGCGGGCCCGGTCGTCGACGCGCTGTCGACCGGTCTCGGCGCGGTCGGCGAGGGCGTCGGCGGGTTCTTCGAGGGCATCGCCGCCGGGGCCGGCGGCGCGGCCGAAGGTCTCGGCGGTCTGTTCGGCGCGGTCGGGGAGATCCTGCCCGCGCTCGGCGGCCTGATCGGCGCCCTCGCAGAAGCGGGCGGGCCCGTCCTGTCCGCACTCGCGGGCGCGCTCGGCCCGCTGGTGTCGTCCCTCGCGGGCGCACTCGGCCCCGCGCTCGCCCGTCTCGGCCCCCCGCTCGCGCGGCTGGTCGCGGCACTCGGCGAGGGTCTACAGCCGATCGTCGACGCGCTCGGCCCCGTACTCGCCGCCGCGGCTGACGCGTTCGGCGTCCTGATCGACGCCCTGTCGCCGGTCCTGCCGATCGTCGGGCAGCTGGTCGCGTCGCTGCTGCCGGCCATCGCGCCGCTGCTGACCGCCGTCGGCGACGTCATCGCCCAGGCGGCGCCGGTCGTCCTGCTGCTTGCGGAAGCCCTCGCGGGCGCCCTGCGGCCGATCCTCGCCCAACTGCCGGGACTGATCACCCCTTTCGCCGCACTGCTCGGCGAACTGGCAGTCACGGTTTTTCCGGTCCTGGCCCGGCTGGTCCTCGCACTCTCGCCCGCACTGGCCACGATCGGCGCCGCGTTCGGGCAAATCCTCGTCGCGCTCGCGCCGCTGCTACCCGCCGTCGGCGAGCTGCTGGTCGGCGTCCTGCTGGCGCTCATGCCGATCATCGAGCCGTTGATCGGCTTGGTGGGGCAGCTCGCGGGCATCCTCGCGAACGGCCTCGCCGCCGTGATCGAGCAGGTGGTCGTACCCGTCATCGGCGCCATCGTGGCACTGCTGTCCGGCGACTTCGGCAAGGCGTGGGAGCTGGCCAAGGGCGCCGTCTCCGCCGCCGGCCGGCTGATCGGCGAGGCCGCAACCAAGATCGGCGACCTCGTCGGCAAGGGCATATCGACCGCCGTCGACTGGATTCGAGGTCTGCCCGGCCGCGCGTACAGCGCGCTTGCTCCGCTCGCCGGGCAGCTCGCCGCACGCGCCCGCTCGGCTCTGTCCAGCTTCAAGGACACCGTGGCGGCCAAGGGCGGCGAGGCCATCGCGTGGATGCGCGGTCTGCCCGGCCGTATCTCCTCGGCCATCGGCTCTCTCGGCGGTCTGCTGGTCAGCAAGGGGAAAGACGTCGTCCGCGGCCTGTGGAACGGCATCAAGTCCATGGGCCCGTGGTTGAAATCCACGCTCACCGGGTGGGCGAAGGATCTCGTACCGGGCCCCATCGCGAAGGCTCTGGGCATCGCCTCGCCGTCCAAGGTCATGGCGCGCGACGTCGGTCGGTGGATTCCCGCCGGTCTCGTCAAGGGCATTGAGGGCGGCGCCGGCGCGGTCGATCGCACCATGCGCAATCTCGTCTCCCCGCCGGCTGTTCCCTCGTTCTCGCCCGCCCTCGCGGGCGCTGCGGGCTCGTACGGAAACCCCTTCGCCGCCGGTACATCGGGCGGCGCGACGGTTCACGTCGAGCACTGGCACGCCGCCGAGAACGGCACCCCCGACGACAACGCCCGCGCGCTCGCGTGGCTGGCCAAGGCGAGGGGGTGACCGTGGCTCCCGGTTCCCTGATCACCCGGCCCGGACAGGTGCAGTACGGCGAGCTGCTGCTCGGCGCCGGCACCGCCTACCGGTGGCGCGACATCAGCGGATGGGAAGACCTGCCCGCGCTCGACTCCGGGACCGTATCCCGCTCGGACGCGCATGGCGCGTTCCCCGGCGGCCTGCTCGCACAGGCCCGGACGATCACCGTTCAAGGGATGGTCGTCCGGGCCCCGCGCGCCACCATCGGCGCGGTTGTCGGCACGCTCAACCGCGGCACTGTGCCCGTCGAGCACGAACTACCTCTCGTCGCGTGGCTCGACGAGCGCGGGCCCTTGCTCGTGTATGCCCGCGCCACCCGCCGGGCCATCCCCGTGACTCTCGGGTACCGGCTCGGAACGATTACCGGCGGCGCGCTGGAATTCGTCGCGACTGACCCCCGCCGCTACGCCCTGGTCGAGCAGGTCGTCGCGGCCACGCTGCCCGCGCCGGAAAGCGGCCTGGTGTGGCACACCGACCCCGAGCAGGTGCTCGACGACGACCAGGCCGGCGGTATCGGCGAACTGTGGCGCTGGTGGACCGACGGCGACCCGGTCATCGCCGGCGACGGCGTCGGCACGGCGAGCGTCCAACCGCTCACCCCCGGCGGTGAACTGGTCTGGTCGGCCGAGGCGAGCGAATACGGATTTCCCGTATCTGTCGGCGCCGAGGCCGTGTTCACGTCCTCGCTCGCCGCTGCCCAAGGGGCAACGATCACCCTCCGATGGTGGGACGCCGCCGGCGTCTACCTCGCCGACTCGACCGGCGGTGCCGGCGACGGCGCGCTCACCGGCACCGCCCCCGCCGGGGCTGCATGGGTGCAGCCGGTCGTACTCCTCCCCGCCGCCCTCGCCTCACCCGTCCCGATCGGCACGTCGTCACTGTTGATCGGCTCCCCGTCCGGCGCCCTGTCGTGGCCGCTCGACTTCGGCACGCCAGGAAGCACCGGCACGCTGTCGGTCGTCAACAGCGGCGACGCCGCGACCCATCCACTGATCGAGTTCCGCGGCCCGTTGGAACGGCCTTCGCTCACCAACGTGGATACGGGCGACGTCCTCGAATACGACATGCCGCTCGCCGCCGAGGACGTGCTCGCCGTCGACACCGCCGCCGGCACGGTCACCCTCAACGGCTCCGCCTCGCGCCTCTACACCGTGACCACGCGCAGCGTGCCCGAGCTGACTTTCACGCTCCCGAAGGGCGCCTCTCAACTGCACTTCCGCGCCGCATCCGGTGCCCCCGCCGCGACCGCGACCGTGCGCTACCGCTCGGCCTACTGGTAAGGAGAACATCCCTGTGACCGTGCGTTCCGCATGGCTGCTGCCCCTTGGGCAGACCCGAGAAGACACCCGCCTCGCCCCCGTATCGCCGGTCGTCCACGAGACACCGATCAGGGTCCGCGACGGAGTCCTACCCGGCGGCGACCCGTTCGCCGCGACCGGCGCCGCCGCCATGCAACTCCAGATCGGAGCAGGCCGCGCCTACGTACAGGGCACCGATGCCCAGGGCGCCTACCCGATTGCCAACGACGCCCCGCTCACGCTCACGTTCACCGACGGCGACGCCCAGTTCGGCCGTATCGACTCCGTCGCGGTGCGCGTGCTGGACGCCCTGTTCGACCAGGACGGGCAGAACCTCGCCCTTATCGAGGTCATCGTCGGCGAGCCGACCACGACGCCCACCGCGCCCGAGATGCCTCCGGGCTCTCTGCGTTTGTGGGACGTGTCTGTTCCCGCGGGCATCTCCGCAGGCGTAGGCGGGATCAACTGGGGTACCGCCCTCGCCGACCGGCGCCGCTACACCGTAGCCGCCGGCGGGATCATCCCGCGCGGCTGGGGACTTGGATTCGACGGCGCGTACGAAGGCCAGTACCGCGACAACGGCGCCGTACTGGAGCGCTGGTCTGCCACGGCCGGCGAGTGGCAGACCTACCGCGCACCGCGTCAGACCGAGTCGACCACGACCGGGTTCGTCATCGCCTCCGCCTACACGCTCAACACCTTCACCGCGCGCCGCAACCTCGACACCGGCATGTGCTCGTTCTTCGTCGAGGTCGTCCACAAGGGCGCACCGCTGGACGTACCCGCCGCCGGCAACATCACCGACGAGACGATCGGGACTCTTCCCGGCGGCTGGCGCCCGGCCGTTGACGCAGAACTCAGCGTCTCCGACGGAGTCGGCGGCGGCACCGCCCGGCTGACGACCGCCGGAACCATCACCCTGCGGACATGGTCGGGAAACGGGTCGCTCCGCAACGACCGCAACATTCGCACCTCAGCCACGTTCATGCTGCCGTGACAGGGGGTTGCCCGTGCACATCGCGCCCCCGTACCGGGTCCTGCTCTGTGACCTCCGTACCGACCAGCTGCTCGACGCGCTGCCCGTACAGGGCGTCAGCGTCGACGACTTCATCGGCAAGACAGGCCGTTTCACCGGCACCGTGCCGATCCCCAACCGCCACATCGCGGAGCGGGCCCGCCGGGCGATCTTGCCCGGACGCACCGGCGTATGGGTCGAGCGGGGGCGCGATCTGTGGTGGGGCGGCGTCCTGTGGACGCTGCAACTCGCCTCGGACAGCCGCGGTTTCCTCGGCGCGCAGATCCAGGCCGGCGGATGGGAGTCCTACCTCTACCGCCGCCTGCTGTACGACACGCAGACCGCCGAAGCCGTCGACCAGTTCGACATAGCCCGCGGCCTGGTCGACTACGCGCAGCGCGCGACCGGCGGCGACATCGGCATCACGTACGACACCGACGTGTCGGGCATCGTCCGCGACCGCACGTTCCTGCGGTACGACCTGCCCACGATCGGCGACCTGCTCGACGACCTCGCCGCCGCCGAGGCGGGGTTCGAGTGGCGCATCGGATCGTTCCGCGACTCCGACGGCCGCCGTATCAAGCGGCTGCAACTGGGACACCCGACGATCCGTACGGGCGCGTCCGACATCATCCTCGACCACCCCGGCCCCGTCCTGTCCTACACGTGGCCCGTTGACGCCACGGTGAAGGCGAATGCCTGGCAGTCCCGCGGCGCCAGCATCAACACCAACCAGGCCGCCGACTCGTTCCCGCTCACGTCACCGGTCTTGGTCGCCGAGGACGACCTCGCCGCCGGGTGGCCGCGCCTCGACGGCAGCAGCGACTACACGACCGTAGAGCGACAGGACACCCTCGACGCGCACGCTCGCGCCGACTGGACCGCCGTCCGCGACCCCGTGACCATCCCGGAAATCACGGTCTTGCTCGGCGGCTCCATCACGCCCGCCCTGGTCGGCTCGACGATCCGCCTACGTGTCCGCGATCTGTGGCACCCGACCGCGCTCGATGCCCGATACCGGGTGGTCGGAATCAGCGTCAGCCCGCCCGAGCGCGGGCGCCCCGAAACCGCGCAGCTCTACTTGGAGGCCCCCTAAGTGCCGTTCGTTCCGCAGGATGTACTCGACCGGATTGCCGCTCTTGAACGCGAGGTCCGACAGCTGCGAGGCCGTGCGCAGATGCGCCCGGCTCTCAACCAGGTGTTGAACGGCGACGTCGTGATCGGCGAAGGCGGACGCCTGATAGTGAAGGACCCCGACGGCGACGCGGTCTTTCAGACGGGGCAGTCGGGGACCGCCGGCGACTACTACACGATCATGAGCCGCGCCAACGGCGCCCAGGCCCTCGCCATCGGTGCCAACTCATACCCGGACGACGACGCCCCCTCACAGATGGTCCGCATGTGGGACCGCAACGGAAACGCCGTTGTCATGGATGACTACTACTCCGACGAATTCCTCGGCCGGCCGTGGATTCCCGTTCAACTGCACCCCACCGAGCGGCAGTTCTACACCGGCACGTCGTACGAACCGGCGTGGGTCGGCACCACACCGGCACACAACGCTGTTCTCTACCTGTCCCTGATGACGTACGCCAACGCCGGCGGCGCGCAAGTGCGAATAGTCCTCACCCACGACGGCACCGAGACCGAACTCGCCGAGTACGACTGCCCGGCAACCGGCTGGACCGCGCGGCAGATCACGCACCCGCTCGACGGTCTGAGCTTCCTGTCGTCCTTCGGACTCCGGATCGAGCACCGCGCCAAGTCGGCCGGCCAGAACTGCGAAACGCGCCTCTACAGCGCCTACACCCGGAACACCTTCACCGAGGCCGAGGCACCCGACGTGCCGACCACCCCCATGGCGAACGCCGCGGGCGCGGCCCCCGCCTCGACTCCGCCCACCGAGGATGTGTGACGTGCTTCCCGAAGGCATACCCACCGTGGTCGTCAGCGGCCGTTTCCTGTTCCCCGACGGCCGGCCCCTGTCCGGACAAGTCTCGTTCCGAGCGCCCAGCTTGATCACGTTCGGCGCATACGACGTGATCCTCGGCGGGCCCGTTGTCGCCTCGCTCGACGCTACGGGCGCGTTCCAGGTGACGCTACCGGCGACCGACGCCCCCGGCATGAACCCGAGCAACTGGTCGTACCAGGTCGCCGAACAACTCACCGGCGTGCCGATCAACCGCGTCTATCAGGTGTTGCTACCGGCCGAGTCGCCCGAGGTCGACCTCGCCGACATCGCCCCGACCGACCCGACGACCCCGACGTACGTCGCCGTACGGGGCGACTCCGCGTACGAGGTCGCCGTCGAGCAGGGTTTCGCCGGCACTGTCGAGCAGTGGCTCGCCTCTCTGGTCGGCCCGCAAGGTGTGCAGGGTGAGGAGGGTCTACAGGGCGAGCAGGGCCTCGAAGGTGAGAGCGCGTACGAGGTCGCCGTCGAGGCTGGATTCGTGGGCACCGTTGAGCAGTGGCTCGCCTCTCTGGTCGGCCCCACGGGCGCCACTGGCGACCAGGGCCCCGCCGGGGCGCCGGGCGTCGTCCAGTCCGTCAACGGCATCAGCGAGGCCGACGTCGTGCTCGACGCCGCCACCGTGGGCGCCGTGCCGGACACCGCGCCGGGCGCCCCGCTCGGCGTCGCCCAGCTCGACGCGTCCGGGAAGGTTCCGGCCGAGCAGCTGCCCGAGGGGACCGGCGGGGGCGCCGTCGCCACGGTCAACAGCATCAGCCCGGATGTGAACGGCAACGTCACGCTCACCGCCGCCAACGTGGGCGCGGCGACTGCCGGGCACACGCACACCGCCGCCCAGGTCGGCGCCGTCGCGACAACCGCGGTCGGTGTCGCGTCCGGCGTAGCCCAGCTCGACGCCGCGGCGCGGCTGCCCGCCGCCCAGGCCCCGGCAGCCTCGCCCCGCAACGTCTGGACACCGCACGCGTTGGGGTTCGCCGCATGGTCGTGCGACCCGTTCGGCGTGGCCAACCCTGTGGCGAAGTATCTGACCTTGCAGCGCCTCTACTTGACCGGCATCAACATCACGGAGCCCACCACCGTGAGCCGAGCAGTGATGTTCGCCCGCGGGTACGGGGGCGTCCCGGCGGATCGGTTCATGGCCGGTATCTACCGCGAGAACGGGACGCGCGTCGTCGCGTCGAGCGCGGTCGCGCTCACCATGGCCGGACAGGAAGCCGGAGCACTGCCCGCCATGGCGTCCAACCACATCGGCGCCGTTCCGCTGGCGATCACTTCAACCGCCCTCACACCGGGCCGGTACTGGGTGGCGTGGCTCATGACCGTGGGCGCCGCCTCCGACTTCGCGTTCTACCACGTGCAGAACGAGGCCCCGGTCGCCGCCGCGAACTTCTTCATGCCCGGCAGCCCGTTCCCGCGTGCCTGGTACATCGCGGGACAGAGCACGCTCCCCACCACCGTGAACCCCTCGGCCGCGACCGCGCTCGCCGACCACGACATCCCGATCATGGCTCTCGCCGCCTGATCACCCCACACCACCCGTACGCCCGCGCGCACCGCGCCGGGCGTTTCTTCATGTCTGGAGCCTTTCCCGTGGCACGTATGCCCGGCGCCCAGTGGCGCCCCATCCCGATCAACCACACCGACGGCGGACAGGCCGAGGTCCGCGGCGTCGTCGTGCACATCATGGCCGGCACCCTCAGCGGAACCGATGCGTGGTTCCGCAACCCGAAGGCCCAGGCGTCGAGCCACTTCGGTACCGGCAAGGGCGGCGCACTGTGGCAGTGGGTCGACACGAGCGACCGCGCATGGGCGCAGGCCGCGGGCAACACCGCGTGGCTGTCCGTCGAGAACGAGGGACAGGGCGGCGACACCCTCACCGACGACCAGCTCGACCGCAACGCCGAGGTACTGGCGTGGGCCCACAAGACCTACGACGTGCCGCTCAAGGTCGCCACCTCGACCGGCGACCGCGGCCTCGCGTACCACGGTCTCGGCGGTAGCGCGTGGGGCGGACACACGTCGTGCCCCGGCTCCCGGATCGTCGCGCAGCTGGCCGAGGTCGTCGCCCGCGCGAAGCAGCTCGCTGGCGACACCACGCCGGACGAGCCGGCCGTCGCCCGCTACCGGGTGACGATCAACGGGCTTGCGTACGGGTACGGCGCCGAGGGCGACCACGTCACGAAGGTGGGCCGCGCGCTGGTCGCCAAGGGGCACGGCGACCACTACGCCGAGGGCCCCGGCCCGACGTGGTCGGACGCCGACACGCTCAACTACCGCGACTACCAGAGGTCGTTGGGGTACAGCGGAACGGACGCCGACGGCGTGCCGGGGGAAACCACCCTCCGAAAGCTGCTCGGCACCCTGCCCGGCAAGACGCCGCCCAAGCCGGGCCCGAAGGTCGTCGACCTCTCGTTGTTGATCGCCGCGGCCCGCCGCGACCCCGCCAAGACCGGCACCCCCGTGTCATACGCGGGCGCGCGCATCGTCGAGGACGCCCTCGCCGCCGAGGGACTGCTCGACCGGAAGTACGTCGACGGCCATTTCGGCTCGACCACAGTCGCCGCGTACCGCCGCTGGCAGCAGCGATGCGGATACAGCGGCGCCGCCGCCGACGGCATCCCCGGCCGCGACTCCCTCGCCGCCCTCGGCCGAAAGCGCGGCTTCACCGTCATCGCGTGACCGCGCCCCCCTTCCTGCCCGCCCCGCCGGCCACCGCGCCACTGGGCGGGCTCACACCGAACAGGAGCACCATCCATGCAGCCCACCACCAAGCGCACCGTACGGACCGTCCTTCAAGGCGCCGTCGGTTTCGCCGTCGCCCTCCCCGCAATCGTCGACGCGTCCGGCGCACCCGAGTCCCTGCCGTGGGTCGCCGCCGGCCTCGCCACCGCCGGCGGCCTCGCGCGCGTCATGGCCCTGCCCGCCGTCGAGCAGCTGCTCGACCGCCTCGGCCTCGGCCTCCGCGACGACGCGCCGAGTAAATGAGCGAGCCGAACAACGCCGGGGAAGGCGTGGCAGTCGCTCTCGCCGAGTTGCGCGGCACGATGGCCGAAGGCTTCGCCACGGTCAACGGATCGCTTGCGCTGCTCAATCAGCGCGGTGAGCAAACGGACGAGAAACTGAAAGACCACGAGCAGCGCCTCGACGCCCTTGAAAAGAGCCGCTGGCCGCTCCCCTCCCTGGTCGCCCTGGTCGGCCTGGTCGGCCTCGCTCTCACTCTCTGGCAGGCCACCCGACGGTAAACGACAGAGTGCCCCCTGTACGGCCGAGCGTGGCCGTACAGGGGGCACTCTGTCTGTTTCTCAACCTCCGTGCGGGCAGGTGGCACCAGCACGCGGGCAGGCCACCAGTGCGCGGGATACGTACCGCCCCTGTTTCGAGTAGTAGCCCCACACCGTGTCAGCACCGCGACTCAGGTCGTCGTCTACATAGGCCATCCGCGCATCGAGCGGGAACGACTCTTCCGACGCGTACGGCTGCTCCTCGCCGCCCTTCCGCATCCACAGTGAGGCAGCGCCAATACCGGCGGGGTCGTTCTGGAATGTGTCCGCCATGAGCCGAGCGGGCTTCCTCAGCCAGTGTGCAACTTCGAGCGGAGGCGCCGCGTTGTTCGGGTCTACCCTGATGTTGTCCGGCGGTCGTTCGTGTCCGACCCAACCGAACGCGTGCCAATGCCTGGTCACACTGCCCCTTCCCTGAAACGAGTGGGTCGGGGCGCGCCGCCGGGGGGGGGGGGGCCCCCGCCGCCCCCCCCCCCCGGCCGGTAAACGCCACATTGGGTGTTTTTGGGGCGGGGGAGCCGGGGCCCGGGGGGGGGGGTGGGGGGGC
>NZ_JBIAHA010000014.1:26793-247718 GCF_042870175.1 Streptomyces sp. NPDC006643 | reverse complement strand
CTCGGGCGGGCTCCGCCGGCCCCGGCCCCCCCCTTTCCAATCCGGCCCCACCAAACCCGAAACCCCCCCGTTTTGGTTTTCACCCCCCCCCCGGCCCCCCGCCCCCCCCCCCCCCCCGCCCCGCCCGGCGACCGGGAACACGGGCGGGCCAGTCGGGTGACATGACAACCCGTTCGCCCGACTGGGATCGCGGCTGTGGTAAGGCGCTCCTAGCGTGCCGGGTATCGAGGTGCATTTCCCGCCATCTGCGGAAATCAGTTCCGCACTGCCCCTCGGAGACCCGGAGGATTGTCCATGCGCGCGATACGTGCCGCGTCCGCCGCTCTGCTGGGAGCGGTCGCACTCGCACTGACTACGCCTGCCGTGGCCATGGCCACGGCGGCGGCCCCTGTCACACCGTTCGGTTTCGCCGTCACCCCCTCGGTGATCGCGGCCGGCGGCCAGGTGACCCTCACGGTCACCGGTTGCAGCAGCACCGCCACCGCCGAGTCCGGGGTGTTCGACGACACCGTCATCCCCTCCGGGGGATCGGCGCGTGCCTCCATCTTCTGGGACGCCAAGCCCGGCGCGATGTACGAGGTGACCTTCACCTGCAACGGCCAGGAGGGCACCACCGACCTCACCATCGCCGGCGGCACCCCCGCCCCGACGCCCACGCGGACGTCGACCCCCACCCCGACCCGCACGGCGAGCCCGTCCGCCACGCGTACACCGACCTCCAGCTCCACGGCCATCGCGCCTCCCGGCGGTGTCAAGGGCGGCCTCGGCGGCAGCTTCATCGGCATGAACAGCACGGAGCTCGCGGTCGGCACCGGCCTGGTGGCCGCGGCGGCCCTCGGCACCGTACTGGTCGTACGCCGTCGCTCGGCGAACCGCCAGCACTGACCGGCGATCACCGCCCGCCGCGCCGTACGTCTCAACGCCCGTCGCCCCAAGTCCTGTTCGGGACTTGGGGCGACGGGCGTTCTCCGTAAGGAGGAGGTCCCGCGGGTCAGACGAGCGAGTCGCTCATCCGACGGCGGCGGGCGATGAAGAACGTGCCGCCGACCGCGGCCGTGGCGACCAGACCGCCGCCGACCGCCATCTCGGTCGAGCTGGGGCCGATGGAGCCACCGAGGCCACCCTCCGCGCCCTGGCCGGCCAGCACGCGGAAGCGGTGGGTCGCGATGCGGCTGTTGTCGTTGCACTTGACGGACAGGTTGTAGTCGCCCGGCGTGGCGTGGTTGTGGATACGGGCCCTGGCCTCCGAGTGACCCGAGGAGTTCACCGACAGCTGCGCCTTGGGGAAGGCGTTGGACGTGACGTGACCGCCGTGGCCACAGCCCTCGACCTTGATGTGCAGCGTGCCGCCCTGGTGCACGGCGAACGGGTTGACGGTGATGTTGGTCGGACCGTTGGTGGCCCCGGCCAGCGGGGCGGAGAGCGCCACGGCGGCGCAGGCCGCGGCAGTCACCATGAGAGCGCGTGAAGCACGCATCGTTGAGCCTCCAGCGGAAGACGCCCCAAAGCGGTGCTCCGGGAAATTCGACGAGTACGCCCTCCATGACGAACCATCACCGGCCAGTGCATTCGACGCATTTCGGCACTGGTCCACCCCGGTGAGGCGACACGCCGACAGAACGCGCCCGGATCTGACGGACCCGCAGGTCACGGACTGTCAGAGGTTTTATATGACGACTACTCGAATGGGGCAGTTGGCGTGGCGCGGACGGCCGCACCACCCATTCGCCCTCCAGTTCTCGCCGACCCGGACGACCGCGCTTAGCGTGCGTACCAGGCGCCCACGAAGGGAGAACCATGGGCCTGGACCACGGCGGCTCGGAGTCGAGGAGACGCTCGCCCTGGGGCGTTCTGGCTCTTGTCATGCTCTCTGGTCTCGCACTGATGCGGAACGGGGCCGACGTCTCCCTCGGACCACCCCAGCCGGCCTCGGCGGCGGCGCTGGACACCCGGCAGGAAGCGGTGACCGAGCCGGAGAACGTCCCCATCGTGAAGCCGCTGCCGTACGCCCCCATGTCCCGTGTGACGATCCCGGCGATCAAGGTCGACGCGCCGGTGATGGACGTGGGGCTCGACCCGGAGGGCTGGATCGCCGCTCCGCCTCCCCAGGACGCCAACATGGCGGGCTGGTACCAGAACGGCGTCGCCCCCGGCCAGCGCGGCACCGCCGTCGTCGTGGGCCATGTCGACAACCAGGCGGGCCCCGCGGTCTTCTACGGCCTCGGCTCGCTGAGCAAGGGCGAGCACATCGAGGTGACCCGTTTCGACGAGCGGGTGGCGGTGTTCGAGATCTACGGCGTCGAGGTCTTCTCCAAGAACGACTTCCCCGGCGCGCGGGTGTACGGCGACACCGGCCACTCCGAACTGCGTGTGATCACCTGTGGCGGCGGCTACTCGAAGGCGGGCGGCTACGACGGCAACGTCGTGGTCTTCGCCCGGCTGGTCGAGACCCGCTGAGCGGGCGCCGATCCCCGTACGGAGCCCCGCGGGGCGGGGTGGGACGGCGCTCGTCGCGTCCCACCCACGGCCGCCGTCAGGGTCTCGGTACGGTGATGCCGTACCCCTCCTCCAGCAGCCGGGGCAGATAGTCCCGGAGCGCGGCGACGCTCTGGGACCGGTCGCCGCCCGCGTCGTGCGACAGCACCACGACCCCCGGGGCCGCCCCGTCGAGCACCGTGCGGACGATCCGCCCGGTGCCCGGTGACTTCCAGTCGAGGGTGTCGACGGTCCAGGCGAGCGGCTCCATACCGAGGTCGGCGCCGATCTCGAAGGTGTGCCGGTTCCAGGAGCCGTACGGGGCGCGGAACCAGATCGGCGGACGCCCCAGCGTCCGCTCGATCACCTCGCTGGTGCGTTCCATCTCCTCACGGATCCGGGCCGGCCCCAGCTTCGGCAACTCCGGGTGCGACCAGGTGTGGTTGCCCACGATGTGCCCGTCGTCGGCCATCTCGCGCAGCAGGTCCCGCCGGCCCGTGGCCATCTCGCCGCAGACGAAGAACATCGCCCGTACGTCGTGGGCGCGCAGCGTCTCCAGGATGCCGGGGGTGTAGTGCGGGTCGGGCCCGTCGTCGAAGGTGAGCACCATCGAGTGGCCCAGGTCGGGCATCTCCAGGAAGGGCTCCTCACGTACGGGAAGCCTGGCGGGCCGTCGGTCCGGCGGCTGAAACTCCGTCATGGGGCTCAGCCTGTAGGCCGACGGCCGGTGCGGCAAGGCCGCAGGGGCACCACCCGCCGGGGCACCCGCCTGCGGACGCCCGCCCGCCGGGCGGCCCGGGGTCTGGGCGTCGCCCGCGGTCAGCAGCCGGGTCAGCCCGACGGCTCCGAGGACCGCGGCGATACGCAGCACGGCCCGGCGCCCCGGAATCATCTGGTCCTTTTTGAAGGCTTCCATGGCCAATGGCTCGCACGGCCGGTGCGTCCTGTCCCTCACCGACACCGCCGACGGCGGGGAAAGCACCCGATGGGATGAGCCGATGAGCTTCCGTGGCAGCGACCCGTCCGCCCGGCCCCGGCCGGCGTCCCCCGGCCCGGTGAGGTCGCCCTCCACACCGACGCCCATACGTCGCGCCCCGGGCTCAGTCCGACAATTCGCGCCTGGCCGGAACCGTTCGAAACCGCTGTCGGGCGGACCCCTGGAAGGGAGCCTCCCGGAAGCCGATAGCCTCGCTGCCGTGACGGATCAGCAGCCCTCCCCCTTCGAACGCGGAACCGACGGCCCCAAGGTGATCGTCGCCGGTGTGGACGGCTCCGAGTCGTCCCTCCGCGCGGCGGCGTACGCCGGTGGTCTCGCCCGGCGGCAGAACGCCCTGCTCGCCATCGTCTATGTCCAGCCACTGATGTCGTCGGGGGCCGCGCTCGGCGCCCCGGTCGCCGACACGACCGGGGAGATCGCCGAGGATCTCGCGGAGCAGATCCGTACCAGCGCGGAGCAGGTCCGCGGCATCTGGGACATCCGCTGGGAGTTCCACACCCTGCGCGGCGATCCGTACAACGGGCTGGTCACGGCCGCCGACGACCTCAAGGCGGACGCCGTGGTGGTGGGCGCGTCGGAGTCGGCGGGGCACCGGTTCATCGGTTCCGTGGCGGTACGGCTGGTCAAGGCGGGCCGCTGGCCGGTGACGGTCGTCCCGTAGCACTCCCGTCACCGGCCAGGGGGCTCAACGGCCCATCGTGAGGCCGTCCTTGGCGGCGCCGCGGCCGAGGACCGCGGCCTCGATCGCGGACCGGGTGGCCCGGTAGTCGTCCCTCGACGGGTCGTCCTCCAGCGCCTGCGACAGATTGATCACTCGTCCGACACTGTTGTCCATGGTCTGCGGGATGAACTCCGCCTTCGTGACGGGCCAGCGCCCGCCCTCGGCGGCGGGCGGCGCGAAGGTGAACCGGCCGATCGTGCCCTGGGTGCCGCGCGGGTCGGCCTGTCCGGCGTTGTTGATCATCTCTCCGGCGATCTGGTCGCCCATGCCGTAGATGATCCAGGTGCCGTTGACCTTCTCGTACGCCTGCGGGGCGTGGACGTGGGTGCCGATGATCAGGTCGATGTCGGGGCGGCCGTCGGTGGTGGACGCGGTGAGCCGTTCGCCGAGGCGCAGTTGCGCTTCGTCGGGCGCCGTCTCCCACTCCGTACCCCAGTGCATGCTCACGACGACGACATCGGCGCCCGCCGCACGGGCGGCCCGTGAGTCGGCGAGGATCTTCTCCTCGTCGATGAGGTCGACGGCCCAGGGCTGTCCGTCGGGCAGCGGTTTGCCGTTGGTGTCGTAGGTGTACGCCAGTTGGGCCACCTTCGCGCCGCCGGCGTCGAGCAGCGCGGGGCGGGTGTCCTCCTCGGCCGAGCGCGCCGAGCCGGCGTGCTTGACGCCCGCCCTGTCGAGGGCGCCGAGCGTGCGGCTGATGCCGTCGGCCCCGGCGTCGAGGGTGTGGTTCGACGCGGTGGAGCAGGAGTCGTAGCCGGTCGCCTTGAGGGCGCCGGCGATCTGGGGCGGTGACGAGAACGACGGGTAGCCGGTGAAGGGCCCGCCGTCGGGGCCGTACACCGTCTCCATGTGACAGATCGCCACATCGGCGGCCGAGACGACGGGCTTCACCCCGGAGAGCATCGGTACGAAGTCGTGGCCCGCGCCGCCGGCGTCGACGTTGGCGCGGCTGATGACGGAGTCGTGCGGCAGGACGTCTCCGGAGGCGACGAGGGTGAACCCGCGCTGCGGCGTGGCGCCGCCGGCGGCCGAAGGGCCGGTTCCGGCGGCGCTGCCGGCGGGCCGGTCGAGGGACGGGGCGGCCGTGCCCGGTCCGGCGCACCCCGCCGCCGTGCCGAGCAGCAGGGCCGCCGCGGCCACCGCTCCGTGTCGCATGCGCGTCGTCATCGGTCAGGCTCCTTCAGGGACGAGGAAGGCGACCAAACGGTCAACGCATACATTCTTCATATTAGTGTGACTAATGCTCCGAACGCGGCCAAGTACCTGAAATGGACGAAAGGGACCGGCCGACCGTTCACCGCACCACTCGCCGCGCGGAGCGACCGCTCGTCGCAGACCCTTGTGAGCCGTCTGTCCCCGGACGCACCGGATGCGTTCCGATACGCCAACGGCAGCGGCGCCGACGCCGGCGACCTCCGCGAGAAGGGACGTTCACGATGACCACCGCCACGGCCACGGCGACGACCGACGAGCGGGCGCTGACGGAGTTGCAGCGCGACCACGGCCCGGCACTCCTGCACTTCCTGCTCGGTCTCACCTACGGCGACCGGCAGCGCGCCGAGGACCTGGTCCAGGAGACGCTCGTGCGTGCCTGGCAGCACCCCGAGGCGTTCGAAGGCCCCTACGAGTCCATGCGCCCCTGGCTCTTCACGGTGGGCCGCCGGCTGGCGATCGACGCCCGCCGCTCACGTCTCGCCCGCCCCAGCGAGGTCAGCGACGGCGTACTCGAAGCGACCCCGGAGCCCGGCGACCCGACGGAACGCTCCGTCGCCGCGCTCGACGTGCGCGCGGCGGTGAAGTCGCTGAGCCCCGAACACCGCGCCGTACTCGCGCAGATCTACTTCAAGGGGCTGAGCGTGGTCGAGGCCGCGCAGGTGCTCGGTATCCCGGCCGGCACCGTCAAGTCCCGCTCCTATTACGCGCTGCGGGCCCTCGGCCGCTCCCTGCCCGGCTATCACAGGTCCTCCTCGTCGACGAGCGCGAGGAGCGCCGCGCCATCGGCCACCTCCGCATAGGCGGCGGCGCAGTTCGCGCAGCCCTCCAGGTGCCCGGCGATCAGCCGGTCCTCCTCGGGCGTGAGAGCTCCCAGAGCGTACGCACCGAGCTGCGACCGCACATGTCGGTCACCGCCCGCCTCACCCGTCACAATCGCCTCCGGTCCGCTGTCGGATCCTGCTCTTCTGGCCACGCTGGGCACCGGCCGCCGGTTCAATGCTCGGTGAAGCAGCGTCCCCGGAGAGAAAGGAAGGCGGAAAACAATGTGTCCGGAACGTCATGACGAAGGCGGTGGTGGCGGCCTGCTCGTCCCCATGGCATGGATGTACGCGGAGTACGTCGCCGACGAACTCCTGCGCACCGGCGACCTCATGCCGCCCACCACACTTGAGTACCGGGCGGGTCGCGACGCCCTCGCCCTGACCATCTTCCTGTCCGACGGGCCGGTCGGCGGCTCCGGCGGTGTGGCGCGGATGGCCGAGTGGCGGACGCTGACCGCGTACGGCACCGGTTGGCGTGAATGGGTCTGTCACCAGCTCGACCTGCTGGAGACCCGCGCCTGCCAGGCGGAACGGTCCGGCACGGCGCGGCCCGACCCGGATCTGGAACTGGCCCTGGACGCCTGGCGGTGGCTGGAGGAGACCGAACTGCTGGCCCCGGATCTCGACGCGGTGGGCGCGCCGGGCGGCGAGCCCCCGACGGGCGACGCCGAGGGGTGCGAGGTGAACGAGGAGGAGGGGCCGCAGGTGTGGACCCCGGCGTGGCAGCTCGGGCTGCCGCTGGGGCATCTCGCGATCGCCCTGTTCTGACAGCTTCTGATCCGAGTTCCGAGCCGGTGCGGGCTCAGGTGCCGTGCACGCCCGCGCGGTACTTCGGAATCCGTACGGTGATCCGCATCCCCGCCCCCACCCCCGTCTCGATGACGAGCCCGTAGTCGTCCCCGTACACCTGGCGCAGCCGCTCGTCCACGTTGAGCAGTCCGATGCCCGTGGACAGCCCGCCCTCCCCGCGCAGGATCTGACGCAGCCGCTCCGGGTCCATCCCCACCCCGTCGTCCTCGATCACCACCTCCGCCTCCGAACCGGCGTCGAGCGCGCTGATGGTGATGTGACTCATCGTGATCTTGCCCTCAAGACCGTGCTTGACGGCGTTCTCGACGAGCGGCTGGAGACAGAGGAACGGCATCGCGACCGGCAGTACCTCGGGCGCGACCTGGAGGGTGACCGACAGCCGGTCGCCGAACCGGGCCCGCACCAGCGCCAAGTACTGGTCGATGGAGTGCAGTTCGTCGGCGAGGGTGGTGAAGTCGCCGTGCCTGCGGAACGAGTAGCGGGTGAAGTCGGCGAATTCCAGCAGCAGTTCGCGGGCCCGCTCGGGATCCGTACGCACGAACGAGGCGATGGCGGCCAGTGAGTTGAAGATGAAGTGCGGCGAGATCTGCGCGCGCAGCGCCCTGATCTCCGCCTCGATCAACTGGGTGCGGGAGCGGTCGAGTTCGGCGAGTTCGAGCTGTACGGAGACCCACCGCGCGACCTCGCCGGCGGCGCGCGCGAGGACGGCGGACTCCCGGGGGGCGTACGCGACGAGCGTGCCGAGCACCCGGTGGTCGACGGTCAGCGGCACGGCCACGCCCCAGCGCAGCGGGCAGTCCAGATCGCCGCACCCGCTCGCGAACGCCGTGTCGCGGCCACTGGCGAGCATGGCCCGCACATGGTCCATCACATGCTTGCCGTGGTGCTCGCCGAGGCCGTCCCAGGCGAGCACCCGGTCCCGGTCGGTGAGGCAGAGCGCGTCCGTGCCGAGCAGCGAGCGGAGCCGGCGGGCGGCCTTGCCCGCGCTCTCCTCGGTGAGTCCGGCGCGCAGCGGCGGCGCGGCGAGCGACGCGGTGTGCAGGGTCTCGAAGGTGGCGTGCTCGACGGGCGTACCGACGTCGCTGGTCCGGTCGGGGCGTCCGTGTCCGCCGCGGCGGCCCAGCAGAAAACCCCCGGCGAACAGCAGCGCGCCGAGCACGAGCAGGACCGCGAGGGCCGCGCCGCTCATCGGGGACCTCCTCTGGCACGGGGCGTCAGCGCCTCCGGGAGATGGAAACGGGTCATGGCCGCCTTGGTCCCGGGCGGTATCCGCGAGCGGGTGGCCAGCGACACCAGGATCATGGCGAGGAATCCGACGGGCACCGACCAGACGGCGGGCCAGGCGAGCAGCGCGTGCGGCCAGCCGGACCGCACGGCGCCGCTGACGGTGATCCCGATGGCCACCAGCGCCGAGCCGCCGCCGAGCAGCAGTCCGGCGATGGCGCCGGGCGGGGTGAGCCGCCGCCACCAGATGCCGAGCACCAGCAGCGGGCAGAACGACGAGGCGGAGACGGCGAAGGCCATCGCGACGGCGTCGGCCACCGGCATGCCGCTGACCAGCAGGGAACCGCCGAGCGGTACGAGGATCGCGAGCAGCGTGGCCAGCCGGAAGTGCCGTACGCCGCGCGAGGGGAGCACGTCCTGGGTGAGCACCCCGGCGACGGCCATGGTCAGTCCGGACGCGGTGGACAGGAACGCGGCGAAGGCGCCGCCCGCGACGAGCGCGCCGAGCAGATCACCCGCCGTGCCCCCGATCACCAGATCGGGCAGCAGCAGCACGGCGGCGTCGGCGTCCGTACCGAGGGCCTGGGCGGGCGCGTACACCCGCCCGAGGGCGCCGTAGACCGGTGGCAGCAGATAGAAGCCGCCGATCAGGACGAGCACGCCCAGGGTGGTCCGGCGGGCCGCCCGGCCGTTGGGGCTGGTGTAGAAGCGGACCACGACGTGCGGCAGGCCCATGGTGCCGAGGAAGGTGGCGACGATCAGTCCGTACGTCGCGTACAGCGGATGGTCGGCGCGGCTCGACATCTCGGTGGGGTCGAAGTCGATCGCGGGCCGTCCGTCGCCCTGCCAGGCGAGCAGCAGGAAGATCGCGGGGACGAGCAGGGCGGTGAGTTTGAGCCAGTACTGGAAGGCCTGCACGAAGGTGATGCTGCGCATGCCGCCCGCCGCCACGGCGACCACGACGACGACGGCGACGAGGACGGCACCGAACCAGTTCGGCGCCCCGGTCAGGATCTCCAACGTCAGTCCCGCGCCCTGGAGTTGAGGCACCAGATAGAGCCAGCCGGCGCCGACGACCAGCGCGCTGACCACGCGCCGCGCGGGGCGCGACTCCAGACGGCCCTCCGCGAAGTCGGGGAGGGTGTACGCGCCGGAGCGGCGCAGCGGGGCGGCGACGAAGATCAGCAGCACCAGATAGCCGGCGGTGTAGCCGACCGGGTACCAGAGCATGTCGGGGCCGTGCAGCAGGAGCAGTCCGGCGATGCCGAGGAAGGAGGCGGCGGAGAGGTACTCGCCGCTGATCGCGGCGGCGTTGAGGCCGGGCCGCACGGTGCGGGAGGCCACGTAGAAGTCGGAGGTGGTGCGGGATATCCGCAGGCCGAAGCCGCCGACGAGGATCGTGGCGATCACGACGACGGCGACCGCCGTCACCGTGTAACTCTGGCTCACTGCGGCGTCACGGCAGCGGCCGGCCCTTCACGAGCCGGGCGAAGTCCCGCTCGTTGCGCTCCGCGCGCCGTACGTACCACCAGGCCAGCAGGGTCAGCAGCGGATAGGCGCCGACGCCGAGCACCACCCAGACGACGGTGGTGTCGCGCAGCGCGGCGAAGGCGAGCGGCAGGGTGCCGACGACGGCGGCGAGGAGGGCGAACGCGGTGAGTCCGGCGCGGAGTTGGCCGCGCATGAGCGAGCGGACGTAGGCGTCGCCGAGCGCGGTCTGCTCATCGATCTCGGACTGGGCGCGATAGCGGGGCAGGGGGCGTACGCGGCGGGGTTCGCCGGTGACGACCTCGCGCTTGGGGGTGGCGTCGGCGGTCATGGCCTCTCCTCCCCCTTCATGCCTCATGCGTGGTGCGTGGTGCGTCGTGCGTGGTCGCGGTGCCAGGGCCGGAGTGTAGGCAGACCGTCAAGGCGGTGGGAAGCCCCCGCACACCGCCCCCGCTCCGGTGAACAGCCTGGTCAGCGGCCGGGCAGCCGCATCAGCAGATCGCGTACGGCCCTGGCGTGCCGTCTGCTGACGGCCAGTTCGGCGTCGCCGACGCGCACGCTCATGGCGCCCGCGTCGAGACGTAGTTCGTCGATCCGGGCGACGGCGACGAGATGGCGGCGGTGGATCCGTACGAAACCCCGGGAGCGCCAGCGCTCCTCCAGGGTGGTGAGCGGAATACGCACCAGATGGCTGCCGGTGTCGGTGTGCAGTCTGGCGTAGTCGCCCTGGGCCTCGGCGTAGACGATGTCGGCGACGGGGACGAAGCGGGTCACGCCGCCGAGTTCGACGGGGATCTGGTCGGTGGAGGTGTCCACGACGGGGCCGCGCTCCCCCACCAGTTCGGCGACGCGGCGCACGGCCTCGGCCAGCCGCTCCCTGCGGACGGGCTTGAGCACGTAGTCGACGGCCTTGAGGTCGAACGCCTGCACGGCGAAGCCCTCGTGGGCGGTGACGAAGACGATCAGCGGCGGTTCGGCGAAACCGGCCAGCAGCTTGGCGACGTCGAGCCCCGTCAGCCCCGCCATATGGATGTCGAGGAAGACGACGTCGACGGCGGCCGGGTCGTCGGGACCGGCGTCGAGGGCCGCCCCGATCCGGCGCAGCGCCTCGGTCGCGCTCGTGGCGCCCTCGGCGCTACGGATCCGCGGGTCGGCACGCAGGAGGTACAGCAGCTCTTCGAGGGCGGGCGCTTCGTCGTCCACGGCCAGTACACGCAGCATGACCCGGAAGTTTAAGGGCTCGGGAGCGTGCTGGGTCCGGCTCGGACGAGGAGAAAGCCGCGCGTACCGGAGCGGGAGAAGGAAGCGGGTTGAGTGATTCGCCGTCGCGCTCCGTATCAGGAGGCATGCGGACACCGGAGATCCATCGTGACGTCGGCGCCTACGCACTCGGCGTGCTCGACACGGCCGAGGCGTTCCGCTTCGAGGACCATCTCATGGACTGCCCGCACTGCGCACTGCTGTTGAGCGATTTCGACGGGGTGCGCGGTCAGCTCGACGAGTACACCCGGCGGACCCCCACGCGGGTGGCGCCCTTCGTGTCGGCCGGGCCGGAGCTGCTGCACCGGATGCTCGAAGGGACCGCCGCCCGGCGAAGAGTGAGCCGCAGACGGCGTCTCGCCCTGGTCGCGGCGGCGGTGGTGATCGCGGTCGGCGGCCCCTTCGCGATCGTCGACGCCCAGCGGGGCGGCGGCTCCCCGACGGTGCCGACCGCGGAGCGGTGGACGGCGACGGACCGCAGGACCGGGACGGCGGCCGTCGTGACGGCGGCCGAGAAGGGCTGGGGCACGGATGTCGCGCTGGAACTGTCGAAGTCGGCGGCGGCCGGAGTGTGCGTGCTGGTCGCCGTGGGGCGGGACGGGTCGGAGGAGACCGTCATGACCTGGTCCGGCGGCGGGCCGACGGTCACATGGGGCGGCGCGGCGCTGCGCCCGCGGGAGATCGACCGGTTCGAGGTACGGACGGCGGACGGGCGGCGGCTGATGACGGTACGGGGCGGGTGAGGGGTGAGGGTGCGGGGCGATTCAGGCGGCGGCGTCGTCCCGTTGCCGCCTACTTGAGGAAGCGGGACGTCCTGCGGTCGGCGAGCGGTTTGCCGCCCGTCTGACACGTCGGGCAGTACTGGAGCGAGGAGTCCGCGAAAGAGACCGACCTGATCGTGTCGCCGCACACCGGGCATGTCTCGCCGGCCCGTCCGTGCACCCGCAGCCCGCTCTTCTTCTCGGCCTTCAGCCGCCCCGCCGCGACGCCGCGCGAACGCTCGATCGCCGAGGTCAGCGTCGTACGCATCGCGTCGTACAAGACGGTGATCTCGTCGTCGGAGAGATTGTGGACCGGCTTGAAGGGCGACATCTTCGCGGCGTGCAGGATCTCGTCGCTGTACGCGTTGCCGATGCCCGCGATCAGCCGCTGGTCCCGCAGGGCGCCCTTGAGCTGCCGCCGCTCCCCCGCGAGCAGCGCCGCGAGCGCGTCCCGGTCGAAGCCGTCACCGAGCGGGTCGGGGCCGAGACTCGCGATGGCGGGCACCTCGAAGGGGTCGCGTACGAGATGCACGGCGAGCCGCTTGGTGGTGCCCGCCTCCGTCAGGTCGAAGCCGTCGCCCTCGGCCAGGACGGTGCGCAGCGCCAGCGGCCCCTTGCCGGGGCGTGGCGGCACGGCCGGGAACTCGTCCTTCCAGCGCAGCCAGCCCGCGCGGGCCAGATGGATGGCGAGATGCAGCCCGGAGTCGCCCGCCACGATGTCGAGCCACTTGCCATGGCGCTCGATCGCGCTGACGGTGGCGCCCTCCAGGGCGGTGAGCGGCGGGTCGTACGTCTTGAGGACATTGATCGTCAGGGGCAGCACCCGGACGATCTCCTTGCCGACCAGTTGGCCGTCCAGGAACTCACGCAGTGCTTCGACCTCGGGGACTTCCGGCATGCCTCAAGGGTGCCGCAGCGCCGGACCGAACGCCCGACGGGCGCCGGGGGCGGTTCACAGCCCGTACACCGCCGTGGCCGTCGCGCCGAAGACCGCGCGCCGCTCGTTGTCGCTCAGGTCGGCGGTGAGCGTACGGGTGACGTCGACGACCTCGGCGTACGAGGCGGCCAGCCGGCACACCGGCCAGTCCGAGCCGAACATCAGACGGGCCGAGCCGAACGCGTCGAGCACGGTCTCCGTGTACGGGCGCAGCGTGGCCGCCGTCCAGGAGTCCCACTCGGCCTCGGTGACCATGCCGGAGAGCTTGCAGACGACGTTCGGCCTGGCCGCCAGCGCCCGGATGTGACCGGCCCAGGGGTCGAGACCACCGGAGGCGACGGGCGGCTTGCCGAGATGGTCGAGCACGAAGGTCAGCTGCGGCAGCAGCGCGGCGACGGCGGTCGCGGCCGGGAGCTGGTGGGGCAGCACGATCAGGTCGTACGCGAGCCCGGCGGCGGCCACGGCGGCGAGCCCGTACTGGACCTCGGGACGCAGCAGCCACTGCGGGTCGGGCTCGCCCTGGACCTGGTGCCGGATGCCCACGAGCTTGTCGCCGCCGGGCAGTTCGCGCAGCGCGGCGAGGGTGTCGGCGACATCGGGGGCGGTCAGGTCGGTCCAGCCGACGACGCCGGCGATCAGCTCGTTCCGGTCGGCGAGGGCGAGGAACTCGGGGGTCTCCTCCGCGACCGTGACGGTCTGGACGAGGACGGTCGCCCCGACACCGGCCGCGTGGGCCTCCGGGGCGAGATCGGCGATACCGAAGTTGCGCCGGATGGGTGCCATGGCGGGGCCGGTGATCCAGTCCTGGTCGCGTACGGACAGGTCCCACACATGGTGGTGGGCGTCCACGACGGGCGCCGAACGGGTCGGCTGCCGGGGCGGCGCTCCGCTCATCGGGCGTCGCCCTCCAGCAGCCCCTCGGCGCGCAGGTCGTCCCAGAGCGCGTCCGGGACGGTTCGGGCGTACATGTCCGCGGCGTCCTGGACCTCGTCCGCGGACCGTGTCCCGACGAGGACACTCGCGACGGCCGGATGCCGCAGCGGATAGGCGATGGCGGCGGCGCGCAGCGGGACGCCGTGCCGCTCGGCGACGGCCTTGATACGCAGGGCGCGCTCCAGCAGCGCGGGCGGCGCGGCACGGTAGTCGTACGTCGCGCCGGGGCGCGGGTCGGCGAGCAGCCCGGAGTTGAACACACCGCCGACGACCACGCTCCGGCCGCGCGCGGCGGCCTCGGGCAGCAGGTCCACGAGGGCGGACTGGTCGAGAAGCGTGTACCGCCCGGCGCACAGGACGACGTCGACGTCCGTGTCCCGGAGGAAGCGGGTGAGCACGGCGGTCTGGTTCATCCCGGCGCCGATCGCACCGACGACCCCCTCGGCGCGCAGCCGCTCCAGCGCGGGGTACGCCTGGCCGAAGGCCTCGGCGACATGCTCGTCCGGGTCGTGCAGATAGACCGTGTCGATACGGTCGGTACCGAGGCGCTCCAGGCTGTCGTCGATGCTGCGCCGTACGCCGTCGGCGCTGAAGTCCCAGACGCGTCGGTGCGTGGCGCGTACGGCGAAGCCGTTGGCCAGGTCGTCGCCGTCCGCGAACGGCAGGGGCTCCAGCAGCCGGCCCACCTTGGTCGACAGGGTGTACTCGGCGCGGGGCCGGGAGCGCAGGGCCTCACCGAGCCGGCGCTCGGCGAGGCCGATGCCGTAGTGCGGCGCGGTGTCGAAGTAGCGAATGCCCGCGTCCCAGGCGGCCTCGACCGCCGCGGCGGCCCGCTCGGGTTCGACGGGGGTGTAGAGATTGCCGATCCCGGCCGATCCGAAGGAGAGCTCGGACACGCCGACCTCGCCGCGTCCGAGGGTGTTCTGCCGCATTGCGCTGTGCCTCCCGAAGTTGACACCCAGAATATTCATCGGATGACTGGGCGGCGTCAACACTTTCGGAGCACCGAAGTCCCCAGCGGACAGCCCTGCTTGAGTTCGCCCGACCCGACGCCCGAGGACCCACCGGACCGGGACTCGGTGGGCGGAATTGTCCGACCTATCGGACCAGCTCAACCACAGCGGACTCGGCGGCGCGGCCGACGGGCTCGGCAATCAGAGCAAGCTGCACGGGCGCCGGGGTCGCGGACGCGGCGGGCGTCTCGGGCGCGACGGAAGCCGCCTGGCCGGGGGCGGACGCGCGTGCGGCGGGGGCCGCGGGCTCGGCGGGAGCCACCGCCTGGCCGGCAGCCGATGCCGGCTCGGACGTGCGCTCGGCCGAGGCCGCAGGCGCGGTAGGGGCCGCAGGCTCGGACGTCGGCGCCGGCGCCGTGGGGGCCACGGGATCGGCGGCACGAGCCGACTCGGCCCGCGCCGCCCGGCCGGCGGTCACGGGCGCGGTAGGGACCGCAGGTCCAGAAGCCGGCGTCGGCCCGGCAGGGGCCGCGGAATCGACGGCACGAACCCGCTCGGCGGGAGCCGCCCGGCCGATAGCCGATGCCGGCACGGCCGTGCGCTCGGCCGCAGCCGGAGGCGCCGTAGGGCCTGCCGATCTGGAAGCCGACTCCGCCTCGGCGGCCCCCTCGGGAGGGGTCACTGACTCGGCAGGAACCGCAGGCACGGTCGGGGCCGCAGGCTCGGACGTCGGCGCCGGCGCCGTGGGGGCCACGGGCTCGGCGGGGCGCCCGCCAGGGGCCGCAGGCTCGGGCGTCGGCGTCGGACCGGCCGCGCGAGTCGGCTCGGGCTGCGCCGCTTGGTGGGCGACCGGCGGTCGCGGGGAGGGTGCCGGTTCCGGCGGGAGCGTGTGGAGCAGGGTGGTCAGTTCCTCCGTCATGTTCTGGGCCAGGCCGTCGAGGTCCGGCACCGCCTTGCCGTCGGCGACGAGGCCCACGTGGACCTGGCCGCCGTAGGTCGTCAGGCCCACCGACAGGGACTGGCCGCGTGCCAGGGGGGCCATGGGGTAGATCGCGCGCAGCGGGCAGCCGCCGAACGAGAGCGTCGCGCGGGGCAGGGGCACGCTCGTCACCAGGACGTCGAAGAGGATCCGGGCGGCGTTGCCCGCGAGCGGCGCGCCCAGGCGGTGGGCGAGTGGGTGGAGCTGTCCGGCGAGTACGGCCACCGCTCCGGCGCCCCGCGAGGGGCCGTCCTTCTTGTTGCGGTCCATGGCCTCGCGTACCGCGGTGAGCCGGCGCAGCGGGTCGGGCTCGGAGACCGGCAGGCCGAGGAGGTACGCGGAGAACATGTTGCCCGAACCGGAGCTGCCGCCCGCGCCCGCGCCGTACCGGGCCCGGCTCGGCCGCCGCCCCGAGACCGGCACCAGGGCGCGCGGATCGGTGCGCCGGTCGGAGTCCGGCAGTCGTTCGCCGCGCTCCAGCATCCAGCGCCGCAGCGCGCCCGCGACGGTGGCGAGCAGAACGTCGTTGACCGTGCCGCCGTGCTCCTTGCGTACCCGTCGTACGTCCTCCAGCGCGAGCACCGCGGTGGCGAGCCGCCGGGTGCCGCTGGAGCCCGCCACAAGGGCGGTCGGGGTGCGCAGGTCGAGCCGGCTGGCGCGGACGACGGAGGCGCCGATCCCGAGCGCCTTGCCCAGGTCGCCGATCCGGTCCCTCGCCCGGTCGGCCACCTGCCAGGGGCCGGGCAGCCAGGAGCGCGGCGGCGCGGGGCGGGCGCGGCGGGTGCCGGCGGCGCGCGCGTCGGCGATCTGGTCGAAGATCCCGGCGCCGATGGCCACGGCGCGCATGCCGTCCGCGAGCGCGTGGTGCAGCTTGACGAGGACGGCGAAGGGGCGCCCGGCCGGTGCGGTTCCGCCCGTCAGGACGTACATCTCCCACGGCGGGATGCCGCGCTCCAGCGGCCGTTCCATCAGTTCACCGGCGAGCCGCGTGGTCTCCTCGGCGAAGTCCCCCGGGGGCAGTTCCAGGTGTCTGACGTGGCTGCGTACGTCGAAGTCCTTGTCCACGCTCCACGCCGCGCCGCCCACCGGCAGCAGCACGTCCTGTACCCGCATCCGGAGCCGGGGCACGGCCGCCGCGCGGGTGGCCAGCAGTTCCACCAGCGCCTCGTCGTCGGCCGGTCCCGCTCCCGGCGCCGCGTCGAAGACGGCGAGCGCGCCGAGATGCATCGGATGGTCGGGGGATTCGAGATGCCAGAAGGCCAGGTCGAGAGGTGCCAGCAGCTCGGTGGTCAAGGGAGCCTCATGTCTTGGGGTCGCGGATCTTCGGGGCTGTGTTGACGGCAGCGAGAGACCGCAAGTCAATCGCCTGCGGTCGGTTACGGTCAAGTACGAACGCGTTACGCTCAGTTAGCGTCACTGTAACGCCCCCTTTCCGCCTCCGCCCGATCCACGGACGGGCCCCGGCCCCAGGGCACCCGTCCCGCCCATCCCCGCCCCTCAGCCGCCTCCCTCCCCGGAACGCGCCGAGACGACGAACTCGCTCCACACGCACTTGCCGTTGCCGCGCGACTCCACACCCCACTCGTCGGACAGCACGTCCACCAGGACCAGCCCCCGGCCCGAGACCCCCGTCTCCCCCGCGTCCCGGATCCGGGGCAGCGCGCTCGACCGGTCCTCGACCTCCAGCCGCAGCCGCCGCTCGATCCCCGGCAGCACCCGTACGGTCACGACCGCCGCGCCGTCGGTGTGGGTCAGCGCGTTGGTCATCAGCTCGTCGGCCACCAGCTCGATGTCGTCCGACCGCTCCTGCGCGCCCCACGCCCGTACCGCCGCCCGGACCATGTGCCGCGCCGACGACAGCGCCTCCGGTTCGTTCTGCCCGACGTGCTGCTGGAGTCTGCCGCCGGTCCGGCCGGCGTACGCGCCCCGCCTGCGCAGCAGCAGTACGGCGACGTCGTCCTCACCGCCGCGTTCGTCCACCACCGCGCACAGCTGGTCGGCCAGCTTCTGGAGGTCGCGGGGGCCGCTCGCGATCACGCCGGCCAGGCGCTGCATGCCCTCGTCCAGATCGGCGCCGGGCATCTCCACGAGCCCGTCGGTGTAGAGGACCAGCGTCTGGCCCGGGTCGAGTTCGACGGTGTTCACCGGGTATTCGAGCCGGCCGAACTCCGCCGAGAGCCCCAGCGGCAGTCCACCCTCCGCGGGCAGCCGGCGGCAGCTGCCGTCGGTGTCGCGGATCATCGGATCGACATGGCCGGCCCGGACCATCCGGACGACGCCCGTGGCGAGGTCGACCTCCGCGTAGACGCAGGTCGCGAAGCGGTCGGTGTCGAGTTCGTGCAGGAAGACCGAGGCCCGTGCCATCACCGTGGCCGGGGTGTGGCCCTCGGCCGCGTACGCCCGCAGCACGATCCGCAGCTGTCCCATCACGGCCGCGGCGTCGGTGTCATGGCCCTGTACGTCGCCGATGACGGCGCCGACCCGGCCGCCGGGCAGCGGGATGACGTCGTACCAGTCACCGCCGACGTCCCTGCCGAGCCGCGCCGAGCGGTAGCGGACGGCGATCTCCGCGCCGGGCACGGCCGGGATCCGGCGCGGCAGCATCGCCTGCTGGAGCCCTTCGGCGAGGTCGTGCTCCTGCTCGAAGAGGACGGCGCGCTGGAGGCTCTGCGCGATGCTGCTGCCGAGGGCGACGAGCAGATTGCGGTCCTCGGTGGTGAAGCCGATCTTGTCGCCGTAGAGCAGGCCGACGGCCCCGATGGGGCGGCCCTGCGCGATCAGCGGCAGATAGGCCGCCGAGGTGATGCCGAGGTGGCTGATGTGCGGCCACAGGCCCGAGTAGGAGGTGGCGAAGTCCTCCTCGGACTCGATGAACCGCGGGGCGAGCGTACGGATCACCTCGCTCATCGGGTACTCCTCGTCCACCCGTGTGACGCGGGTCCCCGGCACGAAGGAGCCCGCCGGCCCCTCGGCGACCAGATGGATACGCCCCGAGTCGAGGAGGCCCATGACCATGCTGGCGGCGCCGAGGTGTTCGAGGCCGTCGGACTCCTTCAGCACGTCGATGACGTCCTGGACCGTTCTGGCGTGCGAGAGGGCGGCCGTCGCGCCCTCGACGACGGTGGTGCGGCGCCGGCGCTCCTCGTCGAGGTCGAGCCGGGCCATCGAGTCGGCGAGTTCCTGGGTGGCGTCACGGATGATGCCGATGATGCGCCGCGGGCGGCCGTCGGCGTCGCGCCGGACGTGGCCCTGCGAGTGGGTCCAGCGCAGGGTGCCGTCACGACGCCGGACGCGGAAGTAGGCACCGTAACCCTGGCTGCTGCGGGCCATCGCCTCGCCCACGAGCGCGTCGAGCCGTTCTCCCTCGCCGGGCGGCAGGCGCTCCATGACCTTGTCGCGCGTGCCGTCGTACTCGTCGTCGCGCAGATCGAGGATCCCCAGCGCCACCTGGTCCAGGTGGAGCAGGCCGCTGCCGAGGTCCCAGTCGAAGCAGCCCATGCCGTTGAGGGCCAGGCTCAGTTCCGGCTTCGCGGGCCAGTCGTCGGGGAGCGACGGGGGCCCCGCTTCCCGATCAACCATGGAGTCACTCTGTCATCATTTGTCGGATATCTCGACCGGTCCGGCGGACACGGTGGACGCCCCGCCGCATGGCGGCCGGTCAGCCTTGGAAGGTGGCGGGCCCGGCCGGACCGGCGTCGGGGACGGTGAGGACGGAGTCGTCGCCGGACGGCGCGCCGGGGTCGCCGTCGAGCCGCCCCTCGGGGCCCGGCCGCTCCGGGGACATCGGCATCACCGGGTAGTCCGGATCGACACCGCCGTCGGGAGCGTCCGACGGCTCGCCGCAGTCACGCGGGTCCGCCATGGGCTCGGACCACTGCTCGTCGGGCGACGGGGCGTCCGGGGTGCGGCAGTCGGGCGAGGGGGCCGGGTCGCGCTCGGAGGCGTCGGGATCCGGGACGGCGGGGTCGGAGCGGCCGGGGTCCGGGCTGTCCGAGCCGCCGTCGTCCGGCGTGGGCGGCTCCAGCGACGGGTCGATGATGTCGGTGTCCGGGGGGTACGGCGGCGGGACGGCGGGCTTCTTGTCCTTGTCGCCGTCGGTGCCGGTCGCGCGCTCCAGCCAGGTGTTGTCGACGGCGTCGACGATCACCAGGGCGCTCACGGCCTGGGTGCTGCGCTTGACCACGACGACCCGGTCGGGGCGGTAGCCGCTCCACGGGGTGCCCTGGTGGACGGCGTCGGCGCGCAGCGCCGCGGCGGGCCGCAGCGGGTTTCCGCCGGCGCAGCGGACCCTGGGCAGTCCGCGGTCGTCGACGAGGACGGCGGTGCCGCTCTGGAGTACGGCCTGGAAGGCGGCGGGCGCGCCGTCCCGGTAGCCGTGGTTCGTGACGCGTACGTCGGCGCGCAGGACGACGGGGGTGAGCCCGCGCAGGAAGGTGGGGACGGACGGGGCGCGGACGCCGGCGGCGCGGGCGAAGGCGGCGGTCTTGGCGCGGTCGGCGGTCAGCAGCCGGACCTGTGCGTCGACGTCGCAGGCGGGGGTCGATCTCGTACCGCCGTACAGCCCGGCGATGGCGCCGGAGACGGAGCGCAGGGTCTGCGGACGGGTGGCGGGGCCGCTCGGGGACGGTGGCCGCGAGGGGGCCGCGTCCGGCACGGGGGCCGCGGTCGACGTGGTGAAGGGGTGGGGGCCGGGGGTGGCGAGGGGCTGGAGGGTGACCTTCGTGGAGGCCGCCTGGGCCGCTTTCGCCGCCCGCGGATCCCTGCCGACGCTGTCCTCGCCGCAGCCGGCCGTGATCAGGATGCCGGCCGACAGCATGGCGAGCACGGCGTGCCGACGGCGAATGGGTAGGCGTCGCACAGGGTCTCCCAGCTGTTCGTCCTGTCCGGAATCTGACTCCATATCTGCCGGACACCGGGCCGTGCCGCAAGCGGGGGCGGCGGACGGGTGGAACCACCCGCCCGCCGCTCACAGACGATCGGACCAGACCGAACCGGGCCGATCGCGCGACGCCGATCAGACGACCGACCAGATGACTGATCAGATGACGCTCTAGTCGATTCCCTGAAGGATGTGCGGCTCCGCGAGGTCGTCCTCGTAGCCCGCCAGCCTGATCGGCGCGGATCTGGCCCACACCTCGATGTTCCGGAGTTGCCGCGGACCGCCGCTCCGTTCACCGCCTCGTTCCGCCGGGCTGTTCTCGTGCTGAGCCTTCTCAGGTGTCACCGCGCACTCCTTTGTGTCGCGTAACCCCGGACGCACCGACTCCGGACTCGTACCGGGCGCCGACCGCCAACTGGGGCAGGGGCAGGGCAGGTTCGGTCGCGGTGGCGCCGGTTTTCGGGCGGGGCGATGGTCTGGTTGCAGACCTGTCCCGGGACGGCCGAGGAACCTTCGTGGGTCTCCGGGTGACGTCCGTGCGCCATACATTAACCAAATGAGCGCGGGTCCGCTCGATGGGGCCCGTGAAGTGGGTCACTTCCGGACAGCGCCTGTACGGCGGTCCGCCCACTACCAGTTGACGGTGTCCGGGTGATTTCTACCAGTTGGCCGGCGCGTAGTCCTTGAGGAAACAGCCGTACAGATCCTCGCCGCCCTGGCCGCGCACGATCGGGTCGTAGACGCGCGCCGCGCCGTCGATCAGGTCGAGCGGGGCGTGGAAGCCCTCCTCGGCGAGTCGCATCTTGTCCGGGTGCGGGCGCTCGTCGGTGATCCAGCCGGTGTCGACGGCGGTCATCAGGATGCCGTCGGACTGGAACATCTCCTGCGCGCTGGTGCGGGTCAGCATGTTGAGCGCGGCCTTCGCCATGTTGGTGTGCGGATGGCCGGCGCCCTTGTAGCCACGGCTGAAGACGCCTTCCATCGCGGAGACGTTCACGACGTACGTACGCCTCGACGACGCCGCCGCCATCGCCGGGCGAAGCCGGCTGATCAGGATGAACGGCGCGGTGGAGTTGCACAGTTGGACTTCGAGAAGCTCCACCGGATCGACGTCGGAGACCGTCTGGATCCAGCTGTTGGTGTCGTGCAGATCGGGCACGAGCCCGCCCGCGTCGATCGCCGTGCCCGCCTCGATACGGGCGAGCGTGGCCGAGCCGCCTACCAGGGCCAGACCGGTGACGTCCGACGCGCTCAGCGCCTCGCCGCCGCCGGCGGGCAGCACGGCCTGCGCCCCGCTGCCGAAGGCGCCGATGACGTGCGAGGACGGGAGCTCACCGGCGGGCAGCGGCGCGGACTCGGCGGCCAGCAGCTCGCTGTAGGCCCCCGGGGAGCGCCGTACGGTCTGCGCGGCGTTGTTGATGAGGATGTCCAGCGGACCCTCGGCGGCGACGGAGTCGGCGAGGGCGACGACCTGGGCGGGGTCGCGCAGGTCTATCCCGACGATCTTCAGCCGGTGGATCCAGTCGGCGCTGTCCTCCATCGCCTTGAAACGGCGGATTGCGTCGTTGGGGAAGCGGGTGGTGATGGTGGTGTGCGCGCCGTCGCGCAGCAGGCGCAGCGCGATGTACATGCCGATCTTGGCGCGTCCGCCGGTCAGCAGAGCGCGCTTGCCGGTGAGATCGGTACGGGCGTCCCGGCGGGCCCGGTTCTCGGCCGCGCACGCCTGGCAGAGCTGGTGGTAGAAGGCGTCGACCTCGACGTAACGGGTCTTGCAGATGTAGCAGGAGCGTGGCCGCTGGAGGATTCCGGCGATCTCACCGGCGACCGAGGACGAGGGCAGCAGCCCTTGCGTCTCGTCGTCGATGCGCTCGGCGGATCCGGTGGCCGTCGCCTCGGTGACCGCCTTGTCGTTGGCGGTCTTCGCCGCGCGGCGCTCCTGGCGGCGGCGCTGCTTGACGGTGCGGTAGATACCGGCGGTGGCGCGGCGTACGGCGACGGCGTCGGGGTGGTCGACGTCCAGCTTGTCCAGCTCGTCGAGCACGGAGAGACAGACGGCCATGCGCTCGGGGTCGATTCCGGGGCCGTACGCGGTGTCCGGTCCGCTCTCGCCGATCGCGGTCCCGTCATCAGTCAACGTCATCGCCGGTGCCGTTCCCTATCACTCGTCACTCACCCGTTCGGACGCTCATCCGTCCCGGGTCCGCCGAGCCACGCGCGCATACGGCCGTCCGGCCGAGCGGCCTCGAACAGTTTGCCATGAGGTACCGGGCGATTTATTCACGCTCAACTACACATAAAGGTGAATAAGGGGGCAGAATGGTCATGTACCGCTTGATCCGGTGCAGCACGGTCGCACCTCTCAGACCGAAGGAGTCGAGAATCATGGCCGATGTTTCACACACCAGGGGAGCCACAGGTGCTCACCCAGGTGTTTCCGACACCAGGGGAGACATAGGTGCTCACCCTGACGTACCAGAGATGCGGGCCAGGTACGCCCGCGTGCTCGGTGGACGTGATGTGGCGCTGCTGGACGGCCCGATCTTTCTCGCCGGCCTGTTCATCGCGCTCTCACCCTGGATCCTTCACTACACGGCCAGCCAGCCGGGTCTCGTGATCCACAGCGTGATCATGGGAATCGCGATCGCCGGTCTGGCCCTCGCCTTCTCCGCCACCCCGACCCGGACGTACGGCTTCAGCTGGGCCCTTGTTCTGATGGGTGCCTGGATGTGCGCGGCGCCCTGGGTCGTCGGTTCGAGCCCGGACCGCGGCGTGTTCCTCAGCCTCGTCATCCCAGGGGCTCTGACCGCTCTGCTCGGTCTGGTCTGCGCCGGCGCGGCGATGCGGGCGAGCCGGATGCGCGGCCGAGCCGTTCGCTCCAGCCAGATGAATGAGCCGGTCCGGACGTAGCCGTGGCACCCCACGTGGGTGGGGCGGGTGGATGGCCTTCGAAGGCCCGTCCACCCGCCCCGTCGCTGTGTGCGTCCGTCAGATCCCGGTCAGCCGCCCGCCGTCGCCGGTACGCGCGACCGCTCGGGGACGCGGATCCCCCTGAAGGGGATACGGCGGCGGAGCCGGAAGCCCAGCGCCTCGTAGAGCCGGACGGCGTTGATGTTGTCCGCAGCGGCCTGGATGAACACGCTCTCGCCCCGGTCCTTGATTCCCGCCGCCACCGCCAGGACGAGCCGGGCGCCCATCCCCTGGCCGCGGAACTCCGGCGCCGTACAGACCGCGCTGATCTCCGCCCAACCGTGCGGGCGCATCCGCTCCCCCGCCATCGCGACCAACTCGCCGTCGCGCCGGATGCCGAGATACGTGCCCAACTCGACGGTGCGCGGCCGGAAGGGCCCCGGCCTGGTGCGCTCCACCAAGTCCAGCATCTCGGGTACGTCGGCGACGCCGAGCACCACCGCCTCCTCGTCGGGGACGGCGGCCAGGGACTCGTCGACGAGTTGGACACCGTCGACCTCGAAGACGACCTCCCAGCCGTCCGGCGGCAGCGCGTCCGTCCCGCAGAGCGTCGCGGTCCCGTCGCCGCCGACCAGCGCGGCGGCGTCCGTCCAGTCGCGGGCGTCCGGTTCTTCGGGCAGGGCCAGCCAGGTCGACACCTCGGCCTGGTAGCCGAGCACCCGGCCGCGCCGCTCGGCGAACCGGGCGTGCGGGCCGGTCAGCGCGGCCAGCACCGGATTGTCCAGCGGGTGGTAGGACGAGACGGCGGACCCGGCGGCCGGGGTGCCGGCGCTCACGCGCCGACCTCGATCACGACCTTGCCCAGCGCGTGCCCGTCCTCGACGGCGCGCAGCGCCCGCTCCGCCTCGGCCAGCGGGAAGGTACGCGTCACATACGGCCGCAGCGTGCCGGACACCACCAGTGCGGCCACCTGGTCGAGGACGGCGGCCGTGCGCAGCCGTACGACCGCCGCGCCGCCCAGGTCCACCACGCGCGGCTTGTCCCCGGCGCTGATCAGCTTCGTCAGGTCGGGCACGAGCCCGGCGACGGCCTCCAGGTCCGTGCCGCCGACCAGGTCGAAGACCGCGTCGACGCCCTCGGGCGCGGCGCCGCGCACCCGCTCCTGGATTCCGGGGCCCGGCGGGATGTGCACCGCGCCCAGCGATTCCACGAAGTCCTTCTTGCCCGCGCTCGCCGTACCGATCACACGGATACCGAGGCTCGCGGCGATCTGTGTCGCGGCCACGCCCACACCGCCTCCGGCGCCGGTGATCAGCAGCGTGGAGCCGGCGGGCAGGGCGAGTTGCTGGATGCCGTCGTACGCGGTCGCTCCGGCGACCGGCAGGGCCGCCGCGTCGGTGAACGACACCGCGGCCGGCTTGTGGGCGGTGACCGCCGCGGGGAGCAGGGTGTACTCGGCGTATCCGCCGGTGAGGGTGGAGCCGAAGACGGCGTCCCCCACGGCGAATCCACGCACGCCCTCGCCGACCTGCTCGACCACTCCGGACGCCTCGCTGCCGAACACGGTGGGCAGCGGCTTCGGGGTCGAGCCCGGCCGGGTGTAGCCGGTGCGCAGCTTCCAGTCGACGGGGTTGACGCCCGCCGCCCGGACGGCGATGAGCAGTTCCCCGGGGCCGGGGACCGGCTTGGGCAGGTCGACGAAGGCTTCGCCCTCCGGGCCGCCGAACCGGGTGTAGACGTACGCCTTGGGCATGTGATCCCTCGCTCTGACTGCTGACGTCGTTGGCCGGACCAGGGGCCTGTCCTGGGACGGCAGCAGATTCAAGCACGGTCTCCGACCTGCTTATTCCCGGCGTTCACGCACTGTTCACAGGTGCCGCCCCGGGCGCCGGGCAGAAGCCCGGCGCCCGAGGCGGCCACAAACTCGTCCGAGGACGCGACAGTCCCGCCCAAGGACGCGACGGTCCCGTCCGGGGACGCGGCGGTCTCAGGAGTTCCCGCACTCCATCGACGCCGGGTCGGACGCGTCGCGGATCAGGGCCTCGTGTGCCGCCTTGAGCCGTTGCACGTCGGGCTTCATGACCTTGCGGTCATAGGTGAGCAGCCCGTTGAGTTCGCCTTCCACATCGGTGATCTGGGTGTAGACCGCTCCGTTGCTCCCCCGGCAGGCGAGGTCGCGCACGTTGTCGAGCTGCCCCAGATACTCGTCCGTGTATTTCTCCTGGTCGACGCCCACATAGGTGTGCTGGACCGGCCAGGCGTGACCCGGTACGGCGAGTCCGAGGCCGCCGTACTCGCCGCTGACCAGCGCCCGTTTGCCGTCCGGCGCGGGCAGCAGCGGGGTGGGATAGCCGTGGGCGTCGGCGATGTCGCCGTTCTTGCCGTCGACGGCGCCGCAGCAGTTGACGCCGCTCATGTTGTTGACCAGCCGGGTCGGGTCCCAGCCCTTGGCCTGGTCCGCGATCCGAGCCTGGTCGTACTGGCCCCAGCCCTCGTTGAACGGGACCCACATGATCACCGAGGGGCTGCTGGCGTGCTGGTCGATCATCTCCTTCATCTCGTGTTCGAACTGGGCGGCGGCGGGCGCCGCCGGGGACTTGGGCATCGACGGCATGTCCTGCCAGACGAGGAGCCCGAGCCTGTCCGCCCAGTAGAACCACCGGTCCGGCTCCACCTTGATGTGCTTGCGCACGGAGTTGTAGCCGAGGTCCTTGTGCTTCTTGAGGTCGAACGCGAGCGCTTCGTCGGTCGGCGCGGTGTGCAGCCCGTCCGGCCAGAAGCCCTGGTCGAGCGTGGCCATCAGGAAGACCGGCTTGCCGTTGAGCACGGTGCGCGGAACTCCGTCGACCTTCTCGACGGCGATGGAGCGCATACCGAAGTAGCTGCCGACCCGGTCGCCGGAGCGCTCGCCGCCGACGCGCACGTCGAGCTTGTACAGATACGGGTCCTCCGGTGACCACAGGCGCGGGTCGGGCACCGGCACGCTGAGCGGCGCTCCCGTACGGCCCTTGACCGTGCCGACCTTGCGCTTGCCCTCGTACGCGGTGGCCGTCACCGGCACCCCGTCCCGTACGCCGCGCACCTCGACCGCCAGCTTCTCACCCGTGACGTCCGGGGTGAGCTTCAGCGAGTCGGCGTGGTCGGCGGCGACCGGCTCCATCCAGACGGTCTGCCAGATGCCGGACGAGGAGGTGTAGAAGATGCCGCTCGGGTCGAGGCGCTGCTTGCCCATGGGCGGGTTCTCGCCGTCGGCGGCGTCGGTCGGGTCGTACACGCCGACGATCAGTTCCTGTGTACGGCCGGGCTTGAGGGCGTCGGTGATGTCGACGCCGAACCGGTCGTAGCCGCCCTTGTGTTCGGTGACCTTCTTGCCGTTGACGTAGACGGTGGACTGCCAGTCGACGGCGTCGAAGTTCAGCTTGAGGCGCTTGCCCTCACTGATGTCCCAGCTCTTGGGGACGGTGAAGGTACGGCGGTACCACATCCGGTCCTCGTGCCGTTCGAGTCCGGAGAGCTGTGACTCGACGGGGTACGGGACGAGGATCTTCTCCCGCAGCTTCTTGCCCACCGGCGGGCGCTCGCCCTCCTCGGCGGCGGCGAACTGCCACTCACCGTTGAGATTGCGCCACGCGTCGCGGGTCATCTGCGGACGCGGGTACTCGGGCAGCGCGTTGTCGGGGCCGACGTCCTTGGCCCACGGCGTGGAGAGCTGGTACTCGGACTTGTTCGGTCCGCTGCTCCAGAACTCCCCGACGGGGTCGGCGTCCTGGGAGGCGAGGCCGCCCTCGCCGTCGTAGCGGATGTCGGCGGAGCCGCCCTTGCCGACGACGGGCTCCTTCAGTCCGACGAGCAGGCTGCGGGAGTCCTTGGGGTCCTTCTTGACGGAGGTCATCGGCCACTCGGCGCCGCCGATGATCGCGTCGAGATGGCTTGCGAGACCGGCCGGGACGGCGCCGAGGCGCTGGGCGAACTCCATCCGCAGGGTACGGCCGTCGGCGAGCACGGTGGTGGCGATGGCACCGTCGTACGCGTAACCGTCGGGCAGCCGGAACGCCGACGTGGGCACCGGCTCTTTCGCGCCACCGGGCTCGGTCCACCGCAGATGCAGGTTCGAGCCGCCGACGTCCTCGAAGTACTCGACCTTGATGTCGTACTCCTGGCCGCCGGTCAGCTCGACCGGCTCGGAGACCTGTTCCTTCTCCCAGTCGTTGACCCAGTGGTCGATGGCGATCTCGCCGTCGACCCAGAGGCGGAATCCGTTGTCGCCGATCATCGAGAAGGTGTGGGGGCCGCTCTGTTCCGGGACGATCTTCCCGGTCCAGCGGACACTGGCGTGATCGGCGCTGCCGGTGGCCGTGGCGAGCCGGGAGTCGAGGTTGCCGAAGTCGATCTGCGGGTCGAATCCGGTGGCCTTCAGCTCGTGGAAGTCGAAGGCGCCGGGCGCGGACGAGGAGTAGTACTCGCCCTTGAGTCCATGGGGCACGACCGGGTCGTCCGCGGCCGAGGCGGCCGGGACCGCCGTGAGTCCGGCGACGCCCAGGGCCGCGGCGAGTAAAAGGGCCAAATTACTTCGGATGCGCACAAATCCTCCTTGCTGCTGGACCCTGTCGGGTGACCTGCGATCGGAGAGCGGACGCGTTCTGGCGCGTGCGATGCCAAGGCGCCGGGATGCCGTCGCAGCGGAGCTGCTTCGGCGTTTCGGCAACGTGGGAAGCGTGCGTGCCAGGGCGTGGACGCCCGATCAGAGGTCATCCGACAAGGCCCGAGGGTGGCGGCTCGTTGCGACAGTCTGTACAACGTTGGAAGGAACGGCAGTTGGCATGACAACATGCGTCTCCACTTGCTGTCCAGGGCCATGACAAAGCCCGGTCCCGCAACGTATATAACGTTGTACAGATTGGGCAGGGGCGACCTTCGGGCCGGCCTCGGAGGGGAAAAACGGTGACCGTCAGCCTCAAGGACGTCGCGGAGCGCGCGGGCGTCTCCATCAAGACCGTCTCGAACGTGGTGAACAACTACCGGCATGTCACCCCGGCGATGCGGGCCAGGGTCCAGCTGGCCATCGACGAGCTCGGCTACCGGCCGAATCTCACGGCCCGGCATCTGCGCAAGGGGCGCACCGGGATCATCGCGCTGGCCGTGCCGGAGCTGGGCAACCCGTACTTCGCCGAGCTGGCCGGCTCGGTCATCGACGTGGCGGCCGAGCACGAGTACACGGTGCTGCTCGACCACACCGGTGGCCGCCGTGAGCAGGAAGTCCTGGTCAGCCAGGGCTTCCGGGCGCGGGTGATCGACGGGCTGATCCTGAGTCCGATCGAGCTGGAGACGGAGGATCTGCTCGGCCGCGACCAGGACGCGCCGCTGGTGCTGCTCGGCGAGCGGGAGTACGACCTGCCGTACGACCACATCGCCATCGACAACGTGGCCGCCGCCCGGACGGCGGTACGGCATCTGCTCGATCTGGGCCGGTCGACGATCGCGTTCCTGGGCGCCAGGACCGACAGGGTCAACGAGCCGTCACATCTGCGACTGCGCGGCTGGCGTGCCGAGCTGAAGGCGGCGGGGCTGCCGGCGCCGGACTCCCTGATCGCCCCGACGGGCGGCTGGGACCACGCCAACGGGGCGGACGCGATGAACCAGTTGCTGGACTCGGGCGTGACGCCCGACGCGGTCTTCGCGTACAACGACCTGATCGCGATCGGCGCGATGCGGGTGCTGTCCGAGCGGGGGCTGCGGGTCCCCGAGGACGTCGCCGTCGTCGGTTTCGACGACATCACCGAGGGCCGCTACGGAGCTGTGACCCTCACCACGATCTCGCCGGACAAACAGACCATCGCCCGGCTCGCCGTGCGCTCCGTCGTCAACCGCCTGTTGGGCACCGGAGACCCCGTGGGCAACGGCTCACGTGAACTCCGCGCCGATTTCCGGCTGGTGGAGCGGGAGAGCACACTCGGCCGCCGCCGGGACGGCCGCTGAGAGGGCCACCGGCCCCCGCCCGTACAGCCGTTATCGCGCGAAGGCTTTACAGCCTCCGTACAACGATGTAAAAACCGTTCCGAACGACTCACCACCAACACTCCAGCAGTCCGTTCCGTACGAGCCGACCTCCCGCGAGCGTCCCGGTCGCCGGGGCCGCGCCGAGATGGGGATCCCCATGAAGCTTTCCGCCGTCCGCCGTACCACCACCACTACCGTCCTCGCCGCGAGTCTCGTCGGCGCCCTCGCGCTCAGCGGCTGCGCCAAGTCCGAGGACGACAACTCCGACAAGAGCTCCTCGGCCGGCGAGAAGGACAGCGGCCAGGTCGTCGCCACGCCCGGCGCGGACGACAAGACCTGTGACATCACGCAGTTCGGCGGCGAGAAGATCGACCTGAAGACCGCCACGGTCGGCTTCTCGCAGTCCGAGAAGGAGGCCAACCCCTTCCGGATCGCCGAGACCGCGTCCATCAAGGCCGAGGCGGAGGAGCGCGGGATCAAGCTCCTGTCCGCCAACGCCCAGACACAGTTCTCCAAGCAGATCAGCGATGTGCAGGACCTGATGGCCAAGGGCGCCGACCTGCTGGTGATCGCGCCCCTCAACTCCGACGGCTGGGGCCCGGTGCTGCGCACCGCCGCGCAGAAGAAGATCCCGATCGTCACCATCGACCGCAAGATCAACGCCACCGCCTGCAAGGACTATGTGTCCTTCATCGGCTCGGACTTCATCGAGCAGGGCAAGCGCGCGGCCGACCAGATGATCGAGGCGACCGGCGGCAAGGGTGAGATCGCGATCCTGCTCGGCGCGGCCGGCAACAACGTCACCACCGAGCGCACCAAGGGCTTCGAGGACCAGATCGCGGCCAAGGCACCCGGTCTGAAGGTGGTGTTCTCGCAGACCGGTGAGTTCGCCCGGGAGAAGGGCCAGCAGGTCACCGAGCAGCTCATCCAGTCGAAGCCCGACATCAAGGGGATCTACGCCGAGAACGACGAGATGGGCCTCGGCGCCGTCAACGCCCTGAAGAGCGCGGGCAAGAAGGCCGGCGACGTCAAGATCGTGACGGTGGACGGCACGCGTAACGCCGTGCAGGGCATCGTCGACGGCTGGATCTCCGGGGTCGTGGAGTCCAACCCGCGCTTCGGGCCGCTGGCGTTCCAGACCCTCGACGCCTTCACCAAGGGCGAGAAGGTCGCGCAGGACATCGTCATCCAGGACGGCGCCTACACCCCGGAGAACGCCAAGGCCGATCTGGGCAAGGCTTTCTGACGTGCTGTCGGTCACCGGTCTGACCAAGACGTTCCCGGGCGCACGCGCGCTCGACGGCGTGGACTTCGCCGCGAATCCGGGCGAGGTGCACGCGCTCATCGGCGAGAACGGCGCCGGGAAGTCCACCCTCATCAAGGTGCTCACCGGTGTGTACCAGCCCGACGCGGGCGAGATCGTCCACGACGGGCGTCCGGTGCGCTTCCAGACTCCGCTGGAGGCGCAGCACGCCGGGATCTCCACGATCTATCAGGAGGTCAACCTCGTCCCGCTGATGAGCGTGGCGCGCAATCTGTTCCTGGGGCGCGAACCCCGGAACAGGCTCGGTCTCATCGACTTCCGCCGGATGCACGGCGAGGCCGACGAGGCGCTGCGCTCACTGGGGCTGCGGGTCGACGTCAAGCGTCCGCTGCGGACGCTGGGCGTCGGCGCGCAGCAGATGGTGGCGCTCGCCAGGGCGGTCTCCGTCGACGCGCGGGTCGTCATCATGGACGAGCCGACGTCGTCGCTGGAGCCGCGCGAGGTGCGCACGCTGTTCGGCGTGATCCGGATGCTCAAGGAGCGCGACATCGCGGTGGTGTACGTGAGCCACCGGCTGGACGAGTTGTACGAGGTCTGCGACAAGGTCACGGTGCTGCGCGACGGCAGGCTCGTGCACACCGGGCCGATCGCGGAGCTCGACCGGCTGCGGCTGGTGTCGCTGATGCTCGGCCGTGAGATGGGCGAGGTGCGCAGCGAGGGGGTCACCAAGTTCACCGGGGACCATCACGCGGGCCGTGAACCGGTCCTCAGCGCACAGGACTTGACGGTGCGTCACACATTGCATCAGGTCTCGGTCGAGGTGCGGCCCGGTGAGGTCGTGGGCCTCGGCGGGCTGCTCGGGTCGGGGCGCAGCGAGACGGCGAAGGCCATCGCGGGCGCGCTGCCGCCGGACTCCGGGAAGGTGGTGGTCGCGGGTTCCGCCGTACGTACGGGCTCCACGCCCGCCGCCATCCGGGCCGGCATCAGCCTGCTGCCCGAGGACCGCAAGGCCGAGGGCATCGTCCCCGGTCTCTCGGTCCGGGAGAACATCGCGCTGGCCGCGCTGCCGGGTCTCTCGCGATTCGGGCTGGTGGACGACGCCAAGGTCGACAGAATCGTGGACACCTTCATGAAGCGGCTGCGGATCAAGGCGTCGGGGCCGTACCAGAAGGTCGGCGAACTGTCCGGCGGCAATCAGCAGAAGGTGCTGCTGGCCCGCTGGCTGGCCATGCAGCCGAAGGTGCTGCTGCTCGACGAGCCGACCCGTGGCATCGATGTCGGCGCCAAGGCCGAGGTGCAGGGCCTGATCGACGAACTCGCCGAGGAGGGGCTCGGGGTGCTGCTGATCTCCTCCGACATGGAGGAGCTGATCGAGGGGTCGGATCGGGTGGTGGTCCTCAAGGACGGCGCCGTGATCGCGGAGTTGACCGGGGACGACGTCACGGAGGACCGGCTGATGCACGCGATCGCGGCGGCGCCGGAGTCGGACGCGGAGCTGAAGACGGTCGCACCGGACGCGGCGGCGATCGTGGCGCCGGACACGCCGGTCACCGCGCCCGGGTCCGCAGCGGACTCCGCCCCCGTCCCGGTCGACACGACCTCCTCAGGAGGGGAGAGGAACCATGACTGAACTCGCCCTGAAGGGCGCCCCCGTCGACCGCGCGCGGCTGCTGCGCCTGCTCCAGGACTACGGGGTGTACGCGGGCGTCGCCGTCCTGCTGCTGGTCAACATCGCGCTCACCCCGCACTTCCTGTCGACGGAGAACTTCCGTACCCAGGCCGTGCAGGTGGCGCCCGTACTCATCGTCGCGCTGGGCATGGCACTCGCGATCGGCAGCGAGGGCGTCGACCTGTCGGTCGGCTCCGTGATGGCCCTGTCGACGTCCCTGCTGTCGCTGTATCTCGGCTACGGGCCCTGGGTGGCGCTGATCGTCGCGATGCTGGGCGGCGCCGTCATCGGGCTCGCCAACGGCTCGCTCATCGCCTTCATCGGCGTCCAACCCATCGTCGCCACACTGGCGTTGATGGTCGCGGGACGCGGTATCGCCCTCGTCCTGCTGCCGCAGCTCAAGGACGTACGCGACCCGGGCATGTCCTCGCTCGGCTCGGGCGACCTGTTCGGCATCCCGTATCTCGTACTGATCGCCGCCGCCCTGGCGCTGGCCGTCGGATTCACCGTCAAGCGGACCACGTTCGGCCGGCAGCTCCTCGCGATCGGCGACAGCCGGCCCGCCGCGCAGCTCGCCGGGCTGCCGGTACGGCGCGTGCTGATCCTCGTCTATGTCATCGCCGGTGTGCTCGCCGCCATCGCGGGTGTGCTCGCCACCGCGCGGCTCCAGGCCAGCGACCCGACCTCGCTCGGCACGCTGATGGAGCTGTCGGCGATCACGGCGGTGGTCGTCGGCGGCACCCCGCTCAGCGGCGGCCGGATCCGCATCGGCGGCACGGTGGCCGGTGCCGTACTGATCCAGCTGCTGACGGCGACGCTCATCAAGCACGATCTGCCGCCCTCCTGGACGCAGATCGCCCAGGCCGTGGTGATCGTCCTGGCGGTCTACGCGGCACGCGAACGGGGAAAGCGATGACCCACACCGACACGGAGCGTCCGGCCCGCGCCACGGGCAGCGGCCCCTCCCCCGGCAAGGGGGCCGGCGGCAAGGACACCGACGAGACGCCGCTCGGCGCGAGCCGGGCCGAGCGGCTGAGCGCGCTCGCGCAGCAGCACGGCGCGCTCGTGACGCTGCTGCTCGTCGCCGTCGGCGCGTCGATCGGCTTCGACACGTTCCTGACCGGCGACAACCTGGAGAACATGGCGGTCTCCTCCGCGTTCCTGGCGATCGTCGCCCTCGGTATGACCTTCGTGATCATCACCGGCGGGATCGACCTGTCCGTCGGCTCGCTCTTCGCGCTCGGCGGGGTGCTCGGCGCGTGGGGTTCGCAGTACGGCACACTCGTCGCGCTGCTCCTGCCGCTCGCTGTCTGCGGGCTGATCGGGCTGGTCAACGGCCTGTTGATCGCGAAGGCGCGACTCGCGCCGTTCATCGTCACCCTCGCGGCGCTGCTCGCCGCCCGCGGCATCCTGCTGGCCATCACCGACGAGGGCTCCAACACCTATCTGGTGGACGAGAAGACCTTCTTCGCGAGCCTCGGCCAGGAGAAGCTGCTGGGCATCGGGGTGCCGGTGTGGATCACCGTGGCGCTGTTCGTCGTGGGCGCGGTGATGCTGCGGCGCAGCCGGTTCGGCCAGTACGTGTACGCGGTCGGCGGCAACGAGGACGCGGCGGCGCTGATGGGCGCGCCCGTGGCCCGTACGAAGATCGCCGTCTACACGCTGTCCGGCCTGTGCGCCGGGCTGGCCGGGGCACTGAACGCGGCCTGGCTGGTCTCGGGCGTCACGATCCTGGGCACCGGCATGGAGCTGGAGGCGATCTCGGCCGTCGTCATCGGCGGCACCCTGCTGACCGGCGGCTTCGGCTTCATCAGCGGTTCGCTCGTGGGCGTGCTGCTGCTGAAGGTCATCCAGAACGTCATCAACCAGATCGGCTCGCTGGACTCGGCGTACCAACAGGTCGTCAGCGGCGCGTTCCTGGCGGTCGTGGTGATCGCCCAGACCTGGCTGGGCAGACGGCGCCGGATGATGTGAGGGGCGGGGCGGCCCCGGGTGATCCCGGGCGCCGGACGGACCGTGGGGGCCCGTCCGGCGCTCGGGGATGCCGGTGCCGGGAAGGTCGGTGCCTTGCAGGCCGGTGCCGGGCGGGGCCGGTCCCGGGCAGGGCTCAGACGACGCGCTGGCCCTTCCCGAGTGCGATCACCCCGTTCTTCGAGACCGTGTACAGCTCCTCGTCCCGCCCCGGGTTGACGCCGATCGTCGCGCCGGGCGGGACGTCCACGTTCTTGTCGAGGATCGAGCCGCGGACGACCGCGCCCCGGCCCACCCGTACGTTGTCGTGCAGCACCGAGCCCTGCACCACCGCGCCCTCCTCGACCACCACACCGGGCGACAGGACGCTGCGCGTCACCTGGCCCCGGATGACACAGCCGGGGCCCACGATCGACTCGCTCGCGATACCGCCCGCCACGAACCGCGCGGGCGGCAGCTGGCCGGCGTGGGTGTAGATGGGCCAGCGTCTGTTGTCGAGGTTGAACTCCGGCTGGTGCGAGATCAGATCCATGTGCGCGTCGTAGTACGAGTCGAGCGTGCCCACGTCGCGCCAGTAGCCGTGTTCGCGCGGGGTCTCGCCCGGCACATGGTTGTCGTCGAAGTCGTAGACCTGCGCCAGGCCCTGCTCGGTGAGCATCGGCAGGATCGAGCCGCCCATGTCATGGACCGAGGACTCGTCCTCGGCGTCCCGGTGCAGGGCGTCCACCAGGATCTTCGTGGTGAAGAGATAGTTGCCCATCGACGCGAAGACCCGCTCCGGGTCGTCCGGCAGCCCCGGCACATCGGCCGGCTTCTCCTGGAAGCGGTCCACCCGGGTGCCGTCCGAGCCCGGTGTGATGATCCCGAACGACGACGCCTCGGCGCGCGGCACCCTGATGCCGGCGACCGTGACCCCGGCGCCGTTCTCGATGTGCCGTCGCAGCATCTGCCTGGGATCCATGCGGTAGACGTGGTCGGCGCCGAACACCGCGATGTAGTCGGGCTGTTCGTCGTGGACGAGATTGAGGGACTGGAGGATCGCGTCCGCGCTGCCGAGATACCAGCGCGGTCCGAGCCGCTGCTGGGCGGGCACCGGCGTGACGTAGTTCCCGAGGAGGCTGGACATCCGCCAGGTGGTGCTCACATGGCGGTCCAGCGAATGCGACTTGTACTGCGTCAGCACGCAGTTGCGCATGATGTCGCCGTTGACGAGATTGGACAGGACGAAGTCGACCAGGCGGTACGTACCGCCGAAGGTCACCGCCGGCTTGGCGCGGTCGGCCGTCAGCGGCATCAGCCGCTTGCCTTCCCCGCCCGCCAGCACGATCCCGAGCACCGAAGGTCCACCACGCATCGCCGCTCCTTTGTTCGCGACCTCTGTACCGGCCGTCCCGGTCCATCTACCCGGTACGGATCGTCCGGATCCACCTGCCCGCCACCGGCTACCGTGACTTGAGCAGCTCCTCGTACACCTCGTACGTACGCCGCGCCACCCGGTCCCAGCCGAACTCGCGCACCGCCCGGTCCCGGCCCGCCGCCCCCATCGCCGCCGCCGACTCCGGATCGTCCAGGACCCGGTTGAGCGTCTCGGTGAGGGCCGTCTCGAAGTCCTCCGGGTGCCGCTCGTCGTAGGGCACCAGCAGACCCGTGGCGCCGTCGTCGACGACCTCCGGGATACCGCCGACCGCCGAGGCGACGACCGCCGTGCCGCAGGCCATCGCCTCCAGATTCACGATGCCCAGCGGCTCGTACACCGAGGGGCAGGCGAACACGGCCGCGTGGCTGAGCAGCTGGACCACCTCGGGGCGCGGCAGCATCTCCGGGATCCAGAACACCCCGTCGCGGCTGCCGCTCAGCTCGTCCACCAACTCACGGAACTCGGCGCCGATCTCGGGGGTGTCGGGCGCGCCCGCGCAGAGCACGAGCTGTGCCTCGGGATCGAGGGCGCGGGCCGCGCGCAGCAGATGCGGAACGCCCTTCTGCCGGGTGATACGGCCGACGAACAGCACGAACGGGCGGTTCACGTCGATGCCGATCCGCTCCAGCACGTCGGTGCCGTGGTCCGGGCGGTAGAGGCGGGTGTCGATGCCGTTGTGGATGACCCGCACCCGGTCCGGGTCGAGCGAGGGGTAGCAGTCGAGGATGTCGGCGCGCATGCCGCGCGAGACGGCGACGACGGCGTCGGCGGCCTCCATCGCGGAGCGCTCGGCCCAGCCGGACAGCTCGTACCCCCCGCCGAGCTGCTCGGCCTTCCAGGGCCGCAGCGGCTCCAGCGAGTGGGCGGTCATCACGTGCGGGACGCCGTGGAGCATCTTGGCGACATGGCCGGCGAGCGCCGCGTACCAGGTGTGCGAGTGGACCAGGTCGCAGCCTTCCACGGCGGCGGCCATCGCGAGATCGACGGAGAAGGTGCGCAGCGCGTCGTTGGCGCCTTCGAGTCCGGCGGCGGCCCGGTGCCGTACGACTCCGGGGACGTGCTCGTCGGCGCCGCTGCCGTCCTCGCCCCAGCAGTGCACGCGCAGATCGGTCAGCTCACGCAACTCGCGCGCCAGAAACTCCACATGGACGCCCGCACCTCCGTACACATGTGGCGGATACTCCCTGGTCAGCAGCCCGACCTTCACGCCATACCCCCCGTCGCCCGGTGATCTCAGCCATGTCATGGTCACCCGGAAACCTCTCCCACGGAAGAGCGTGGCGGTGGCCGGTCGAATACGCAGTCCCCGCAGAGGCCGCCCGAGGGGCAACGGTAGTAGAGGCAGCAGCTGCGGCGCCGGAAGGTGCCGTCCTCCCGGCGGCCGGTGGCGCGCAGGTCGGGGTGGGTGAAGAGCGCGGCACCGATGGCCGCGGCCCGCTCGCCCGCCTCGGGCCGTCCGGCGCGGTGGCTCCAGACGCGGAGTTCGGACAGGGCCCCGGCGAGCGCGGAGCCGGCGTTGCCCCACAGCAGGCGTGGCGCGATGGCGCCGTCGGCGCGCAGGGCCGCCCCCAGGGGTACGAGGTGGCCGAACTGGACCACCTCGCGGACCGCCTCGGCGAGGGCGGTGACAGTTGGGCGCGCGGCGGCGCCGGTGACGGGGAAGGCGCGTGGGCCGGGCAGCAGGAGATCGTCCGGGGAGGTGCGGTGCGGATTCCAGTACAGCCGGGCGGGGTCCAGGTCCGGGACCTCGCCGTGCAGCGCGGCCGAGCCCAGGGCGACCGACCAGAGCCGGGCGGCGAGACCCAGTTGCGCGATGGACGCGGCGACCCGGCGCTCGGGGGCGCCCAGCTTTTCGGCGACCGCGTCGACGCGCGCCGACAGCGGCGCGATGTCGCCCGCGTAGATCGCCGCGAACGGGCTGTACGCGCTGCCGTGCGCCCCCCGGTCCACAGGCCTGTCGGGCGCCTGTGTCCGCAGGGCGAAGAAACCGCCCACGGATCCGACCTCCGCGAGATCCATCCGCCCTCCCTCTCCGAACTCCCCGGCTCTCCGAACTCCCCGGCTTTCCGAACTCCCCCCGGGTCTCCGACTCTCCGGATTCCCCGACCGGCACCCAACGTCACTTTCCGTAACGTGCGGTGGTCACGACAGGTGCCCGGACCGGCGGACGACTTCCACCGGCCACCTCCACCCGTGGGCGGGGGCTACCACCAGGGGAATGACTCGGGCCCTCCGGATGTACTACTACAGCAGTACGTCGTAATGCCGTCTTCAGGACGACGACTAATCGCACCAGGCGAGAGATCGTGGATATATGAGTGCACTCGCGCTGTCCGTGCTGCTGTCACTGGTCTCCGCGGTCGCCTACGCGGCCGGGGCGATCCTTCAGGAGCACGTCGCGGCAGACACGCCCGCCCGCCCCTACGCGCCCCTGCACCACGGCGTGTGGTGGGCCGCTGTGGCGTTGAACGGGGTCGGCGCGCTGCTGCATGTCGTCGCGCTGGCGTACGGGCCGCTGAGCCTCGTGCAGCCTCTCGGCGCGCTGACGATCGTCTTCGCGCTGCCGATGGCGGCCGTCTTCGTCCGCCGCAAGGCGGGGGCCACCGCCTGGCGCGGCGCGCTCCTGGCGACGCTGGGACTCGCCGGACTGCTCGCGCTGACCGGCTCCGCGGGCTCCCACTCGCTCGGCTCGGGCGAGCGCATGGTCGTGGCCGGCGCCACCGCCGGTGTGGTGGGCCTGCTGTTCCTGATCGCGCAGGCCGTGCGCAGGCCGGCCGTGCGCAGTGTGCTGCTGGCCGCTTCCGCCGGTGTCGCCTTCGGTATCGCCTCGGTGTTCACCAAGACCGTCGCCGTCGACTGGACCGCGGGCACGTTCGGCGGCCAGGTGCCGAGCCTGCTGGTCATAGCCGTCCTGGCCGTGTCCGGTCTGCTGCTGTCGCAGGCCTCCTACCGAGGCGCGGGGCTCGCCGCCCCGCTGGCCACGGTCACGGTCGTGAATCCGGTGGTCGCCGCCGCGGTCGGCCTCACCCTCTTCGGTGAGGGATTCCGGTACGGCCTGACGGGCGGACTGCTCGCCCTGGGCTTCGGTGTGGTGACCGCGGGCGGTCTGGTCCTCCTGACGACGGAGCGGCTGGCCGCGCAGACCAAGGGCGCCGTCCGGGGGCCCGCCGCGCAGGCGACGGCCCCCGCGCCCACCCCCGGGACGCCCGGCTCCACGATCGCCCGCCGACAGGCACCGCCGACTCGGCCGGCCTGGCATCTGACCGCGTGCAGGGCGTCGCACAGGACGGAGCACAGGCGCCACATCCTGCGCCGGACCGTCCGCTCAGATGCGGACTCCGCCCGCTCTGAGGTAGGAGACGGGGTCGATGTCGGAGCCGTAGCCGGGCCCCGTTCGCATCTCGAAGTGGAGGTGCGGTCCCGTGCTGTTTCCGGTCGATCCTGACCGGGCGATGCGCTGGCCCGCGTTCACCTTCTGACCGTCACGCACGTTGAGCGCGGACAGGTGCGCGTACTGGCTGTACTTGCCGTCCCCGTGCCGGATGACGACCTGGTAGCCGTAGCTGCCCTCCCAGCCCGCCGACACGACCGTGCCGCCCGCCACCGCCTTCACGGACGTGCCCGTGGGGACGGGGAAGTCGACGCCGGTGTGGTAGCCGCTGGCCCAGGAACCGGCCTTGCGGTACGGGGTGCCGGTGCCCGCGCTGACCGGGGCACTGAAGCCGGACGACTGCTTCGGCTTCTCGGCCGTCTTCGGCTTCGAGACCTGCTTGGGCTGCTCCTTGGGCGCTTCCTTCGGCTTCTCCGCCTGCGGCTTCGGCTTGGGCTTCGCCGTCTGCTTGGGCGGCTGCTGCTTCGCGGCGGGCTTCTTCGCCGTCTCCTTCTTGGGAGGGGCGGGCGCCTCGGCGGCCGGCTTGTCCTTCGCCGGGGCCGACACGTGCAGGACGAGCTTCTGCCCGGGGAAGATCAGGTCGGGGTCGCTGCCGACGACCTGGCGGTTCTCCTCGTACAGCCGCTGCCAGCCGCCCCGAACCTCCTGGGAGGCGGCGATGCCGGAGAGCGAGTCGCCTCCCGCGACGGTGTAGCCCTCGCGCTCGGTCGGCACCGACGTGGGCGAGGCGGCCTTCTTCGGATCGCTCCGGGGGGCGCTCCGCTCGGTCTTGGTGCCCTTCGCGGTGTCGCTCGCCTGCCGTGCCGGTGACACGTCGGGGGCGTCCCCGCCGCGTGTGAGGCCCGCCTTGACCGAGCAGTTCGGCCACGCCTGGGGGCCCTGGCCCTTGAGGACCTTCTCGGCGATGGCGATCTGCTGGTCCTTGGTGGCGAGGTCGGCGCGCGCCGCGTACTGTCCGCCGCCGAACGCCTCCCACGTGGACTGGCTGAACTGAAGCCCGCCGTAGTAGCCGTTGGCCGTGTTGATCTGCCAGTTGCTCGTGGACTCGCAGGCGGCGACCTTCTCCCACGTGCTCACGGGGGCCGCGTTCGCGGTGCCCGCTCCGATGAGTGGCAGCGCGATGCCCGCGCCGCCCGCCGTGACGGTGAGCGAGGCGCGGTTGATGCGGCTGGGCTGGTATCTGCGGTGGCGACCGGTTGCGGCCATGATCTCGGCTCCCCCACTGGCAGGTAAGGACGTCTGGGACACGTCGCAATCGGTCAACTTAGGGCAGTCGCATGTGCAATGACAAGGGCTCACTTCCGGGGCCCGCGCGGCACTTATGCGCCCGTTGTGCCTCCCCTTCGCGTCGTCGCAGCCCACAGGCCGGCATTGACAGGTCCGGCACGGTCCGGCGAGTCTGGGTCGAGTTATCGGGAGAGCGCTCTCCAACAGGATTGAAGGGGCAGTATGGCCGAGGACGAGACCGAGCGACTGCTGGAGAAGCTCGACATCGGGCAGAAGGTCCGTCTGCTGACGGGTGCCAGCAACTGGCGTACGTACGGCGAACCGGCCGTCGGGTTGCGTCCTCTCACGATGTCCGACGGACCGGCCGGGGTGCGCGGCGAGGCGTGGGACGAGCGGCGGACCTCGTCCGTCCTGCCCTCCCCGACGGCGCTCGCGGCCTCCTGGGACGAGGAGTTGGTCCGGGAGCTGGGCGGACTGCTGGCCGACGAGGCGCGCCGCAAAGGCGTCCAGGTGCTGCTCGCCCCCACCCTGAATCTGCACCGGTCGCCGCTCGGCGGGCGGCACTTCGAGTGCTTCTCGGAGGACCCGCTGCTGACCGCGCGGACGGGCGTCGCCTTCGTGACGGGCGTCCAGGAGGGCCATGTGGCGGCCACGGCCAAGCACTTCGTGGCCAACGACGCCGAGACCGACCGGCTGCGCGTCGACGTCGCCGTGGACGAACGGACCCTGCGCGAGCTGTATCTGGCCCCGTTCGAGGCGGCGGTGGACGCCGGTGTCTGGGCGGTGATGTCCGCGTACAACAAGGTCAACGGTGTGACGATGTCGGCGAGTCCGCTGCTGGACCGGCCTCTGAAGGAGCAGGAGTCCGGCGGGGGCTGGGACTTCGACGGGCTGGTCGTCTCCGACTGGGGCGCGGTCCGCTCGCTGCTCGACACGGCGCGCTCGGGCCAGGACCTGGCGATGCCGGGCCCGGAGGGTCCGTGGGCCGCCGGGCTGCTCGACGCCGTGGCCGCCGGTCTCGTCGACGAGGCGCGGATCGACGACAAGGTACGGCGCCTGCTGCGGCTCGCCAGGCGGGTCGGCGCGCTCGGCGAACAGGGCCCGGTCCGGCGGCCGTTGACCCCGCCGGCCCGGAGCGCGGCGCTGCTGCGGCGGGCCGTCGCCGCGGGCACGGTCCTGCTGCGCAACGACGGCGGTGCGCTGCCGCTGGATCCGGCCGGACTGCGCCGTGTCGCCGTCATCGGCCCGCACGCCACGGCCGTGCGGATCCAGGGAGGCGGCAGCGCCGAGGTGTTCCCGTCGTCCGTGGTGACGCCGCTGGCGGGGATCGAGGCGGCGCTGGCGGAAGCGGCGGCCGACGCCGGTGACGGGCCCGAGGCGCGCGTCGAGGTGACGTACACGCCCGGCCTGCCGCCGTACACCCGGCCGCGCCCGCTCGACCCGGCCTGGACCCGCGATCCGCGCGACGGTCGACCGGGCGTGCTCGTACGGCTGCTGGCCGCCGACGGCACCGAACTGCACGCCGAGCACCGGCTGTCGGGCCGCATCGTGGAGCCGGCCCGGGTGGCGGGCGCCGTCACCGTAGAGATCCGTGCTCTCGTCCGTCCGACGGAGAGCGGGAGTTGGACGCTGGGGGTGGGCGGCTGGGGGCTCATCTCGCTGACCGTGGACGGCCGGACGCTGCTGTCCGACGAGTTCCCGCTCGACAGCGACGATCCGACCCGCGTCCATGTCTCGCCGCCCTACCGCTGCGTGGCGGCTGAGTTGACCGAGGGCGTGGAGTCGGAGGTGGTCGCACGGCGGCGGCTGGATCCCGGAACGGGTATCGCGACACTGCTGGCCGCCGCCCCGCCGCCGGGGGACGCGCGGGCGGCCCTCGCCGCCGCCGTGGCCGCCGCGCGGGCCGCCGATGTCGCCGTCGTCGTGGTGGGCACGACGGAGGAGAGCGAGTCCGAGGGCCGCGACCGCGAGTCGCTGGCGCTGCCCGACGGGCAGGACGCGCTCGTACGGGCGGTGGCCCGCGCCAATCCGCGCACGGTGGTGCTGGTGAACTCGGGCGGCCCCGTCGCGCTGCCGTGGCACCAAGAGGTGTCCGCGCTGCTGCTCGCCTGGTTCCCCGGCCAGGAGGCCGGACACGGCCTGGCCGACGTGCTGTTCGGCCGCGCCGAGCCCGGTGGGCGGCTGCCGACGACCTGGCCGGTGGCCCAGGAGGATGTCCCGGTCATCGACACCCGCCCGCGCGACGGCCTGCTTCCTTATGAGGAGGGCATCCACATCGGCCACCGCGCGTGGCTGCGCGCCGGGACGGAGCCCGCGTACTGGTTCGGGCACGGGCTCGGCTACACGACGTGGACGTACGAGGAGATGGAGGCGCCCGCCACCGTGACGGGCCGGTACGAGGCGGCCGGGTGCGAGGCGGGCGTCGACGTACGCGTACGGCTGCGCAACACCGGTCCGCGCAGGGGCCGTGAGGTGGTCCAGGTCTATCTCGCCCGGCCGGACACGGCGGTCGACCGGCCGGTGCGGGCGCTCGCGGGTTACGCGGCGGTGGAGGCCGGTCCCGGCGAGGAGGCGGTGGTGACCGTACGGCTCGCGGCGCGGGCGCTGTCGCACTGGTCGACCGCGCACGGACGCTGGGAGACGGAACCGGGTGAGTTCACCCTCCTGACGGGCTCCTCCGTGGGAGAGCTGCCGCTGCGCGCGACGCTCACGGTGCGCGGCGACGGGGCCGCTCAGGGCGGGTGGGTCGATGGAGAGCGCTCTCCGCTGATGCTATAAATGCGCTCATGACGGAGGATGCACGAGCGGCCGGGGCGCCCACGCTGGAGGACGTCGCCAAGGCGGCCGGAGTCTCGCGCGCCACCGTCTCCCGCGTCATCAACGGCGTACGCAACGTGGATCCGGTGATCCAGGCGGCCGTACGGGACGCGGTGGCCGTCACGGGCTATACGCCGAACCGCGCGGCCCGTTCACTGGTCACCCGCAAGGCCGACTCGATCGCCCTGGTGGTGTCGGGGGCCGGGGACGATCCGCCGCCGGTCGCCGCGACGGCGGGGTCCGCCGGGGCCGCCACGTCCGGGAGCCACGACGGTGACGGGCGCAGCGCCGGGTTCGACGGCGGTGTCGGCTCCTTCATGACCGACGTCTTCGCCGACCCGTTCTTCGGCCGGGTGGTGACCGGTGTCGTCAACTTCCTGCGCCCGCGCGGGATTCACCCGGTGCTGATGTTCGCCGAGACCTCGCGCGCGCGGAACGAGGTGGTGTCGTATCTCCGTCAGGGCAGCGCCGACGGCGCGCTGGTCGTCTCGACGCACGCCGAGGACCCGCTGCCGGCGCTGATCACGGACGCCGGTCTGCCCGCCGTGCTGTACGCGCGCCCCGCCCGTCCGGTGCGGATCAGCTATGTCGACCTCGCCCACCAGGACGGCGCCCGGCTGGCCGCCGAGCATCTGCTGGCCCGGGGCTGCCGCCGGATCGCGACGATCGCGGGGCCGCTGGACGTACCGGCGGGACAGGACCGGCTGACGGGCTTCCGGGACACGATGGCCCGGCACGGGCACCCGTACATCCCCGTCGCCGGGGGCGAGTTCACCGAGGAGAGCGGCGCGGCGGCGATGGAGTCGCTGCTCGCCGAACAGCCGGATCTGGACGGGGTGTTCGCGGCGAACGACCTGATGGCCGTGGGCGCGTGCCGGGTGCTGCGCGAGCGCGGGCGACGGGTGCCCGACGATGTCGCGGTGATCGGCTTCGACGACAGCCGCGCGGCGGCGTCCTGCCGTCCGCCGCTGACGACGGTGCGGCAGCCGGTGGAGGACATGGCGGCGGAGATGGCGCGGCTGCTGCTGGACCGGCTGTCCCGCCCGGACCGACCGGTGACGTCGGTGATCTTCGAACCCACGCTGGTCGCCCGGGAGTCGGCGTGACGCGTCGGCGGGCGCGCGCCGAACCGAGCACGCCCCCGGCACTCGGCCCGTCCGACGCTTGAGGACACCGCCCGCCCCCGGCCGTCCCGGTAGGTCTTACGTCGGGGTGGGCGCCCAGCGTGGTGGGACCCGGCTCTGGGCCGGCGGCGGCAGGGGACGTGTGCCGCCACGCGCCAGGAAGTCCGAGAGCGGCAGCGTCGCCGCGCCTACCGTGACCGCGTCGGGGCCCAGGCGGCCCATCTCGACCGTCGCCCGTGCCGCCGTGTGCTTCAGGGCGTACTCGCGGGCGTAGCGGCGGATGTCGGGCAGCAGGTGCGGGCCGATCTGGAGGCCGGCCCAGCCGCCGAGCAGTACCCGTTCGGGCAGGAACAGGTTGATCAGGTCGGCGACGGCGGCGCCGAGGCATTCCGCCGTCTCGTCGAGCAGTGACACGGCGACCGGGTCGGGCGCGGGTCCGCCGGGCGGCGGGAAGACGGCTGTCAGGAGGGCGGCGAGGGCCGTCTCGTCGTCCGTGTCGGCGGGCAGCGGGCCGCCCGCCTCCTGCCAGCGTTCGCGCATCGCCTCGGCGCCCGCGTACGCCTCCAGACAGCCGATGGAGCCGCACCGGCAGCGGCGGCCCCGCATCTGCACGATGGTGTGGCCCCATTCGAGGGCGCTGCCACGCCGGTCCTCGTCGAGCATGCCGCCTTCGCCGCCGTGAATCACGCTGGCGCCGACTCCGGAGCCGATGAGGGCGATGGCGGCGGTGCCGGCGCCCCGGCCGCCGCCGAACCACATCTCGGCCTGGCCGAGCGTCTTGGCGCCGTTGTCGATGAAGAGGGGGACCTCGGCGGGTACGTCGACGGCGGCGCGCAGCAGTTTCTCGAAGGGCACCGCGGCCCAGCCCAGGGTCTGTCCGTGCACGACCGCGCCCTCGGGGCCGTCGCGTTCGATGATGCCGGGAACGCCGATGCCGATGCCGAGGAGTTCGCGGGGGTCGGCCCCGGCGTCCCGCAGGACATGGGCGACTCCGGTGCGCACGTGCGCGACGATGCGTTCGACGTCGTGGCCGTGCTGGGCCAGCAGCCTTTCGGTACGGGCGAGTTCGGTCAGGGACAGGTCGAAGAGTTCGACGCGGACCCGGGTCTCCCCGATGTCGATGCCGATGAGGAGCGCCCCGCCGGGGGCGACGCGCAGCAGGGTGCGCGGCCTGCCGCCGTCGGAATCGACCACTCCGGCCTCCTCCAGGAGGCGTTCGGCGGCGAGTTCGGTGACGACGTTGCTGATGGAACCTGAACTCAGGCCGGTCGCGGGGGCGAGCTCCTGACGGCTCAAGGGCCCGTCGAAATACAACCGTTGCAACACCCTCGCCCGGTTGCCCCGGCGCAGGTCACGCACTGTTCTTCTGTCCCGTTCGGCCATGGTGCTCCTTCCCAGCAGGCAACATACCCCGGTCCCAGACCTTGACGCGACCTTCTCTCACCTCTTAAATCACGACATAAATTAAACCGTGAGGCCGCGTTCGACTCTCGAACACAGCCACCCCGGAAAGGGGCCATCCATGCGCAGAATCAGAGCCGCAGCAGTTGTCACCCTCGCCACCGCGCTCGCCGCCGGCGTCACCGCCTGCGGGGGCGGTACGTCCACCGACGGGAGCGGCGGCAACGACTCGCCGAAGACCCTCACCTACTGGGCGTCCAACCAGGGCCCCAACATCGAGGCGGACAAGAAGATCCTCACTCCCGAGCTGAAGAAGTTCGAGAAGGAGACGGGGATCAAGGTCAAGCTCGAAGTGGTCCCCTGGTCCGACCTGCTGACCCGGATCCTGGCCGCCACCACCTCCGGGCAGGGCCCCGACGTCCTGAACATCGGCAACACCTGGTCGGCCTCGCTCCAGGCGACCGGCGCGCTGCTGCCGTGGGACGACAAGAACTTCGAGGCGATCGGCGGCCGGGACCGCTTCGTCGACTCGGCCGTCGCCTCGGCCGGCGCAGACGGCCAGCCGCCTGCCGCCGTGCCGCTGTACTCGCTCGCGTACGCGCTCTACTACAACAAGCAGATGTTCGCGGACGCCGGCATCGACGGACCGCCCGCCACCTGGGACGAGCTGGTCGCCGACGGCAAGAAGCTGTCCAAGGACGGCAAGTGGGCGCTGGGTGCCGAGGGCGGCAATCTGTCCAACAACATCCACCAGGTCTTCGCGCTCGGCCAGCAGCACGGCGACAACTTCTTCGACGCGTCCGGCAAGCCGACGTTCACCACCGACGGCAATGTGGCCGCCGTCAAGCAGTACGTCGACTTCATGGCCAAGGACAAGATCATCGCTCCGGGCAACGCGGAGTACGCGCAGAACCAGTCGCTCACCGACTTCGCCAAGGGCAGGACGGCGATGGTGCTCTGGCAGGCCGCCGCCTCGACGTTCGCCTCGCAGGGCATGAAGCCCGAGGACTGGGGCGCCGCCCCCGTACCCGTACCGTCCGGCGCCCCCGGCACCGGCAAGCAGGTCAACTCGATGGTCGCCGGTATCAACATCGCCGTCTTCAAGAACACCAAGAACCTCGACGGCGCCAAGAAGTTCGTCAAGTTCATGACGAGCGACGCCGAGCAGAAGCTCCTCAACAAGACCTACGGCTCCATCCCGCCCGTCGCCACCGCCCAGACCGACCCGGCCTTCGCCGCGCCCGATCTGAAGGTCCTGCGCGACACCCTGGCCAACAGCACGGCGCCGCTCCCCCAGGTGCCCGAGGAGTCGCAGTTCGAGACGGCCGTCGGTACCGCCGTCAAGGACCTGTGGGCGGACGCCGCCTCAGGCACGCCCGTGACCACCGAGTCCGTCAAGAAGCGGCTGGACAAGGCCCAGCAGCAGATGCAGCAGTGAGGCACCGCCCATGACGTCCACCGTGACTCCCCCCGTAAGCAAATCGGGCAGCGGTGCGGACCAGGGCGACGGGGGTGCGCGGCGCAGACGACTGCCGCGCATCCCCGACCGGATCCGCCAGGGCGGTCTGCCCTATCTGCTGCTGCTCCCGGCCGTCCTGCTCGAACTGCTCGTGCACATCGTCCCGATGGTGATCGGGATCGTCATGAGCTTCCGCGAACTGACGCAGTTCTACATCAACAACTGGGGCAAGGCGCCGTGGCGGGCGTTCGACAACTACAAGCTCGTCGTCGACTTCGACGCCCCCCTCGGTGAGTCGCTCCTCCACTCGTTCTACGTCACCTGTGTCTTCACGCTCATCACGGTCGGCCTGTCCTGGCTGTTCGGCATGGCCGCCGCCGTCCTGCTCCAGGAGAACTTCCGGGGCCGGGGCCTGCTGCGCGGCATCTTCCTCACCCCGTACGCACTGCCCGTGTACGCCGCGGTCATCACCTGGGCGTTCATGTTCCAGCGCGACAACGGCATGATCAACCATGTCCTGCACGACCAGCTCGGTCTCACCGACGAGCCGTCCTTCTGGCTGATCGGTGACAACAGTTTCATCGCGCTCGTCGTCGTGGCGGTCTGGAAGTCCTGGCCGTTCGCCTTCCTGATGCTGATGGCGGGGCTCCAGAACATCCCGCGCGAGCTGTACGAGGCGGCGTCCATCGACGGCGCGGGCATCTGGCAGCAGATCCGCAAGATCACGCTGCCGTCGCTGCGCCCCGTCAACCAGGTGCTGGTGCTTGTGCTGTTCCTGTGGACGTTCAACGACTTCAACACGCCGTTCGTCCTGTTCGGCGACTCGGCGCCGGAGGCGGCCGACCTCATCTCGATCCATATCTACCAGTCGTCGTTCGTCACCTGGAACTTCGGTACGGGCTCGGCGATGTCCGTCCTGCTGCTGCTCTTCCTGCTGCTGGTGACGGCGGTCTATCTGGTGGCCACCTCACGCGGAAGGAAGGGCTCCGGTGCCGTCTAAGGCCCTGGCCGGCAAGGCCAGATCTCCCCTCGCTCCTCCGGCGTCCTTCCGCTGGACCCGCCGGATCGTCCTGGCGCTCCTGACCGCCTTCGCGCTGCTGCCCGTCTATGTGATGGTCAGCAGTTCGCTGAAGCCGCTCCAGGACGTGACGGGCAAGTTCCAGTGGATCCCGTCCGAGATCACCATCCGCCCGTACTTCGACATCTGGGACACCGTCCCGCTCGCGCACTACTTCATGAACTCCCTGATGGTGGCGGGCGCGGCGACGGTGCTGTCGGTGACGATCGCGGTGTTCTCCGCGTACGCCGTGAGCCGCTACCGGTTCAGGGGCAAGCGGGTCTTCACCGTCACGGTGCTCTCCACGCAGATGTTCCCGGGCATCCTCTTCCTGCTGCCGCTGTTCCTGATCTTCGTCAACATCGGCAACAGCACGGGCGTCGCCCTGTACGGGTCGCGCGGCGGGCTCATCCTCACCTATCTGACCTTCTCGCTGCCGTTCTCCATCTGGATGCTGATCGGGTACTTCGACTCCATCCCGAGAGATCTGGACGAGGCGGCGATGGTGGACGGCTGCGGCCCGTTCGGCGCCCTGTTCCGGGTGGTCGTGCCGGCCGCGGTGCCGGGCATCGTGGCCGTCTCCGTCTACGCGTTCATGACCGCCTGGGGAGAAGTGCTCTTCGCGTCCGTCATGACGAACGACGAGACCCGCACGCTCGCCGTCGGCCTCCAGGGCTACGCCACCCAGAACGACGTGTACTGGAACCAGATCATGGCGGCCTCGCTCGTCGTCAGCGTGCCCGTCGTCGCGGGGTTCCTGCTTCTCCAGCGCTATCTCGTCGCCGGTCTGACGGCGGGAGCGGTGAAGTGACGGACCGTCAGCTCATTCCTCAACCGGCCTCCCCGGAAAGGCAGTCAGTGAACGAACTCAACGCCCTCCCCCACGATTTCCTCTGGGGCGTCGCCACCGCCGCCTACCAGATCGAGGGCGCCGTCGCCGAGGACGGCCGCTCACCCTCCATCTGGGACACCTTCGCCCACACCCCGGGCAAGGTGGACAACGGCGACACCGGTGACATCGCCTGCGACCACTACCACCGGGTGCCCGAGGACATCGGTCTGATGAAGCGCCTCGGGGCCGGCGCGTACCGCTTCTCGCTGGCCTGGCCGCGTGTCGTGCCCGGCGGCGACGGACCGGTCAACGAGGCCGGGATCGGCTTCTACGACCGGCTGGTGGACAGCCTGCTGGAGGCGGGCATCACGCCGTTCGCCACGCTCTACCACTGGGACCTCCCGCAGACGCTCCAGGACCGGGGCGGCTGGCCGGCCCGCGAGACGGCCGAGCACTTCGCCGCGTACGCCTCCGTCGTCGCCGAGCGCCTGGGCGACCGCGTGAAGGACTGGGCGACCCTCAACGAGCCGCTGTGCTCCGCGTGGATCGGCCATCTGGAGGGCCGGATGGCCCCAGGGCTCACCGATCTCAAGGCCGCCGTGCACGCCTCGTACCATCTGCACCTCGGTCACGGGCTCGCCGTCCAGGCTGTCCGCGCGGCCTCCTCCGACGCCCGGATCGGCATCGTCAACAACCTCAGCCCGATCGAGGCGGCCACCGACCGGGAGGCCGACCGGGCGGCGGCCGTGCGCGCCGACGGCCATATCAACCGCTGGTGGCTGGACCCGATCCACGGGCGCGGCTACCCGCAGGACATGCTCGACCTGTACGGGGTGGAGCTGCCCGAGCGGCCCGGTGACCTGGAGACGATCGCCGCGCCGCTGGACTGGCTGGGGCTGAACTACTACTTCCGCCAGGTCGTCGCCGACGACCCGGCGGGGCCGGCGCCGTACGCCAAGCAGGTCTATCTGCCCGGCGTACGTCACACGGGCATGGACTGGGAGGTGCACGCGGACGGCCTTGAGGACCTGCTGCTCCGGCTGACCAGGGAGTACGGCGCCCAGCGCGTGTACGTCACGGAGAACGGTTCGGCCTACCCCGACGTCCTGCGGGACGACGGCACGGTGGACGACCCGGAGCGCACCCGCTATCTGGAGGAGCATCTGGAGGCGTGCGCGCGGGCCGTGCGCAAGGGGGTGCCGCTCGCCGGGTACTTCGCGTGGTCGCTGCTGGACAACTTCGAGTGGGCCTACGGCTACGACAAGCGGTTCGGCCTCGTCCATGTCGACTACGCGTCGCAGCGACGGACGATCAAGTCGAGCGGGTACCGGTACGCGGAGATCATCCGGCAGTTGGCGGCCCGGAACCACAAGGCGGCCTGAGCCGCGCACGCCTGTCCCCGGCGGCGATCAAAACAGCCGCCGGGGACAGGAGTTGCTTCGGCTCACTGACGCTGTGTCAGACGCGTGCCTCGGGGAGCGAGGGTTCCGTGCCCGCCTGAGCGACCACGGACGCGGCCACCCGTGAGGCGAAGGCCAGCATCTCCTCGACCGACGAGGCAGTGAACTCCCGTACGCCGCCCGGGTGGACACCGAGCGAGACCATCCAGGTGATCACGGCCGCCGTGAAGGCGTCACCGGCGCCGATGGTGTTGACCACCTCGACCGGCACCGCGGGCACCGAGACCGGTTCGGCGGAGCCCAAGTAGGCCGTACTCCCCCGCGATCCCCTGGTCAGAACGACCAGCCGACCGCCGGCGGCGAGCCTGCGGCAGGTCTCGTCCGGCGTCGAGTCCGGCCACAGGGCGGCCAGATCCTCGTCGCTCGCCTTCACGACCTGGCCCAGCTCGCACAGTTCGCGCAGGCGGCGCCCGCCGCTCTCCGCGTCGAGCGTGCGGTCCTCGCGCACGTTCGGGTCCACCACCAGCAGCGGACCGCCGGCCGCCGCCGCGCGCGCCGCCGCCGCGACGGCCGAGGCCGCGGGCTCGACGACGGCGGCGAGACCGCCCACGTACACGGCGGCGAAGCGCTCGACGTCCATGCGTTCGGGCAGTTGGAAGGTGGCCGTGGACTGGAGGTGGAAGTGGTAGCCGGTGCCCTCGGGGCCGGGGTCGGCGACGGCCAGCGCCGTGGGGAGGTCGGGCCTGGCGCAGAGGCCCAGCTCGACTCCCGCCGACACCAACCGCCGCTCGATCGACCGGGCGAACCCGTCGTTCCCGAGGGCGCCGGCGAACCAGCTCGGCGTGGCCAGCCGGGCCAGTCCGGTGGCCACGTTCGCGGGGGCGCCGCCGGGCTGGGCGAGATGCCCCTCGGCGTCGTCACCCGTGGGCACCAGATCGATCAGCGCCTCACCGAGCACCAGGACGGCGCCCGGACCCGGCAAGGGGTCCGGTGCCGCGCCGGGGGCGTCGGTCACGGCTCCACCACGATCTTGCGGCCCTGGCCCGCCTTGAACTTCTCGATGGCGTCCGGGTACTGCTCGAGCGGCAGCCGGTCGCTGATGAACACCGCGGGGTCCAGGACCCCGGTGGCGAACAGCGCGGCGGCCCGCTCGTAGCTGTGCAGCACCGCCATCGAGCCGGTGATGGTGATCTCCTGGTTGTAGATCTTGTACGGCTCGATGACCGCCGTCGTCGCGTAGTCGGAGACCCCGAACTGAAGGAACGTTCCGCCCTTGGCGACGCGGCCGAGGCCGTCCTGGATGGCGCCCGCGTTGCCGGTCGCGTCGATGACGAAGTCCCAGCCGCCCGGCCGCTCGAACTCCTCGGCCGACGCGGCGGTCCGGGAGCAGCCGAGCTTGGACGCGGTGGCCAGCCGTTCGGGGTTGATGTCGAGCACGTCGACGCCCGCGGCGCCGGTGCGCTTGGCCAGCTCCAGCATCATCAGGCCCATCGTGCCCGAGCCGTAGATCAGCACCTCGGCGCCGAGCGTGCTGCTCAGCACGTCGTAACCGCGTACGGCGCAGGACAGCGGCTCGATGAGCGCCGCGTCCCGTACGTCCACATGGTCAGGGAGCTTGACGCAGTTGGCCACGGGCGCGACCGCGAACTCGGCGGCGCCGCCCGGGACCGAGACCCCGATCGCGTTCCAGCGGTCGCAGAGATTGCCCCGTCCGGCCCGGCAGTAACGGCACTCGTGGCAGTACAGGGACGGGTCGACGGCGACCTTGTCGCCCACCGCCAGCTCCGTGACCTCCGAACCGAGCCCCACGACCTCGCCGGCGAACTCGTGGCCGGGCAGGATCGGCAGGGTCGGCGCGAACTCGCCCTGGAGGATGTGCAGATCGGTTCCACAGATGCCGCAGGCGGCGACGGACACGACGACGTCGCGCGGGCCCGGAGTGGGATCGGGGACCGTGGTGACGGACACCTTGCCGACACCTTCGACGATCGCTGCCCTCATTTGACGGCTCCAAGAGAAAGGCCCTGGACCAGCTTGTCCTGGGCGGCGAAGCCGGCGGCGAGCACCGGCAGGGACACGACGACGGAAGCGGCGCACAGCTGGGCGAGGAAGAGGCCCTGGCTGGTGACGAATCCGGTCAGGAAGACGGGCGCGGTCTGAGCTGTCACGCCGGTCAGGACCCGGGCGAAGAGCAGTTCGTTCCAGCTGAAGATGAAGCAGATCAGCGCGGTGGCCGCGATACCGGGGGCGGCGACGGGCGCCACGACCCGGATCAGGACGGTGGGCAGCCGGGCGCCGTCCACCTGGGCGGCCTCGATGATGGAGACCGGCACGTCCGCGAGGAAGGACTGCATCATCCAGACCGCGATCGGCAGATTCATCGAGGTGTAGAGGATGACGAGCAGCCAGATGTTGTCCAGCATCCCCACGTTCTTGGCGAAGAGATACACCGGCAGCAGTCCGGCGACGACGGGCAGCATCTTCGTGGAGAGGAAGAAGAACATCACGTCCGTCCATTTGCGGACGGGCTTGATGGACAGCGCGTACGCCGCCGGGAGCGCCAGCACGAGGACGAACAGGGTCGAGAACACGGACGCCGTCACCGAGTTGATCAGCGGCGGCCAGGGGCTCGCCCCGCCTTCGGTGCCGAAGAACGTGCTGTAGTTGTCGAAGGTGAGCGGGGCGGTGAGGGAGGGCGGGTTGGTGGCCGCGTCCGACTCCGAGTGCAGGGACGTGAGGAACATCCACAGCGCGGGGAAGCAGAAGACGACACCGACCACCCAGGCCAGCAGGCCGAGCGCGGTGGAGCGCCGCTTGGCGCGCCGGGCCGCGGGGCCGTAGGTGTCCGTCCGCTGAGCAGGGGTGGCCGCCCTGCCGGGGGTGCCGGCGGTCTTCGGTGCGGAGAGTGTGCTCATGAGCGCCCTGCCTCCTCGCTGAAGAGGGACGAGACGACGCGCAGGGCGAAGGTCGCGATCACGATGGTGCCGATCACGACGACCACGCCTGCCGCGGAGGCCAGTCCGTACTCGTGAGCCTGGTAGAAGGTCTGGTAGATGGTGTAGGGGAGGTTGGCGGTGCCGAGACCGCCCGCGGTGATGGTGAACACGGCGTCGAAGTTCTGCACGATGTAGATCGAGCCGAGCAGGACGCCGAGTTCGAGGTAGCGGCGCAGATGCGGCAGCGTCAGGAAGGCGAACATCTGCCAGGCGTTCGCACCGTCGAGGCGCGCCGCCTCCATCATGTCGATGGGCCTGCTCTGGAGCCCGGCCAGCAGGATCAGCATCATGAACGGCGTCCACTGCCAGATGAGGGACGCCTCGACGGCGAGCAGCGGCATGTCCGAGATCCAGTCGGGCTGCGAGGCGTTCTCCACGCCGAACAGTCCGGTGAACCAGGCCCAACCGCCGTTCAGCAGGCCGTACTCGGGGTTGTAGAGCACATGCTTCCACAGCAGCGCCGCCGAGACGGGCACCAGCAGGAACGGGGTGATGAGCAGCGTACGGACCAGTCCCCGGCCCATGAACTTGCGGTCGAGCAGCAGCGCGAGCAGCAGTCCGAACACAACGCTGGCGATCACCACGGTCGCGGTGAGCAGCATCGTCGTGAAGACCGAGTCACGCAGGTCCGCGTCGCTGAACACGGAGCCGTAGTTGGAGAGTCCGGAGAAGCTCCGGGCGTCCGGGTTGAGCGAGTTCCAGTCGAACAGCGAGATGAACAGCGTTGCCACGAACGGGAGTTGGGTGACGGCGATCAGGAAGATGAGAGCCGGCAACAGGGGGGCCCTGGTCGCCCAGGCGCGGGCCCGGCCCGACCGGGGCCCCGCCGGGGGGCGGGACTTGGCCGGTGGGGACGGGTCCGGCGGGGCCGCCGGCGCGTCGCTGACGGAAGTGCTCACCGGTACTCCTCGGCTACCTTCTCGGCCAGCTTCTGGGAGGCCTCAAGGGCCTCGTCGACCGACTGGCGGCCGGCGATGGCCTCACTGATCTCCTGCGAGACCTTCGTACCGAGGTCGGTGAACTCGGGGATGCCGACGAACTGGATGCCGACGGTCGGGCGGGGCTGGGTGCCGGGGTCACGCGGGTTGGCGCTGGAGATCGCCTCCGAGGTGACGTCGGCGAACGCGCCCGCCTCCTTGCGGTAGTCCGCGTTCATGTAGGTCGAGGCGCGCTTGCCCGCCGGGACGTTGGACCAGCCGATCTCCTTGCCGACCAGCTCCTCGTACTCCTTGCTGGACGCCCAGGAGATGAACTTCCAGGCGTTCTCGGTGTTCTTGGACGCCTTCTGCATGCCCCAGGCCCAGGTGTAGAGCCAGCCGGAGCTGTCCGTCTTGTCGACGGGCGCCGGTACGTAGCCGATCTTGCCCTTGACCGGGGAGTCCTTGGCCTCCAGCGAGCCCGCGCCCGCCGTGGCGTCGTACCACATGGACGTCTTGCCCTGCGTCATGTTGTTGAGGCACTCCGCGTAACCGGCCTGCGGCGCGCCCGCCTCGCCGTGCTCGCGCACCAGGTCGACATAGAACTTGGTGGCCTTCTTGAACTCGGGCGAGGTCAGCTGCGCCTTCCAGTCCTCGGTGAACCAGGTGCCGCCCATGGTGTTGACGACGGTCGTGAGCGGGGCGATGACCTCGCCCCAGCCCGGCAGACCGCGCAGGCAGATGCCCTTCATGCCCTTCTCGGCACCGTCGGTCTTGGCGGCGAGGTCGGCGACCTCCTGCCAGGTGGGGTTGTCGGGCATCTTCAGGTTCTTCTTCTCGAAGACGTCCTTGCGGTACATGAGGAAGGACGACTCGCCGTAGAACGGCTGGCCGTAGAGCTTGCCGTCCTCGGCCGTCAGCGACTCCTGGAGCGGCTTGAGAATGTCGCCCTGGTCGAACGCCTTGTCGGCCTGCGCGTACTCGTCGAGCGAGTGCAGCCAGCCGTTCTTCGCGAAGAAGGGCACCTCGAAGTTGCTGATGGTCGCGACGTCGTACTGCCCGGCCTGGTTGGAGAAGTCCTGGCTGATCTTGTCGCGTACGTCGTTCTCCGGCAGCACCGAGAAGTTGACCTTGATACCGGTGTCCTTGGTGAAGTTCGCGGCGGTCAGCTTCTGGAGCTCGACCATCTGCGGGTTGTTCACCATCAGCACATTGATCGTGTCACCGCTGTCGGACGCGGTGCCTCCGGCGCCGCTGCACCCGGCGAGGAGTGCCGTCAAGGCCGCTCCCGCGCCCACACGTACGCCTATTCCACGTCGTCGCTGCTGGAGGGGCATGAGAATCTCCTGATCATTCGGTGGCGATAACTGCCGAGCTGATGGCTGGTGGTCGTGAGGGGTGGAAAGGTTCTCGGTGGTGTCGTAGGGAGTGCCGCGGGGTGTCGTGGGCCGTACGGGGCCCGCCCCCTGGCCGGTACGGCGGGGGTCCTGGGACGGCTGGGGCGGGTCAGACGCGGATGACCTGGGGGCCGAGCAGCGAGTAACGCTGCGCCTCCGCCGACGGGAGTCCGACGTCGGTGACGATCGTCTCGAAGTCACCGACGTCGGCGAACCGGCAGAAGCTCACGGCGCCGAACTTGGTGTGGATACCGGCGAACACCTTGCGGCGCGCGCTGCGCATGGCCTGGGCCTTCACCTCGCTGACGGCCGGGTCTGGGGTGGTCAGCCCGTACTCGCGTGAGATGCCGTTCGCGCCGACGAACGCCAGGTCGATGACGAAGTCGGCGAGCATCCGGGTCGCCCAGTGGTCGACGGTGGCGAGGGTGCCGCCGCGCACCCGGCCGCCGAGCAGCAGGACGGCGATCTTGTCGGCGTCCGCGAGTCCGTTGGCGACCGCAAGCGATGCGGTGACGACGGTCAACGGGCGGTCCCTGGGCAGGGCCTCGGCGACGAGCTGGGGGGTGAAGCCCTCGTCGATGAAGACCGTCTCCGCGTCACCGATGAGATCGGCGGCGGCTGCCGCGATGCGTGACTTCTGCGGTACGAGACGGGTGGTGCGCACCGCGAGGGTCGTCTCGTAGCCGGCGCTCTCGACGGGATAGGCGCCGCCGTGGGTACGCCGTACCAGGCCGTGCTCCTCCAGGGCGTGCAGATCGCGCCGGACGGTCTCCTTGGCGACGCTCAACTTCGTGGCCAGCTCGGTGACTTCCACCGACCCGTCGCGTCGGGCTATCTCAAGGATCTCTCGTCGGCGCTCGTCCGTGTCCACTGCACACATCCCTGCTCTGCTGCGGCTCAGCACCCGTTCGGGCTCATGCGTCGTTTGTACAAGCAAGAGCCCCGGGTCGACCAGGCTCTTCGCCGCTTTGAGTGTGCCCGTTCATGCCCGTTTGCTCGGCAGCGTACGTGCTGGTCGTACGGGGGGTAACCCCCTTCGGCGCCCGGTTCGGTGACCGATTGACGCCGATCGATGCCCGAACGGCGCCCGAAGCGGTGGTTGGGCTTCCGCGGATCGGCCGGTTAAACGTGAGCTGCGTCCCGTCCGACCCCTCGAAACGGTCACCGAAACGGGCATGGAAACGTGTAGGCCCCACGCACGAATCACGCGTGTAGCGCCACCGTCGCGCGCCCGACATACGGGCGGCGGGACGGCCCGAGACGGGCACGCGGAAGCCCGCGGCGGGTCACGGATCTTCCGTGACCCGCCGCGGGACCACCGCGCCGCCGGCGGGGAGAGCACGGCGCGGCAGGAGCGTCCGGCCGCCGGCCGGTCAGCCGGTCAGCCGAAGCCGGGGCCGGAGTCGGAGCCGGGCCCGGGGTGTGTCAGCTGTAGATCCCGAACTCGTAGAGCGAGTAGCCGTACCCGGTGCCGCGCTCCGTCGCGTGCATCCGTACATAGCGGCCCTCGCCGTTGACCTCGATGTCGTCGATGCCTCCGTTGCCGCCGGTGACGGTCTTCACCGTGTTCCAGTCCTGCCCGTTGTCGGAGGTCTGGATGGTGTAGCTCTTGCCGTACGCGGCCTCCCAGGCGAGCTGTACGTGCTTGAAGGCGGTACGCGTCCCCAGGTCGACCTGGACCCACTGCGGGTCGGACCAGTCGCTGGCCCACCGGCTGCCGAAGTCGCCGTCGACGGTGTTCGACGCTGGGCAGGGGCAGCCGACGCTGTCGGGCTGGAAGGACGAGGCCGAGGCCGGCTTCCCCCTGGCCACGTTGGTGCCGTCGACGGGCGGCGGCACGACCTTGAAGGACTTGGTCTCGATCCCCACGTTGCCCTTGCCGTCGGACGCCTTGATGTACACCTTCCACACGCCGAGCTTGTCGGGCGCGGTCACGGTGAAGTCCCCGTTACCGTCGGCGGTGAACTGCGCCGGGGTCAACTGCCCCCCGTTGTCGATGTACTTGCTGTTCACCAGCACCTCGTAGCTCAGCGCGTCACCGTTCGGGTCCGTCACGTCCGAGGTCACCTTGAACGGACGTCCGGCGGGCACGGCCGTGGCGCCGTCGACGGCCATGTTGGAGATCACCGGCGGCTTGTTGTCGCCCGCGGTGCTCCTGCCGTACGCCTCCTTCACCGCGTAGTACGACAGACGCTTCTGGCCCGCGGGCAGCAGGTTGAACCAGACGCCGCCGAAGTCGTACTCGGTGCCGTAGTGGAAGAGCGTCGCCCCGAGCGCGACGCCCTCGTGGCCGACGACGCAGTTCCAGGCGTCCTTGTAGCCCTGGGCCTTCGCCACGTCGGTGGGCTCCGACGCGACTCCGTTGACGTCGTCGTCGACCTCCCACTCACCGGCGGGGCCGCCCTCGGTGACGATGTAGGGCTTGGTGTAGCCGCCCGCGTTCCAGGTCTCCTCGATGTTGCACACGTCGGCGTAGGAGTTGACCGCGTACAGGTCGAGGTCGGGCGCGTTGCGCTGGTAGTACGGCCAGGCTCCGGTCCACGCGTCGGTCGAGGTCACCGGGTGGTTCGGATCCACCGAGTGGATCTTCTTGGCGATCTCGTTGACGAAGGCCGTGTACGCGTTGCGCTGCTGCTCCAGGGCGTCGCCGCTGTAGCAGTTCTGGAGGCCGAGTACGGACTCGTTCCCGACGTTCCACATCAGTACACCGGCGTGGTCCTTGTAGGTCTCCACCCACCTGGGGAACTCGGCGAGCATGTCGTTCTTGTACTGCGTGTCGGTGAGGTAGTTGACGCAGCCGCCGCTGCCGGGGCCGCCGCCGGGCTGGAGCCAGAAACCGGCGATGACCTTGATGCCGTTGGCGGCGGCCGAGTCGAGGAGGGGCTTGGTGGTGCCGTCGGTGCCCCAGGTCCGGATCGTGTTGACGCCCATGGAGGCCACGTCGGGCATATAGGTGCCGGCGTCGGCGACCGACGGGCCCCAGGTCAGGCCCTTGACCTGGTACGGCGCCCCGTCGACGGTCAGCTGCCAGGCACCTTGGGATCCGGTGACCTTGACGACGCTGCCGGCCGCCTGCGCGGGTGCGGCGGCCGGGACGGTCACGGCGAAGGCGGCGAGGAGTGTGGTGGCGGCGACCGACGCCATGGCGCGCAGGCGGCCGGGCGCGGTCCTCGGGAGGAGTCTTGAAGCTCTCATGAGTCACCTGTGGGGAGAGTGCGGGCGGGGATATGGAAAGCGGGGCGAGCAGTACGGCGGATCAGGTGGGAGAGCGCTCTCCCACAGAGGCGGCATACACCCCGGCGGGAGAGCGGTCCCGGTTACGGCAGTTCGTAGTCCTCGTTCAGGGCCGCGCCGGCCCCCGGGTTGTTCTGGTCGTAACCGCGCGCGTCGCACTGGAGACCACCGACGACACAGTGGTTGACCATCTTGCGCAGCGTGGCGTCGTCCCAGGCGTTGAAGAAGTCGTAGTGGAAGGAGTGACCCATTCCGCTCGCCAGTCTCACCTTGGACATGTCGCCGTTCACGGGCCAGGCCATCTTGAACTCGACCATCGGCAGCGCCACCGGGTGCGACGTCGGGCAGACGTCCTGGTTGGCGCCCATGACGAGCGGATAGGCCATGTGGCTCTTGTGGTCCGGGGTGTCCAGATACTTTCCGTCCCAGCAACTGGGGGCCTGGAAACGGAGGTTGAGCTGGACATCCTGGGTGGCCGGGCAACTGGCCGGGATCTCGGTGTTGTTGAACGAGTCACCGCACTCCCAGCCCTCCACCCAGCCCGGGTGGTTGCGGAACTCGTCCGCCGACTGCATCGGGCTGCCGACCACGAACCGCAGGCCCTTCGGGAACGGCCGGACGGTGCGGTAGTCGGTGACTCCCGCCTTGTAGTAGATGACCTGCGGACCGATGGGCCGGACCGGCTGGTCCGCGTTGAGCAGGGTCGGCATCCAGTACGCGGACCGGTCGCCCGGCGCCTTGCACGCGGTGGTGCCGGAGTCCAGCGACGCCGTGGTGCTGTTGGCGTCGGTGGTCCTGTTGCCCATGAAGGTGTGGTCGTGCGAGGCGCCCGGCTGGCCGGGGTAGACGATCGGGTCGTCCGGCCTGGTGTGGGTGACCTCGCAGTTCGCCTGGAACTCGTGGAAGTAGCGGTGCGGCGGTATCTCGTCCGACGGTACGACGCCGGTGACCGGCGGATTCGCCGGTATGTAGCCGTCGCCGTCGGGATCGTCCCCGGACGGTACGGGGACGGCCGGCGGCATCTTGTGTCCCTTGTGGGACGCGGCCGTGGTGCCGCGGTCGCTCTTGGATTCGGCGGTGGCGGTGTCCGTGATCGCGGTCAGACCCATGGCCACCAGGGCCAGGGCGGTGAGGACGAGCAACGCGGACACCAGGGTGGATCTGCGGAGTCTTTCGGCCATGCGGACCTCCATGCCGCTCTTCGTCCGCATACGCGCCGTATGCGGTGGGGGGAGAGAGTGGTACTGGACGGTGCACCGCGGAGGGCGGCCCCGGATCCGGGTCTGTCAGGAACACCGGGATCACTGTGGGAGAGCGCTCTCCAAAGCCAGGCCAGTGTTACGCCGCCGCTGAGAGAGTGTCAAGAGTTGGTGAACGATGGTCCGTACGGACCGCGCTTCTGCCCAAGAGATGAACGGATCCGACGCGGCAGACCCGGAATGCGGAAGAATGCGGGCGGCTTGAAGATCGATGAACACCCTTGCGCGGCGGCACGTATCCCTACCGCCGCACGAGGTACATCCGACGGAGACCCAGGAGCACACGCATGAGTGGCACTGCCCAGATCGGCGTCACCGGACTCGCGGTGATGGGCCGCAATCTCGCCCGGAACTTCGCCCGCAACGGCTTCGCCGTCGCCCTGCACAACCGCACCGCGTCGAAGACCCACGCCCTGGTCGAGGAGTTCGGCGAGGAGGGCGTGTTCGTGCCCGCGGAGACGGCGGAGGAGTTCGTCGCCGCGCTGGAGCGACCGCGCCGTCTCGTCATCATGGTGAAGGCGGGCGACCCGACCGACGCCGTCATCCAGGAGTTCGCGCCGCTCCTCGAAGAGGGCGACGTCATCATCGACGGCGGCAACGCGCACTTCGCGGACACCCGGCGCCGCGAGAAGGAACTGCGCGAGCGCGGCATCCACTTCGTCGGCGTGGGCATCTCGGGCGGCGAGGAGGGCGCGCTGCACGGACCGAGCATCATGCCGGGCGGATCCAAGGAGAGCTACGCGTCGCTCGGCCCGCTCCTGGAGCGCGTCGCCGCCAAGGCGCCGGACGAGACTCCGACGGTGGCCCACATCGGCCCCGACGGCGCCGGGCACTTCGTGAAGATGGTGCACAACGGCATCGAGTACGCCGACATGCAGCTGATCGCCGAGGCGTACCACCTGCTGCGCGCGGTCGCCGGTTACTCCCCCGCGAAGATCGCCGAGACGTTCCGGACGTGGAACACCGGGCGGCTCGACTCGTATCTGATCGAGATCACCGCCGAGGTGCTGGCCCACACGGACGCCGAGACCGGCAAGCCGTTCGTCGACGTGGTCGTCGACCAGGCCGAGCAGAAGGGCACCGGCCGCTGGACGGTGCAGATCGCCCTCGACCTCGGTGTGCCGGTCTCCGGCATCGCCGAGGCGGTCTTCGCGCGCTCACTGTCGGGGCACGCGGCGCTGCGGGACGTCTCGCGGACACTGCCCGGCCCGACGGCGACCGCGCTGAGCGAGGAGGCGGCGGCGCGCTTCGCGGACCAGGTCGAGCAGGCGCTGTACGCGTCGAAGATCGTCTCGTACACGCAGGGCTTCCACCAGATCCAGGCGGGCAGCGAGGAGTACGGCTGGGACATCGACCTCGGATCCGTCGCCGCGATCTGGCGGGCGGGCTGCATCATCCGGGCGGCGTTCCTGGACCGGATCCGGGGTGCTTACGACGCGCAGCGTGATCTGCCGAGCCTGCTGGCGGACAAGCAGTTCGCCGAGGAGATCGGCGCGGCGCAGGACGACTGGCGCGAGGTGATCGCGACGGCGGTCCGGCAGGGCGTACCGACGCCGGGCTTCGCGGCGGCGCTCTCGTACTACGACGCGCTGCGCGCGGAGCGGCTGCCGGCCGCGCTCACCCAGGGGCAGCGGGACTTCTTCGGTGCGCACACCTACCGGCGTACGGACCGTGAGGGGTCGTTCCACACCCTGTGGGGCGGCGACCGCTCCGAGGTCTCCGGCTGACGCTCGCCGTAGGGCGCGCTCACCGAACGGCCGGTTGCCGGCGGGTCAACTGCCCGCCGGCAACCGGCCGTTCAGATTCGGCATCACCCGAGCGGCCCCGGCTGGGGCTCCGGGTCCGGCACCGGGTCGGGGCCCGGCGGACTGGGGATCGGGTCCGGTGACGGCGCGGGAACGGGCGCCGGGCCGGGCAGCGGCCCGGGGTCCGGGGCCGGACCGGGTCCGGGCGGGCCCGGCGTCGGGGTGGGCGGTACGGGGTCGGGATACGGGTGGGTCATGCCAGTCCTCCAAAAGTACGGACTCGTGCGTTCCCAATGTCTCGCGATGCGCGTGCCCACGCGCGCCGGGTCCATTCATGATCGGCCCGGCGCACCGCCCGTACGTCACCCTTTCGGCCCTCACCAGCGCGCGGAGTCCGCCTTGAGCTGGGCCTCGGCGGCGCGTACGGTCTCCTCGGCCGCCGCCGGCGCGACGGCGACCTCGTCCGGGTGGCGCTGCGCCCACCTGGCGGCGTACGGGCACAGCGGTACGACGGGCACGCCCTCACGGGCAGCCGTCTCGTAGAACTCCTTCACCAGCGCGCCCGCGATGCCCTTGCCCTCGTGGCCCTGCTCCACCACCGTGTGGACGGCCACGAGCGCGGCGGGGGCGCCCGCCATCACGAAGTAGCCGACGACGCCGACCAGCTCGTCGCCCTCGTACGCCTCCAGCCGGCCCTGTGCGCGGTTGTCGCGGATGTCGATCTCTGCCATGGCGGGTTCGTCTCCCTGATCGTCCTGATCGTCGGAGAAATCGCTCTCCGGGTGCTCTCCGGGTGCTCTCCGTGCGAGGCAGAGGCCCGCCGGAATCATCCGGCGGGCCTCGTCGTGCGGCAAGTGGGCCGGCTCGGTCGGTGGCAGGTCCGACGGGTCGGGACCGACGGGCCAGGTCCGACGGGCCAGGTCCGGCCGGCCAGGTCCGACCGGCCAGGTCCGACCGGCCAGGTTCGGCCTCAGGTGATCGTCAGCGTGTCCTTCGCCGTGGCCGTCGAGCTGGTGCCGACGATGATGTCGACCGTGCCTTCCTCCACCACGAACCGGCCGTCCGGATCGTTGGTCCAGAAGCCGAAGTCCTCCGCGCCGAGGCTGAAGCGCACGGTGGTGGACTGCCCGGCCGCGAGACCCACCCGGCGGAATCCGCGCAGTCGCCGTACCGGCTGCACGATGCTCGCCACCGGGTCGTGGAGATAGAGCTGGACGACCTCGTCCCCGTCGCGCTCGCCCGTGTTGCGTACGGTGACACTGACCTCGACCGTGTCGCCGTCGCGCAGGGACGCGGCGGCGATCGAGTTCCGGCTCAGGGCGGGCTCGGTGAGCACGCAGGTGGTGTAGCTCAGTCCGTGGCCGAACGGGTAGCGCGGGCCGTCCGGCACGTCCAGGTACCGCGAGACATAGCGCTGGTCCGGGTCGGCGGCGTCGTAGGGGCGGCCGGTCCGCTCGTGGTTGTAGTTGACCGGGAGCTGGCCGACCGTACGGGGGAAGGACGCCGGGAGCCGCCCGCCGGGGTCGACGTCGCCGAACAGTACGTCGGCGACCGCGTTGCCGGCCTCCATGCCGGGGTGCCACGCCTCCAGCACGGCCGGGGCGTCGTCGGCCCAGTCGCCGAGGGCGAGCGGCCGGCCGTTCACGAGGACGACGACGTAGGGCTTGCCCGTCGCCGCGATCGCCTCGATCAACTCGTCCTGGTGGCCGGGCAGTCCGATGTCGCTGCGCGAGTTCGCCTCGCCACTGATGGCGGGGCTCTCCCCGACGACGACGACCGTGACATCGGCGGCGCGCGCCGCCGCGACGGCCGCGGGGAGCATGCCGGTTTCCTGGCCGGCCGGGTCGGTGCCGACGGCGTGGGTCACCTCGGTGTCCGGCAGGGCGGCCCGTACGGCGTCGAGCACCGTGACGGACGGGAACTTCTCGGCGCCGGGCCCGGCCCAGGTGCCCTGGAGATCGGCGGAGTCCGCGAACGGCCCCACGACGGCGAGGGAACGGACGGACTTGGCGAGCGGCAGGACGCCGCCCTCGTTCTTGAGCAGCACCATGGAACGCGCGGCGGCCGTACGGGCCGCCGACCGGGCCCGCGCCGTCGGGCCGGTGATCTCGGCGTGCTCGGGTACGTACGGGTCGTCGAAGAGCCCGAGGCGGAACTTGACGCGCAGGACGCGGGTCACCGCGTCGTCCAGTCGCGCGGCGTCGACGCGCCCCTCGCTCAGCAACTTCCGCCCGTGGTCGGCGACATGGGTGCTGACCATCTCCATGTCGACGCCGGCGCCCAGCGCGAGGCGGGCCGCGTCCGCGCCGTCGGCGGCGAAGCCGTGCGGGATCAGTTCCTGGACGCCGGTCCAGTCGCTGACGACGAATCCGTCAAATCCCCAGTCCTGCTTGAGGATTCGGGTGAGGGTGTGCTCGTTGCCGTGTGCGGGGACACCGCTGATGGTGTTGAACGCGGCCATGACGGTGGCCACTTGCGCGTCCACGGCCACCTTGAAGGGCGGCAGGTAGTGATTGCGCAGCCGGGCCTCGGACACATCGACGGTGTTGTAGTCCCGACCGCCCTCGGCCCCGCCGTACGCGACGTAGTGCTTCGCGCAGGCGGCGATCCGGTCCTTGGCCTTCAGATCGCCGCCCTGGTAGCCGCGTACCTTGGCAGCCGCCAACACCGCGTTCAGATAGGGGTCTTCACCTGCTGACTCCGCGATCCGGCCCCACCGCGGCTCACTGGTGACGTCCATCATCGGGGCGAACGTCCAGTGCACGCCGTTGGAGCGAGCCTCGGCCGCCGATACGGAGGCGTCCAGCTCGGACACCGCCGGGTCGAAGCTGGCCGCCTGTGCGAGCGGGATCGGGAAGGTGGTCCAGAAGCCGTGGATGATGTCGAGACCGAAGATCAGCGGGATCCCGAGCCGGGACTCCTCCACGGCGATCCGCTGGAGCGCGTTGGACTCCTTGGCGCCGTGGATGTTGAGCACGGAGCCCAACAGACCGGCGCGGGCGGCCTCTTCGGCCTCCCGGGTCTGGGTGCCGCCGGGGCCGGTGGCCCCCGCCCAGGCGAGCTGCTGGAGCTGGCCGAGCTTCTCGTCGTCGGTCATCCGGGCGAGCAGTTCGGCGACGGAACGGTCGTAAGGATCGTTCCAGGCCGGGGAGGCGGCTTGCACGAGTGGGGTCCTCTCGGTGGGGGGCGCGGAGCCGCCGATGGCGGCGGTCCCATCGATCGTAGTGAGCGGGGCGCACCGCCCGGTGAGGTGCGTGCCGGTGACCGACCCGCGCGCCGCGCACAGCGGGACATAGCGGCAACTCAGCAGCATTGATCGATAATCCGGGCGCGGAACACGGACTTCCGGGCACGGTCAGGACGCGGTTCGGCCCCGGTTCCCGGCTCGTCCTCGCGGCTCGTACACCGTGCGATACATTTTCCGACGCCTTTGCCACGATCATCTTCAGCTGCGGAGACGAGCTTCCCAATGAACGACATAGTCAACGGACTTGGCCGAGCGGGCGCGTACGGCGCGCTCGGTGTGGTCCTTCTGATCCTCGGTATCGTCCTCGTCGACCTGCTGACACCGGGGAAGCTCGGGAAGCAGATCTGGGAGGAGCGGAACCGCAACTGCGCGCTCCTGCTCAGCTCGGCGCTGCTCGGGATCGGCGGCATCGTCTTCACGTCCATCTGGACGACGTACGACGACTTCGGCAAGGGCCTGGCGTCGACGGCCGCGTTCGGGGTCCTCGGCCTGGTGATGATGGCGGTGGCGTTCCTGGTGGTGGATCTGGTGACGCCGGGCAAGCTGGGCGCGACGCTGGTGGAGGCGGAGCCGCACCCCGCGGTGTGGGTGACGGCGTCGTGCAACATCGCGGTGGCGGCGATTGTTTCGGCGTCGATCGCCTGAGGAGGCGGGCGCGGTCTGCGGGTCGCGGTGGTGTGTGACCGGGCGTCCGTCCTCGGACGGCCCGGTCACGCGGTCACGCGGTCAGGGGCCAGGGGCCATTACGCGGGGACGGTGACCGACGTCAGCACGATGCCGTTCTCCGAGAGCCAGCGACCGTCGAACGTGTGCAACGTACGGCTCCCGGCCTTCGCCGGTCCCGCGAGGAGATGCGCCGTGAACGTCCCGCCCGCCGGGTCGAAGACCAGCCGGGCGCCCTCGAATTCCAGAAAGCGTCTCATCAGCGGAAACCACGCCTTGTAGACGGACTCCTTGGCGCTGAACAGCAGCCGGTCCCACGGGACTTCCGGCACGGACTCCAGCAGCTCCTTGACCGCGATCTGCTCGTCGGCCAGGGCCACCGCGTCCAGGACCCCGGAGGGCAACGGCAGCGCGGGCTCCGCGTCGATACCGATCGAGGTGACCCGCGAGGGGCGGGCGACGACGGCCGCGCGATAGCCGTCGCAGTGCGTGATGCTGCCGACCACCCCCTCGGGCCACAGCGGCGCGCCGCGCTCGCCCGTGAGGATCGCCCCCGCCGGGGCGCCGAGCCGCGTCAGAGCCTGCCGCGCGCAGTGCCTGGCGGTGGTGAACTCGCCGCGCCGCTTGGCCACGGCGGACTTCACGATCGGCTCCTCCTCGGGGAAGAGCGTGGCCTCGGGTAGGTCTCCGTACGCCTCGGCCGTCTGCGTCCCTGCGGGCACGATGCGCTCGATCACGGCGTCCGCCCCACTTCCTCGCGTACCGGCAACGGCAGGATCTGTACGGGCCGGCCCGGCTCCTGGGCGCGCCGTCCCCACTCCCTCGGGTAGCCCAGGGAGACCTCCTGATGAGGCACCCCGTCGCACCACATCAGCCGGGGAATGTGCAGATGCCCGTACACGACCGAGGCGGCCCGGAATCGGCTCGGCCAGTCCGCCGAGCCCTTCGTACCGCACCACAGGGCGAACTCCGGGCGCCACAGGATGTCCGTGGGTTCGCGCACCAGCGGCCAGTGGTTGATCAGGACGGTGGGCAGCTCGGGCGGGATCTCGGCCAGCCGGCGCTCGGTCTCCGCGAGCCGGGCGCGGCACCACGCCTCCCTGCTGGGATACGGGTCCGGGTGGAGCAGGAACTCGTCGGTGCAGATGACACCGGCGGTCTCGGCGACCGCGAGGGCCGATTCCTTGGAGTCCGTGCCGGGGGGCCGGAAGGAGTAGTCGTAGAGCAGGAACAGCGGCGCGATGACGGCGGGGCCGCCCTCGCCCTCCCAGACGGGGTAGGGATCTTCCGGCGTGACGACCCCGAGGCCCCGGCACAGCTCCACGAGATGGCGGTACTTCGCGTCACCCCTGAGCTGGACGGGGTCGTCGGGCGCGGTCCACAACTCGTGATTGCCCGGCACCCAGATCACCTTCGCGAACCGCTCGCTCAGGGTGCGCAGGGTCCACTCGATGTCGGAGACCAACTCGCCGATGTCACCGGCCACCAGGAGCCAGTCGTGCTCCGACTCCGGCCACAGGGAATCGGCGATCTTCCTGTTCTCCGGGTGCCGGATGTGGAGGTCACTCGTCGCGACGAGTCGTCCGGGCCTTGTCGGGGACGGGGTACCGGGGGTGGGCGGCGTCGCGCCACGTATCTCATAGGTCACCGGCGATCGCTCCGAACTCGACGTGCCCGCAAGTAGCGCATTCCACAAGGATATGTACGTGTCCGCGTGGATCAACCCCTAGTCTCCGCCGCCGGGGGGCGCGACGAGGAGGAGCGCCTCGGTCAGTCGCGCGGTCGCAGGAGGTCGATGTCGGAGCCCCAGGAGTCGAGTACCGAGGCGTGGCCGGCCTGCCGGGCGGCCCGTTCGACGGTCGCTAACAGGGCGCGCTGCGTGGCGAGGTCACCGTCGGCGACGATGCGCCGGAGCTGCGGGAACAGCACGTCAGAGGCCCACTGAGGAGCGCTCAGCGGGTGGTGTTCGAGCTCCCACAGCAGGTACTTGTTGTACGGCCTGACCCGCCGGTGCAGCGCGAACACGACCGTCAGCAGATACGGGACGCTCTCCGCGGCGTCGAGATGCGCGACGGCGGGGCGGGCGTCACGGTGACTCTTCACCGACCGGTAGAGGGAGTTGATGTACGCGTCGAGTTCGGAGCGGACCAACCGGTGCGCCTCGGGACCGTCGAGAACGGCCTTCTCCTGGACGAGCCGCGTGATCGTGCCGTCGAGCCGGTCGAGGAGCACCTGGCTGTGGACAAAGGCGTAGCGGTCCCAGGTGTCCGTGCCCCCGGGCATGCCGTGGGCGCGGAACTGCGACAGGGAGAGAGGCATGACATCGAGCGCGGGCGACCGGCGGCCCTCGATGGAAGCGGGCGGGACAGCCGGGGCGGGCGAGGCGGCCGGGGCGGGCGAGGCGGCCGGGGTGGGCGAGGCGGCCGGGGCGGGCGAGGCGGCCGGAGTGGCCTTGCGGTCGTCGGCGGTGATCACGTAGACGTCATGGTCGGAGCGGGCGGTGGCGGTTTTCCGGCGTTGTCAGTGGTGGCCGATACGGTTCTTGGACATGAGCCGAGGAGGCACGATGGCCACCAAATGGACCCTGACGATCGACTGCGCGCAGCCCGCGAAGCTGGCGGAATTCTGGGCGCTCGCCCTGGGGTATGCCGAGCCTCCCCCGCCCGCCGGTTTCGATTCGTGGGAGGCGTGGCTCATGGACTGTGAGGTCCCTGAGGAGGAATGGGACGACGGGGCGTACCTCGCGGACCCGGACGGGGTCGGGCCGTCCCTGTCCTTCCTCAAGGTCCCGGAGCCCAAGGTGGCGAAGAACCGCATGCATCTGGACCTCCGTGTCGGCGGTGGCCGGGAGATCCCCTGGGAGACACGGTGGCCCCGGGTTCTCGCCGAGGTCGAGCGGCTGGAGGCGGCGGGCGCGACGGTGATACATGAGCACGGGCTGAAGGGCAGGCCGGACCATGTGGTGATGGCCGACCCCGAGGGTCACGAGTTCTGCGTCGTCTGACCGCGCCCGGCGCGCTGTCGCCCCTCAGCCGAGCTGGTCCCCGATGACGGAGAGGAGTTGCAGCTTGTCGTGGCTCTCGCTGCCCGGAGCCGCGGTGAAGACCAGCAGCTTCTGCGACTGGTCGGGGTCCACCAGCGTCTGGCAGTGCAGCTCCAGCGGTCCAAGTCGTGGGTGACTGAGGCGCTTCGGGGCGCAGTACGGTGCCAGCACCGGGCGCTCACGCCACAGCGAAGCGAACTCGGTGCCGGTCGCCAGCAGCGCGTCCACCAGCTCGGCCACGGGTGAGTCCTCGCCGCCGCGCGCGTGGACCCCGTGGAGGTCCGCCACGAGGAGGCGGCTGTGCGTGGCGTGGTCGCTCTCCGGGCGGAGCAGCCGCGAGGCCGGGTCGGTGAACCAGCGGTAGTGCAGACTGCGGGCCCGCCCGGTGAACGCCGTCTCGTCGCCGAGCAGCGCGACAGCCATCCGGGTCTGCCTCAGGGTCTCCCCGCGGTTGTTGACGACCTGGGCGGCGGTGTCCTCGAGCCGGTCGAGGATCCGCATGATGCCGGGGTTGATGTGGTCGCCGCCCGGCACCCGCCCGGGTGCGGGGTGTCCGGCGAGCCGGAACAGGTGGTCGCGCTCCTCCAGGGACAGCCGCAGGCCACGCGCGAGCGCGGCGAGCATCTGCTCGGACGGGTTCGGCCCGCGCGGTTGCTCGATCCGGCCGTAGTAGTCGGCGGACATGTCGGACAGTGCCGCGACCTCTTCCCTGCGCAGCCCGCCGGTACGCCGACGGCGTCCACGCGGCAGCCCGACGTCCTCCGGCTGGAGGGCCTCACGCCGGGCCCGGAGAAACGCGGCAAGTCCAGCTCTGTCCATGTTCCTTGATCCCTCTCCAGCAATCGTCGACGTCAGGCTCCCCCGTAGGTGACCCCTGTCAATTTCTCCGAGATCTCCCAGAGCCGTGCGGCATCCGCCTCACCGCGCGCCGACCTGTAGACGGCCAGCTCCGTGGGGCCACCGGAGAACTGCCCCGGACCGTCGGGGCCGTACAACCGCCCGCTCTTCGCCGCCGGGCTCGTGGCCGCGTACAGGGGCGGGAGCAGTCCCGCGTCGACGGACTGCACGAACAGGCCCCAGCGGGCCAGCCGTCGGACCAGTGCCTCGTGGCGGGCGGGGCGCGTACGGCCCAGGTTGGGCCCGGACGCGTAGAGGTTCGTCAGCGTGGTGCCGGGATGGGCGGCCATGCTGGCGATGTGCCATCCGTTCGCGGTGCTGCGGCGGTCCAGCTCCAGCGCGAACAGCACGTTGGCCAGCTTGGAGGAATTGTACGCCCGCACCGATGCGTACCGCCTCTCACCTTGGAGGTCGTCCCAGTCGAGGCCGCCGAAGCGGGCGGCGACGCTGGTGAGGGTGACGACACGGGCCCGGCCCGCGCGCAGCAGCGGCAGGAGCCGCCCGGTCAGCGCCAGATGACCGAGATGGTTCGTGCCGAATTGCAGCTCGAAGCCGTCGGCCGTGGTGTGCCGGGTGGCCGGCGCCATCACCCCCGCGTTGTTGATCAGGATGTCGAGCGGTCTGCCTTCGCCGTTGAGCGTGTCCGCGAGTTGTTCGACCGAGTCCAGCGAGGCCAGGTCGAGTACGCGGGTGGAGACCTCGGCCCCCGGCACGGCCGCACGGATCCGCTCAAGCGCCGCCGCGCCCTTGGCCGGGTTACGCACGGGCAGCAGCACCTCGGCGCCCGCACGAGCGAGCCGTCCGGCCAGCCCCAGCCCGACGCCGTCGCTCGCCCCGGTCACCACGGCGAGCTTCCCCCGCAGATCCGGTACCGCCACGTCCTTCGCCTGCTTCACTGCTTTCACTGTCTTCGCTGCCTTCACCGTCTTGGCTGTCTTCGCTGTCTTCGCTGTCTTCGCCCGGGAGCTTCCCGCTCGGCGGCGTCCTTCCGCCGCACCACCAGGCTCCTCGCGCGGACCGGTCTGATCCAGGTGACGTTCAACCATGGATCGCCAGAACATGGATACGTACGCGCTACCCGCACGCCCCCTCGCGCTGCCCAAAGAGGCATCCCCGGCTGCCCCGGCCGGGCCGGTGCGGGGCCTGGACGGGGGAACGGGCGCCCGGTGATGGTGAGGTGCCGGGGCCGCAGCGGTCAGGGAGACGGTAATGAACTCACACGAGCAGGAACACGGGCACGAGCAGGACCACGGGCAGGACCACGACCATCAGCACCAGCACGAGCACGACCACGAGCGGGACCTCGGCCGTTCGCCCGCCGCCGCTGCCCAGGACGGGCAGACGCACCACCTCTTCCGCGCGGCGGCCACCGGGCGTACCGATGTGATCGGTACCGCCGGGATGGGCGCGCTCCAGCGCGCCGTCGGCAACGGCGCGCTCGGCCCGGTGATCCAGCGGGCCCGTGGCGGTTCGCCGGACCAGGCCGAGGAGGAGCGGCGTTCGCCCGTGCACGACGTCGTGTCGTCCGGCGGCTCGCCCCTCGACACGGAGACCCGTACGGATCTGGAGAGCCGGATGGGCGCGGACTTCTCCGACGTACGTATCCACAACGACTCGGCCGCCCATGAATCGGCGAAGGGTGTCGGCGCGCACGCCTACACCGTGGGCAACAACGTGGTCTTCCAGCGCGACGCGTACGACCCGTCGTCGCCGCAGGGCCGTACCACGCTCGCCCATGAGCTGACCCATGTGATCCAGCAGCGTCAGGGCCCGGTCGAGGGGACGGAAGCGCCCGGCGGTATCCGGGTCAGTGACCCCTCGGACCGCTTCGAACGGGAGGCCGTCGCGAACGCGGACCGGGTACTGGCCGACCCCGCGCCGGCGGCGCCCCCGCCCGTCGCGGACCGGGCCGCCGCCTCGGCGGCTCCCGCCGTGCAGCGGGCGGCCGAGGACGAGGAGGAGCAACCGGCCGACGTCCAGGGCTCGTTCGTGCAGCGCGCCGAGACGAAGAACCCCGAGGAGGAGGAAGAGGCGCCGCCCGCCTGAGGCCGTGAGCGCGGGCGCGCGCCCCCGCTCCGTGCCGCCCGCCCCGAGGAGGGCCGGACCCGTCAGCCGCCCGTGGCGGCCCTCATCGTCCCGCCCAGGAACAGCGACTCGGTGCACCGCGAGGGCGCGGGTGCCCCCACCGGCCTGCCGATCCGCCGGCAGTCGATGGTCATGGTGACCGTGCCTCCGGCGGGCACCACGATCGGTGTCACGAAGTGGTAGTCGGAGTCGCGGAAGTTCTCCAGACCGAGGCTGAGCACCCGGGTCTCGGGCCCGGCCGAGACGACGACCGTCCCCGCGTCGCCCTGCGGATTCTGCACCACCAGGTCCGTCAGCTGGAACGTCTGGCCCGCGGGCACCCGCAGCGCCGTCCCGGTGCTCGCGCCGCCGCCCACCGTGTCGCTGACCCGCACCTGCGCGCTGGTCGGGGTGCCCGCCGCGGCGTCCGCCGAGGGGCCGGGGCTCGGCGACGTACTGGATCCCGGTGCCCCGCCGTCCGTACCGGCACCAGCGGTGTCACCGCCCGCCGAGTCCCCACCTGCCGAGCCCGCCCCGCCCGGGTCTCCGCCGTCCGCCGACCGGCTCGGGTCGGCCTCGACCGCCGACCGTACCGCCTCGGGTGTGACCGCCTCGCGGGCCGCCGACTTCACCGCGGGGCGCAGCAGGGCGTACCAGAGGCCGACCAGCGCGATCAGTACCACGGCGGCGACGATGAGCGCCCTGGGCAGCCAGCTCGGCAGGAGCGGTTCCTGCTGGTAGGAGCCGTCCACCAGGACCGGGTCCGGGGCCTCCTGGCCCTCGGCCGCGGGCTGCGGGGCGGCGGACACCTGGAAGGGGTGCGTGACCGGCGCGCCGCGCCACATCCGCTTCGCCGGCCGTACGCGCAGCTTGCCGAACTCGGCGCGGCCCGCCTCGATCCGGAGTTCCGGGGCGGCGAAGTCCACCCGCGCCAGCTCGGAGCCGGGCTGGGCCCCGAGCCGTACGGTGACGGGCGTGTTGCCCCGGTTGTCGACCGCGAACCGGTGCCGTCCGCTGAGCGCCCCGTGCGAACTGCGCGGGACCAGCTCGGCCGTCGTCTCCGTGAACGGCAGGACGGTCACCCGCCCCTCGGGCACGACCGTCCCGGCCGGGTCCCCGGTCGGCACCACCCGGACGCCGAACGGCGTCTCCCCCGCCGGCACCGTCGAGTCACGGGGCGGGCGCAGCATGAGTGACACGGTCCCGGAGTCGCCCGGGTAGAGCGACAGGACGGCGGGCTCCACGGCCGACCAGGCGGCGCACGCGCCGACCACCTCGAAGCGGTACTCCTCCACGGTCGAGCCGGAGTTCAGGACCTGTAGAGGAAGGGCCGTCTCCGCGCCCGGCTCGGCGGCGACGGACGTATCGTCCAGGCTTGCGGTGAGACTCATACCGCGGACCGTAAGGTCGGGGACCGGGTGGGACATCGGCCGCGAAGGAACACTTTCGGGCAGATTCGCTGCCCGTGGCAACCTTTCAGTTTCCTTGTCCGGTAACACGGGAATCTTCAGACCGCCTCACAACGGATGGGGCAGCCAATTACAGCTGTGAGGCTTGTGCCTTCCTGTGACGCTTCCGGCTGTTGCCCAGGGGGAGCATTTCGCATGGAGCGCACAACTGTCGCGTTACGGGCCCAGGATCCGATATCGCAGGCGGGCGTGGCCAGCCAATTGAGGGCCCGTCCCGAGGTCAGTGTCATGGAATGGGACGACGCCGACGTCTCGCCGCAGGTCGTGGTCATCGTCGTGGACGCCGTCGACGAGGCCGCGCTGAGAACGCTGCGGCACATCCAGCGCACGACGGACTGCCGTACGGTCCTGGTCACGACGGACATCGACGAACAGAAGCTGGTGAGTGCGGCGGAGTGCGGTGTCGCCGGTGTGGTCAGGCGGTCCGAGTCGACGCCGGAGCATCTGGTGCATGTCATCGGGACGGTGGCACGGGGTGAGGGGCATCTCCCCTCCGATCTGCTCGGACGCCTCCTCGAAGAGGTCGGCAGGCTCCAGGGTCAGGTGCTCGGGCCGCGCGGTCTGCACTTCACCGGGCTGGCGGCGCGTGAGGTGGATGTGCTGCGGCTGGTCGCCGAGGGCTACGACACCGCGGATATCGCGACGAAGTTGGCCTATTCGGAGCGCACGATCAAGAACGTCCTGCATTCCGTGATGACGCGGCTGCAATTGCGCAATCGCTCGCACGCGGTGGCTTACGCGATGCGTCAGGGCCTTATCTGATCTACGCGGGTCGATCCGGACGAGTCGATCCGGACGAGTCGATCCGGACGAGTCGATCTGCGCGGGGCGATCTGCGCGGGGCGATCTGCGCGGGGCGATCTGCCGGTTGCCCTTTCGGGCAACCGGCACTTCCCGCCCTGGTGGCTCGACTTCCGCTGTACGTACAGGGGTTGTACGGGACCGTACAGACGCGGCGGCATGTCCGGAGCCGTATCAGGGCCGTAGGGGACGGGGAGGAACACCGTGCGGTGGATTCAGCCGGGAGAGCGGTCGGGAAAGGCGACAGGAGGGCGGTCGCACGGGCGGACCGGGCGCGGCGGTTCCTCACGCGCGGCGGCGCTCGTCCTGCTCCTGCTGGCCACCGGACTCGTACCCGCGTCTGCGGTGTCGGCGACAGCGACAACCACGGCATCGGCCACGGCATCCGCATCCGCATCGGCATCGGCATCGGCATCGGCATCGGCATCGGCTTCGGCTTCGGCAACGGGGCAGTTGGCGGCGGTACCGGCCGTCCCCGTACCTCCGGACCCCTGGGTCACGCCGGCCACGCTCGACGAGGCGCTCGACCCGGGCGGTTCGACGGGTGTGACCAAGCAGGTACGGACTCCGGCGATCCCGCCTCGCCCCGAGGTGGTGCTGCTGGTGGACGGCACGGCCAGCATGGACATGCCGATCCGGGAGGTGCGGAGGTATCTCCCCCTCATCACCGGCAAGATCCTGGACGCGGAGCCCGAGTCACGCTTCGCGGTCGCCACGTTCGGCGACCAGGAGGTCGACCTGCCGAACGCCGGATTCCGGGTACTCACCGAGCTGACGGACGACATGACACGGGTGCAGGACGGCGTCGACGCTCTGCGCGCGAACCTCGGCGGGTTCAGCATGGGCCCGTCCGAGGACTGGATCAACGGTCTGTGGGAGATCGCCAACGGCGCAGGCGGCCAAACGGTGTTCCGCGAGGGGTCGAGCCCACTCGTCGTGCTGATCAGCGATGCCTCCAGCCACGCGCCGAGCAACGGCCACACCATCGACGACACGATCGCCGACCTCCAGGACAAGGGGGTCCGGGTGATCGGCATCGAGTTGGAGAGTGATCGCGGGGACGGTCTGAACGGCAACGGGAACGCCAACAACCCCGATTTTCCCAACCAGATCGAGGATCCGCCGACCACGCCCGGTCAGGCCACCCGGATCATCAATGCCACCGGTGGCCGCCTGCTGGAAGGCATTCAACCGAACGGGACAGCCCAGGCCATCATCGATGGCTTCGACAATCTGCCCACCACCGTCGGTCATGAACTGGCCGACTGCGACCCGCATCTCAGCGTCACCCTGGACCCGCCGACGAGGCAGCTCATCAGCGGCGAGACGGCGCAGTTCACCGAGAATGTCGATGTGTCGGCCGACGCACCCCAGGGCACGACGCTGACCTGCACGGTGCAGTTCCTGCAACTCGGCGCCCAGATCCCGGGAACGGACGCGCTCGGCCCCGCCGCCGTACCCGACCCCGAGTTCCAGCAGCGGATCAGCATCACCGTGAACGACATCAACGACCCGGTCGTCACCGTCGACGACCGTACGGTCCGGGCGACGGACGACGAGGGGGCACGGATCACTTTCACCGCCTCGGCCACGGACGCCCAGGACGGCGCGCTGCCGGTGACATGCGACCCGGGGTCCGGCGCGCTGTTCCCGGTGGGGATCACCACGGTCAGCTGCTCGGCCACGGACCTGGCGGGCAACACCGGTACGGACACCGCGCGGTTCGAGGTGCTGGAGCCGCCCGTGCCGCCCGCGCCACCGGTACCGCCGACGTCGGACGTCGCGGTGCGGGCGGACGTCAGCCCGGACCGCACGTACGTCGGGCGCCCGGCGCGCGCCCGGTTCACGGTCACCAACGCGGGACCTGACACGGCGACCGGTGTCGTCCTCGGGGCGAGCTGGCCACGGCCGTCCGAAGCGCGTGACCGGAGCCTGCCGGCCCTGAACCGCTGTACGGCGGCCCGGCCGTGCACGATTCCCGCCGGAGGCCGTATCGAGGTGACGCAGACGGGGACCTACCGGGCGGCGATCACCGGCGACGTACGGGCCACCGTGCGCGGGACGCTGCCCGACCGCCGTACGGCCAACAACACGGACACCGACCGGCTGCGCGTCCTGAAGCCGTCGCTCGAAGTGACCCCGCCGGTCGCCAAGCCGGGCCAGCCCGTACTGGCTCGCGGCAAGGACTATCCGCCCGGCGAGACCGTACGCCTCACCTGGTCCCTCGGCATCACGGCCGACCGCGCCGGCATCCGGGTGGGTCGCGACGGCACCTTCGAGGTGCAGATGCTGGTGCTGCGCAAGGACACCCTAGGCCCGCGCGTGCTGCGGGCGGACGCCGACGATCTGCCCCGGCTCCAGAAACCGGTCCTGGTGGTCCAACGCAACCTGCAACCACCGGACTTCGCGGGCCGCTCATGAGCGACGCGCCCGGCACGGGGGTGGCCGCCGGATGATCCATGAGGTGGACGACGTACTGCGGACCCTGATCCGCGCGGAGGTCCTCGAAGGAGGCCAGATCGCGGTGGTCTTCGACGCGCCGACGAGGGAGTGGGCCGCCAAGGTCAACTCGCCCATGGTCAATCTCTATCTCTACGACATCCGCGAGGACATGCGCCGGCGGGAGCGCGGACTGCACAACGAGTACGACGAGCGCGGCGCGATCGTCGCGCGCCGCCGCCCGCCGCGCTTCTTCAAGCTGTCGTATCTGATCACGGCGTGGACCAAGCGCCCGGAGGACGAACACCGGCTGCTTTCATCGCTGTTGGCGTGCCTGCTGCGGTACGAGGCGCTGCCGCCGGAGCGGCTGACGGGGTCCCTCGCGGAGATCGGGGCCGCGGTGCCGTTGTCGATCGCGCTGCCGCCGCCGGAGGACCGGTCGTTCGCGGATGTGTGGAGCGCGCTGGGTGGGGAGTTGAAGCCTTCGCTGGACCTGGTGATCAGCGTTCCGGTGACGGCGTCGCCGGTCTACGAGGCGGGGCCGCCGGTGGGTGACGAGGGGCTGCGGGCGCGGTTCGGTGACGTGCCGGAGCGGGGCGCGGGTGCGGGTACGGGCGCGGGTACGGGTGCGGTTGCCGGTGCGGGTCAGCCGGTGTACGGCTCGCGGCCCGGCCGGCCGCACCGGGATCCCGCGCCGCCCAAGTCGCCCCGCGCCGTACGCATCAGGGAGACACGCGGCACGACTTCAGAGGAAACCGACGCATGACGAGCTTGCGCCACCTGCTCGCGCGGGCGGTCGCGGTGGAGCAGCGGGTCCGGCGAGCGGTCGAGGCGAGGCGGGCGACCGATCCGGACCCGGACGACGCGTTCCGCGGTCTGTATCTGACGGAAGAGAACGTCGCGCGGCTGCTGGACGAGGAGGGGGCCCGTTCGTTCCCGCCCCCCCGACGAGCAGTTGATCGATGACGTGGCGGACTCCCGACTCACCACCCTGGCGAGGGAGTTCGACCTCACGCCGCTCGACGTCGAGATCCTGCTCATCGCGCTGGTGCCGGATCTGGACGACCGGTTCGAGGCGTTCTACGGCTACTTGAACGACGACGTGACCCGTCGCCGCCCGTCCATCGGCCTGGCGCTCGGCCTCTGCGGCTCGTCCCCGGCGGACCACGCCGCACGCGCCCGGCTGGCCGCCCGTTCTCCGCTGCGGGCCGGCGGGCTGCTCCTGGTCGAGGACCTGGACCGCCCCTTCCTGAGCCGGGCCCTGCGCGTACCGGACCGGGTCACGGCCCACCTGTTGGGCGACGACACCCGGGATCCACGACTCGCCGACCTGATGGCCCCGTGGCACGCGGTACGGGGCGTGGGCGACCCGGCACCGCTCGCCAGGGTCCTGTCCGACGGCGTCCGACTGACCTACCTCAGCGAGGACCAGGGCGGTGCGGGTACGGCCCTGGCCGCGTCCGCGCTGACGGCGGCGGGTCTGGGTGTGCTGGGCCTGGACCTGGCACGGCTGGCGGAGGATCCGGCGCCGGCGGAGGCGGTACGGGCCCTGGTCCGCGAGGCCCGCCTGACGAACGCCGGCCTGATCTGCGCGCCGCTGGAAGCGGTGTCCCGTGAACACCCCCACCTCCTACGGCTCCTGACATCGCATCAAGTCCCAACGATCCTGGTGGGCCGGGCCCCGTGGGACGCGTCGTGGTCCACGGCTCCCCCGCTACTCCTGCACGCGCCCCGGGTGGAGCCGTCGATACGCGGGGCCTTGTGGACGGACGCGTACAAACAGCGGTCCCCGGCCCCGCTCCCGCCCACGATCGACGCGGACCGCCTGCTCGCCCCGTTCCTCCTCACCCCGGAACAGGTGACGGGCGCCGCCCGCTCCGCCGCCCAGACGGCGCGCCTGGCGGGCGGGGTACTCACCCCCGACCATGTACGCCAGGGGGCCCGCGCCCAGAACGCGGCGGGCCTGGACCGCCTGGCCCGTCGTATCGAACCCACGGTGACCTGGGACGACCTGGTTCTCCCACCCGACACCCACACCCAACTCCGCGAACTCACCGCCCGCGCCCGCCATCGCGACCGGGTCCTGGGCGAGTGGGGTATGCGCCCGGGAGGCGGCCGAGGCCGGGGCGTATCGGCGCTCTTCGCGGGCGACTCGGGCACCGGCAAGACGATGTCGGCGGAGGTGATCGCGGCGGATCTGGGCCTGGACCTCTACACGGTCGATCTGGCGACGGTGATCGACAAGTACGTGGGTGAGACGGAGAAGAACCTGGAGCGCATCTTCACGGAGGCGGCGGGCGTGAACGGCGTGCTGCTCTTCGACGAGGCCGACGCGATCTTCGGCAAACGCTCGGACGTGAAGGACGCGCACGACCGCTACGCCAACGTGGAGAGCGCCTACCTGCTCCAACGCATGGAATCCTTCGACGGCCTGGCGATCCTCTCCACCAACCTCCGCGCCAACCTGGACGACGCCTTCACCCGCCGCCTCGACCTGGTGATCGACTTCCCAATCCCGGACCCCGACCAACGCCTACTGCTGTGGGAACGCTGCCTGGGCCCGCTACTGCCTCGCGGGACGGACCTGGACCTGGACTTCTGCGCGTCCAACTTCGAGCTGGCAGGCGGCAACATCCGCTCGATAGCGATCACCTCGGCGTACCTGGCGGCGGACACGTCGGAACCGGTGACGATGACGACACTGATCCACGCGATCCAACGGGAGTACCAGAAGTTGGGCCGACTGACCCTGGCGTCGGAGTTCGGGCCGTACGTTCGCTTGCTGACCTCAGCCCGAACACCCTGACTGATTCATGGGGGGCATGACTCCAAAATGGAGCAGTCCGGCACACTCGCACCAGAGGAGGACTTTGTAGAATTACGGAAAATTCAACAGGGACGTCGCGGCGAGATCGCGGACTTGATCATCAGGGTCACGGTCGGCAACAGTCTCAACCACGCCCTTCAGGTCCTCCCATGGAGTGTACATCGAGGCAATCGCAGCAGCTCTCCTCACATCGACATTCTGAGATTCCAGGCCTGCCCCGACCACTTCACAAATCCCTGGCGAATACTCCCCAGCCACTGCTGCGACCATCATCAATGCAACTACTTTTCCGTTCCATTCCGACTCGCCATGGTAGAGACCAATCAGTTCCCGTGCGTCAATTGTTTCAAATGCCCCCGAAACCAGTCTCGACGCTTCTATCAGATCTCTTTCGGACACTCCCTCGATCGAATAATTCTCGATCGAAAGGTAGATTAATCCGAGCACCTCGTCCTCAATCAAGTGAACCCCCACACCCGCCGGTGTGGCCCAAGTGAGTTCCGCAGGGGCTGATTCAACAGCGGGATGGGCTCCGTGGAATACCCACTGAACCTCTTCAGCAAAATCGGCAAAGTCTTGTGGGTCAATGGCATCCCGGAAGACCATATTCAATCGCATGGGCAGCCTTTGAGTGAGGGCCGGGTGGCCAGCCTGCAGCTTTTAGATTCCGCTATCTGTTTGTGCGTTCAAGCATCTCCCTTACCCCAACCTTGAGCATTCTAAACTCACGCTCAACCTGCTCTGGACTTGCGCCAGATATTTTCGCCTCCGCATAGCGCTCAATTTGCTCAGCCAACGCATTGACGGTGTAACCGTCCGCTACAAGCAGATTGACTGCGACGAGTAAGCCCTCACCTACGGCATGTGAATTTCTCGCAACCGGGGCGGATTTAATCAGCTCGATAATTACGGTACCGAGACGCTCCTCTCGCTTCTTCTGCTGATCAGGATCCTGAGCGAGAGGTGCCATAATATTCATCGAGCCATCCATTTCAAGGATGGGATCCAACTCCGTTACAATCCCAGATTGCACCAGCGCATTACGCATCGACGTGGCACTCGGCACTCCGTGCATTCGTCCGGTTTCCACCGATTGCACAAGCCTGTGATTCCTCCTCATTGCGCGGATGAAAACTTCCAGCGCCTTGGCTGCTGTTTTAGTCGCCGGCCTGCTCACGTTCCGCAAAGCCTCTGCATCGAATTCAGACGAACTCAGATTCTCAGCTATCTCTTGATCACTCAAGGGGTTGCCGTACGCCCTTTGAGACTTCTTCCGCAAGTCCTCGGCGGCGCTCAGCACATCGATAAGCTTACCCTTCTTGTTCATCTTTTGCTTAGCGGCGTAGGCTCCGACATTATTAACCCTTCCGATCACGCCTACGGAAGGATCTCTACGCTGACTTTCAGGCGTGAATATCGAAACCCCCTTCTCGATTGCTAGAACCTTGACTCCAGGGCGGAAATACGCCATTGTCATGGCCTTCTCGAACGATGAGAGTTCAGCCAGGGCATTCGATCGGCCGTTGGTCCAGCCGTAGATCGCCTTGGTCAGCACTGGGCCGCGGTCGTCGGTCAGAAGCAGATGCGCGAAGTACTCCTGCTCCACTTCCGCAAGGGCTGGAATAATGAGTTGCGCCAACTCTCGATCCTTAACGCTTATCTTATTGATGGTGATTGACGGGTTGAGCTTGGCTTCAATGGAGCCATCTCCCGCCACAGCCAGGCTAGTGAGACGGAACTGCCGACGCCAAGTGGCAAGCTTGGACTCCAGCGCTGCGCGAGATTTCCCAGAGCCAACGTACTCAACTATCCTCGGAGTGAGGATGGCCACTATTCGTTTGAGATCCTCCTCCTTCTCCCGGAGGCTCTTGTTCGCACGCCCACTCTGGTTCGGATTCTCCTTTTTTCCCTTATCCTCAAGTTTTCTCTTCGACCAGAGGGCCTTGCCCTTCTTGGCTATGAAGTCGACTATCTTGTCGATCGCGCGAGTGACCGGACGGGAGACCGACTGGAACACCGACTTGACCTTGTTCGCCAGGCCGCCGATGCCAAGCAGCGCCGCCAGGAAGCCGATCAGGAGGGGGATGCTGGCCGCGAGGGCCGCCTCGACCAGTTTGGGGACGCCCGCCTGGCCGCCGTTGGCGATTTGGATCACCGCGTCCAGGACCGCGTTCACGAATTCGATGATCTGGGCGCCCTGCGTCACGATGAACGTGACGATGTCGATGATTCCCTTCACCGCCCTGATGAAGGCGGACGCGGGGTTGAGGAGGGAGAGGATCCAGGTGATGCCCGCGACGATCACCGTCGGGATCAGATACGTCGTCAGTTTGGAGAGGATCGTCGCCTTCAGGTCGCCCGTCTCCGCCTGGATCTCCTTCACCGCGCCGGCCGGGCCCTCGCGGGCGAGGCTCTGGGCCACGGGGACCGACGTTTCAACCGCCGACATCGCCTCGTCGGGGACGCCCTTGCGGGTGACGCGGGCGCGGATGTTGTCCCAAGTCAGGCCCAGCAGGGAGCCGATGATCTGGATGATGCCCTTGATGTCGAACCTCGCCGGCAGCTCCAGGCCCGCCTTGACCGCGGTGCCCAGCAGCCAGGACACGACGCCGGTCTTGAGGTGGTCGCCGATGTTGGTGACGAAGAGGTTCAGGCCCGCGCCGACCGCCCTGACCAGGTTGCCGAGGAAACCGATCGGGTCCTTGATGATCTTCATGATCGCGGAGGCGGCCTTCGCGAGGATCCCCAGGAGCAGGTTCTTCAGCTCGTTGATCGTCTTGATGGCGCCGACGATCGCGTCCTTCGCCTTGTCGATCAGGCCCCGGTTGGCCTCCTGGAGCTTCTTGATCTCCTCGTCGATCTTGTTCAACGCCGCCGTGTACTTCGACGCCAGGTCCTGGACCAGTTGCTCGGACTTCTCGTCGACCGTCGCTTCCAGGTCCTCGAACTTGCCCTCGAAGTCCTTCGCCGCCTCCTCCCCGAACGCCTTCAGATCCGCGGGGAGTTTGTCGACCTCCGCCTTCAGCTCCGCGCGGCCCTGCGCGATCCGCGCCTTCGCCCGGCCCAGTTCGGTGCCGATGATGTCCGCGACCGATGAGATGACGGTCTGCATCTGGGAGACATAGAGCTTGCGGGCCTCCTGGTAGAGGTCGTTCGCCTCCTCGGGCATCCCCGCGAACTTGTCCTTCACCCAGCGGGCCTTGCCGGTCCAGCCCGAGTACCGCTTGTCCTTGTACTTCTTCATCCGGCGCTTGTGGTCCGCCGTGAACGCGTCCCGCGCCGCCTTCTCCCCCGCCGTGAACGCCGTGTCGACCTTCTTGTCCAGGCCGGACAGCGTCTCCTCGACGTCCTTCTTCGTACCGTCGTAGACCTTCTGAAGCTTCGCCGTGACCTCGGCGCGCTTCTTCTCGTCCTTCGTCTTGGTGTCGCCCTTCCCGCCGTCCACCTGCTTCCCGGCCGCGCTCCGGGTCGCGGTCAGGGCGGTCATCGCCTGGGCGCCGGACGCCGCCGCGCCCTCCTTCGCCGTGGCCAGCTCCTGGTCCTCGGCCGCCCTCCCCTTCGCCGGGGCCTTCGCGGCATCCGCCTCGGAGGTCTTCTTCGCGGACAGGGCCTCGTTGAACTCCGGCTCGTTGCCCTTCGCCAACTGCTCCTCGGTAACCTCGGCGTCCGCCATCGCCTGGTCGTTCTGCGCCGGCCCCTCCGAGAAGTCCGTCACCGCGGCGGGCTGTTTCTCCGGGACCGCGTCCGTCGCGGACGGCGCGCCCGGGTTGCCCGGGGCCTGGTCCGGGGTGAGGGGGGTGACCTCTTTGTCCTTGGCGGCCGAGGTGTCCGGCGCGGCCTTGGTCGCGGTGTCGATGTCCTTGGCCGACGACTCCTTGCCGTCCGTGACCTTCCCGTCGACCTCCGCCTTGACCTGGTCCGCCTTGCCCGACTTGGAGAACTTGTCCGCCTCGTCGAGATTCTTCGGCGCCTGCGCGTCGATCGCCTTGTTCACCGCGTCGACGAACGCCTTCTTGTCGAACTCGCCGGGCTTCGCCTCGTTCATCTTCTCGGCGTTCGCGGCCTTGCCCTGGGCTTCCTTGTCGTCCGGGGGCGCCACCGCCGCGTCCTGGGACGCCTTCGCCTCACCGGCCGCCGGCGGGTGGACTGCGATCTTGGTCTTCTTCGCCGCCACGTCCGCCTTGACCTTGCGGAAGCCCGCCGCCTGAGCCGGCGACGGCTTCACCGGGGCCGTGTAGCGCTGCGCCACGAGGCGGGAGACCGCCCTGTTGCCCGCCGCGCTCTGAAGCAGTTGCAGGTTGCGGCGGTCCGGGCGCGCCGGCGCCGACTCCGTACGGGCGACAGCGGCCGAGCCGGGCCGGGTGGGGCTGTCGCCCTTCTCCGGGACCGCCTTCATCGGTTCGCCCCTCCCCTTTCGCCCCTCCCCTTCGGCACTTGTCAGGGTGCGCGGCCTCCGCCCGTGAGGGGCAGGTTGCGCGGACCGGGGTGAGGGCAACCGGGCCGGCCCGGCGGGAGCGGTCGCGTTGCCTCTTCGGGCAGTCGTCCGTGCACGGCAGGGCGGCCTCGTATCCGTTCCTGGTGATCGGCGCAGTGGCGAGAATGGCCGACGTTCCCCGGCCGAAGAGAGAGGCACCTATGCCGTCGTACCTGTCCCCCGGCGTCTACGTCGAAGAGGTCGAGTCCGGGTCCCGGCCGATCGAAGGGGTGGGCACCTCGACAGCCGCCTTCGTCGGTTTCGCCCAGAAGGGCCCGTTCGACGAGCCGACGCTGATCACGAACTGGAGCCAGTACGTGAGTACCTTCGGCGACTTCGTCGACGGTACGTACCTCGCCTCGTCCGTCTACGGCTTCTTCTCCAACGGCGGCGGCATCTGCTACGTCGTACGGATCGGCGACGGCGCCTCGGTGGGCGACGAAGAGGCTGATGGAACCGGGGAGTTGGCTGTCGGGGCCGAGGTGCAGATCGGGCCGTACGCCGTGAAGCCCCGGCCGGGTGTGGCCGGTGAGATCACCGTCGAGGTGACCGACGCCGAGGGCGACGATCCCCCCTCCGACACCTTCCAGCTCATCGTGCGGCGCGACGGGCAGGTCGCGGAGACGTACCCCACCGTGACGACGAAGCGCAGCAAGGAGAACGTCGCCACCCGGGTCAACGCCAAGTCGGAGCTGATCGAGATACGCGACCCGGGGCGCGGCGCCGCCCCCGCCCGGCCCGAGCCGCAGACGGTGGCCCTCGCTCCCGCCGCGCCCGCGGCCCCGGCCGCCGGCAGTGCGGGGGCGCTCGCCCCCGAGGTGTACGTCGGTGACGCCGACCGCCGGACCGGTCTGGGCGGGCTTGAGGCGGTCGACGAGATCACGATGATCGCCGTACCGGACCTGATGAGCGCCTACCAACGCGGGCTGCTGGACCTGGAGTCGGTGATCGCGGTCCAGCAAGGGCTCATCTCGCACTGCGAGTTGATGGGCGACCGGGTCGCCATCCTGGACCCGCCGCCGGGTCTCTCGCCGCAGCAGGCCCGGAGTTGGCGTACGGACCGGGCGAACTTCGACTCGAAGTACGCCACGCTCTACTACCCGTGGATCAGCGTCGCCGACCCCGCGTCCGGCCGCGCCACCCTCGTACCGCCGAGCGGACACATCGCCGGCGTCTGGGCACGCAACGACGACACGCGCGGGGTGCACAAGGCGCCGGCGAACGAGGTCGTACGGGGCGCGGTGGCGCTCCAGACCCAGCTCACCAAGGGCGAGCACGATCTGCTCAATCCGATCGGACTGAACTGCATTCGTTCCTTCCCGGGACGCGGCATCCGGGTGTGGGGCGCGCGGACACTCGCGTCGGACCCGGCCTGGCGGTACCTGAATGTGCGGCGGCTCTTCAACTATCTGGAGGAGTCGATCCTCGCCGGTACGCAGTGGGTCGTCTTCGAGCCGAACGACGACGCGCTGTGGGCCCGGGTCCGGCGCACGGTCTCAGCGTTCCTGGTGAACGAATGGCGCAAGGGATCGCTGTTCGGGCTGACTCCGGACGAGGCGTTCTACGTGAAGTGCGACCGCGAGACGAACCCGCCCGAGAGCATCGACGCCGGTCAGGTCGTCTGCGAGATCGGGGTCGCACCGGTCAAACCGGCCGAGTTCGTGGTGTTCCGGCTCGCCCAACTGACCGGCGGCAGCGGCGGGATCGACGAATGAGCCGCGTGGTCCGCCGACGTCAGTCCGGTCCGTTTCTGAGCACGGCGTAAGGAGTCTGTTGTGCCACTTCCCGATCTCGACAGTTCCGTCGGGCATTCCTTCGGCCTTGAGTTCGACAGCGTCATCATCAAACAGATCACCGAGGTCAGTGGTCTGAAGATGGAGCAGGACGTCATCGAGCTGAAGCAGAACACCGCCGACGGCAAGTACGCCATCAAGAAGCTGCCGGGCCGTCCCAAGGCCGGTGAGGTCACCGTGACCCGGGGGCTCACGGAGGACAACAGTTTCGAACGGTGGATCAGGGACTCCCGGTTCGGCCGTATGACGGACGCCCGTCGCAACGGCGCGGTCATCGTCTACGACTACGAGGGCATACCGATCAAGCGCTACACGCTGATCAACGCCTGGCCGAAGTCGCTGGAGATCGGGACGCTCAAGGCCGGTGACACCTCGGTCCTGACGGAGAAGCTCGCGATCACCTACGAGAGCATGGAACTCGGCTGATGCGCCGCACCGTTCAGTTCCAGGCTCCTCCCGAGCGCGCCGAACGGGAGGCGCGTCAACCCGAGCCGCTGCGCACCGAGTTCGGCTTCGAGCTGCCGCGCGGGTACGTGGACGAGTCCGGCACCGTGCACCGCAGCGGCGTGATGCGGCTCGCGACCGCGCGGGACGAGCTGGTGCCCCTGCGGGACGACCGGGTGCGCGAGAACTCCGCGTATCTGTCGGTCGTCCTGATCTCGCGCGTGGTGACCAGGATCGGCACCGTCGAGGACATCCATCCTGGGGTCATCGAGGACCTGTTCGCCTCCGACCTGGCGTTCCTCCAGGACTTCTACCGCCGCATCAACGCGGAGGGCCACACCCGCGCCGCCGTCAACTGCCCTTCCTGCCAGGAGGAGTTCACGGTGGATCTCGCCGGTGGCCGCCTGGGGGAATCGTGACGTACGCGGCCGACCTGCTGTACGAGGAAGTCGCGTACCTCGCCTATCACTTCCACTGGCCGCTCGACGACCTGCTGGATCTGGAACATCCGGAACGGCTGAAGTTCGTCGCGCAGGTCGCTCGCCTCAACGGGCACTGACGGTACGGACGGTACGAGGGGGGCGGGAGATCCATGGGGCTGATGTCCTGGCTGCGCGGCGGCCGTTCGGTCGGCGAGGGGGGCGGTGACGGTGGCCACGGGGTGCCTGACGGCCCGCCCGAGCAGGGCGACCGGACCGACCGGGTCGATGTGCAGCGGATCGCACCCATGGGGCGGACCGTTCCCGAGCAGGGTCTCCTCATCAATCCCACCGGATTCCAGGGGGCTTTGACCACCCGGCAACCGACCGCGCTCAGTACGCCGCTCGGGCATCTGGTCAGCCCCGACGCGCCCACCGGAGTGCTGCACGGGATCGCCGGTCCGGCACCGGGGAGCCCGGTGCCGTCGGCTCAGCGGTCGGTCGACATGCCGCAGCATTCCCCCAGGGGGCCGGGAACGCCTTCTGTCCCCGTACCCGCATCGACGACCTCGCCCATGGCTGTTCCCGTGCAGCGCGCGTCGTCCGTCCTGACCTCCGCCGCCGGCACGTCCGTCGTCGCCGACCTGCCTGTACGTCAACTCCTGGGCGAGCAGCCCCTCTTACCCGGGTCCACAACCCCACAGGAAACCACGCCGCCCGCACCGGAGCCGGTGCGGGAGCCGCCGTCCCGACGCACGCCCGGACTCGGAGCGCCGCTCGCCGCGCTGCCGCCGACGGCTCAGCGGGAGGCCGCCGCGTCAGTACCGGGGAGCGGTCCACCGGAGGCATCGTCGGGTCCGGTCGTCCGTCCGCCCACCGTGCCCGAAGCCTCTCCGGCAGTGGACAGCGCGCCACAGCCGGTCGCTCCGTTGCTCGGCGATGATCCCCTTCTCGGTGACGATCCGCTCCTCGGTGACGATCCGTCGGCGGGTTCGCCTGTGACCGGGGACGGGACCCACGTACCCGCTCCCTCCCTTCAGCGGTCGGTCGTCGGCACCGCGCCGCGACCCCCGATGCCGCCACGCGTCGCGGCGCCCACCGTCCCGTTGCTCGGTGACCGACCGTTGACCCTCCATACCGCCGTCCAGCGTCAAGCGAGGGGCGGCGCGGAGCCTCCGCAGACGGGGTCCGCGCCGGCGCCGATGCCCGTACACCCGCCCACCTCCACGCCCGTGGCCGTCCCCGTGCGGTGGACGACATCCGGCCAGGACTTGTCGGCCTCGCCAACCCTGTCCGCCTCCGCACCCGTGCAGCGCTCGACCGTCGCCCCCCGGGGACCGGCTCCCCCCGCACCGATATCCGCACCCGTGCCCGCTGTCCTCCATGTGCAGCGGAAGGCAGCGGGGGCGGCGGGCGGACCCCCGGTGCCGGGGTCGCTGCCTCGTACCGACACCGCCGGTGCCCCGCTTCCGACGGCCGGCGCCTTCGCCGTGGCCGCCGGAGTCGCCCAGCGGATGCCCGACGGCAGCGTCGTCTTCGGCTCCTCGTCGGGCTCGTACTCGTCAGGCACCTCGGCGCCCGTCGTACAGCGAGACGCCGAACTCAGCGAGGAGCCACCGCCGACGGACAGCGAGACAGCCGGTCCGACCGGACCCGCCTCCGAGCCCGGTCCCGAGCCAGGTCCCGAGCCCGCCTCCGCAGACGAAGAGGGTGCCCCTGCGCCCTCCGGCGCCGCAGCCACATCCCCCCGCCCCGGCGGCGCCCCCGCCGTCACCGACGAACTCGTCCGGGCCCTGTACGCACCGCTCAGCCGACTCCTCAAGGCCGACCTCCGACTGGAACGCGAACGCGCCGGCTTTCTGATCAACACCCGCCACTGAGAGGTACGTGTCATGGCCACCGCCCCGGACAACGACCCCGCCGTCAGCGTCTGCTTCGTCGTGACGATCGACGACATCGAGCTGGGATCGTTCAACACCTGTGACGGCCTCGGCTGCGAAGTGGTGCTCGAAACCCGGGAGGAGGGCGGCAACAACAACCATGTGTGGCAGCTGCCGACCCGCCTCAAGTACTCCAACGTGAAGCTGTCCCGACCGCTCACCCGGGAGACCGAGAAGGTGGCGCGCTGGTTCGCCACGATGACGACCGGGTTCAGCCGCAAGACGGCGCACATCGAGGCACGTACCGGTGACGGTCGCAAAGTGGCCCAGTGGGGGCTGCTTGAGGTCGTACCCGTCCGCTGGACCGGTCCTTCGTTCACGCCCGAGTCGCCGAAGGTCGCGATCGAGACGATCGAGATCGCCCACCACGGCTATGTGATGGAGGGCTGACGGTATGAGCCCGGCGGGACCCATCGCCTTCAGCGCCGCCGGTACGTCCGGTGTGGCCTCCGCCGCCAAGGGCGGCTCGGCCCGGCCCAAGCTGGAGCACGCCTATCTGGAGTTGCGGACTCCGCCGACGGGTGGCGGACTGACGCCCGGCGCCCCGTCCGGCCGGATCGACTTCCAGTTCAACCCCAAGGAGTTGAGCCTGACGAAGGCGGCGTCGTGGAAGCGGACGCCGGCGAAGGGGGCGAAGAGTTCCGGGCCGCCGGAGTACCAGGGCTCGCAGCCCAGCAAGCTCACCGTCGAGATGTTCTTCGACGCCAGCGACACCCAGGACACCCGCGTGGTGACCTCGGTGGAGCAGCTGTTCGCGTGCTGCGTACCGACGAACGAGACCCGGCAGCAGCAGCGGGCCTCGCCGCCGTGGGTGGTCTTCCACTGGGGCGGGCTCACGGGATTTCCCGGCTACGTCAGTCAAGTGGCCGCGAAATACACGCTGTTCACCACCTCCGGGGTGCCGATCCGGGCGGTCTGCCAGGTCACGATGGAGGAGATCAGCGGGGAGACGCCGGGGCAGAATCCGACCTCCGGCGCGCTGGCCGCCCGGCGCGTGCACCGCGTCGACGCCGGGGACTCGCTGCCGTCGCTGGCGCACCGGGAGTACGGGGACGCCGGGGCCTGGCGTGTGATCGCCGAGGCCAACGGTATCGACGACCCGATGCGCCTCGCCCCGGGCACCCAGCTCCTCCTGCCTGCGCTGGACGAGCTGAACCGGCTCCAGGACGGCGCGGACCGGGAGCGGTCCGGGCACGAGATCGCCGGCGCCCTCCCACCGGCCGTCGGGGGGCGGGGCTGATGTCCCAACAGGGCGTCGCCACCGCGCTGGTGGTCGAGTTCGGCGGCGCGCCGCTGCCGCCGAAGTTCGCGAACACCCTGGTCGAGGGGTACGTGGACGACAGCCGTACGCTGCCGGACCTGTTCCTACTGCGCTTCCGCGACCCCGACCGGGTGCTGCTGGAGCAGACGGGGCTGAAGATCGGTGGCGAGGCCCGGCTGCTGGCCCGCGCGGGCGGGGACTCGGCGCCGAAGCCGCTGCTCGACGGGGTGGTCACCGCCCTGGAGGTGGAGCTGGACGAGACGGGCACGTTCACCGTCGTACGAGGGCTGGACGAGTCGCACCGGCTGTTCCGGGGGCGGCAGGTGGCCAGCTACCAGAACATGACGCTCGCCGACATCTGCGGTCAGGTCGCCCAGCGCGCCGGGCTGAAGCCGGGGACCGTGGACATCGCCGGGCCGGTGATCGAGCACATCGCCCAACCCAACGTGACCGACTGGGAGTTCGTGCGCGGACTCGCCGAGGAGGCCGGCGCCCAGGCGTACGTACGCGACGGGCAGCTGCACATCACCCGCCCCGCCGAGGCGAGTTCGGCGCCGGACGGTTCGGCGCGGGCCGACCGCAACCCTCTCGTCCTTGAGCTGGGCGGCAATCTGATCCGCTGCCGGGCCGGGGTGTCCGCCGCCGAGCAGGTCTCCGAGGTGGAGGTACGCGGCTGGGACGTCCAGGCCAAGGAGCCGCTGGTGGGCAAGGCGCCGGCGGGGAAGTCCTCGACGCTGGAGCTGGGGGTGTCGGCGGCGGAGGTGTCCGCCCCGTTCGGCGAGGCGCGGTTCGTGGTGACGGACGCGGCATACGGGACGCAGGCCCAGGTGGATCAGGCGGCGAAGGCCCTGGCGGAGCGGATCGCCGGGTCGTTCGCGGAGCTGGAGGCGGTGATCCGGGGGAATCCGGCGGTCCGGGCCGGTACGGCGGTGGCGTTGAACGCGGTGGGCGCGCCGTTCGAGGGCCGGTACACCGTGACGTCGTCGCGCCATGTCTTCGACGCCGTACGCGGGTACGAGACGTGGATCACGGTCTCGGGGCAGCAGGAGCGCTCGCTGTTCGGGCTGACCGGTGGCTCTCCCGGGCCGGGCGGGTCGGGCGCGGGTGCGGGCGGACGGTGTGCGGGGCTGGTCAGCGGGACGGTGACGGACACGCAGGACCCGGAGGGGTCGGGGCGGGTGAAGGTCCGCTTCCCTTGGCTGTCGGACGAGTACGCGAGCGACTGGGCGCGCACGGCACAGTCGGGCGGGACAGGTGGGGGCGAGGCGTTCATCCCGGAGGTCGGTGACGAGGTGCTGGTGGGCTTCGAACACGGGCATCTGGACCGACCGTTCGTGCTGGCCGGGTTGTACAACGGGAAGGACCGGCCGGGCGGTGGCGGTGGAGGCGCCGGTGGCGGTGCCGGTGCCAGTGCCGCAGGTTCGAGCGGCGGTGGCGGCGGCGCGGCCGGTGGCAGCGGGGCCGGTGGTGGCGGTGGTGGCGACCTGGTCGATCCCACCAGCGGCGCCGTGAACCGCCGCGCCTTCGCGTCCAGGAGCGGTAACCAACTGGAGCTGCTGGAAGCGGCGAACGGCCCGCAAGGCGTACGACTCCGCACGGGTGACGGCAAGCTCACGATCGACCTCGACCGCACGAACACCGCGATCGTCGTCAACAGCGACGGCACCGTGACGATCGAGGCCAAGGAGCGGGTCTCCATCAAGGCGGCCGACGGCGTGGCGCTGGACGCCGGGCGCGGAGCGCTCGAACTCGCCGGTGACAGCGTCACGTTGACCTCCCGCAGCGGGGTAGCGGTCGACGGCGGGACCGGCAAGGTGGCGCTCTCCAGCGGTGGTTCGGTGGAGGTGCGGGGCGGCCAGGTCACGGTCGATGGCACCCGCCGTACGGACATCAAGAGCGGCAGCTCGGTGTCGGTCAACGCCCCCATGATCAAGCTCAATTGACGGTGCATCAGACGCACAGACGCACCACCAGACACACGTAGGGACCGGATACGAACAGGAGTGGACCGCATGTCGGCAGCAGCAGCAGCCGCGGCCGTCCGGGTCGGCGACCCCACCGGGCACCCGGGCACGGTCGGACCGCCCGGTGTGCCGTCCGTGCTGATCGGCGGGAAGCCGGCCGCGACGGTCGGCACCGTACACAACTGCGCGTCGCCCGCGGCTCATCCGCCGTCGGTGATCGCGCCGCCCGGCAGTTCGAGCGTGCTCATCGGCGGCAGCCCGGCGGCCCGGGTCGGCGATCTGGCGGGCTGCGGTTCACCGGTGGTGTCGGGCTGCGCGACCGTACTGATCGGGGGGTGAGCGGGCCGTATGGGACAGCAGTTCATCGGTGCGGGCTGGGCGTTCCCGCCGCGTACGGACGCCACCGGGTCCATCGCCCTGGTGCGCGGCAGGCATGCCCTGGAGGAGTCGATCCGGCTGATCCTGGCGACCTCGCCGGGCGAGCGGCCGATGCGCCCGGAGTTCGGCTGCGCCATCAACGACTACGTGTTCGCGCCCGCCGACGCGGGCACGGCCGGTCAACTCGCGTACGAGGTAAGGCTGGCGCTGGAGCGCTGGGAGCCCCGGATCGAGGTCACCGAGGTCGTCGTCCGGTTCGACGAGGCCGACTCAGGCGTCCTCTACATCGACATCGGCTACACCGTGCGCGGCGCGAACGACCCGCGCAATCTCGTCTTCCCGTTCTACGTGATTCCGCAGCACGCCGAGGAATCGGCCGACGACGAGGAGGCGGGCGCGTGACGCTGCCCGGTCCGCATCTGGACGACCGCACCTTCCAGGGCCTGGTGGACGAGGCCAAACGCCGGGTCCAGCAGCGCTGCCCGGAGTGGACCGACCACAATGTCTCGGACCCCGGTGTGACGCTGATCGAGGCGTTCGCGACCATGGTGGACCAGCTCGTCTACCGGGTGAACCGGGTGCCGGAGAAGAACTATCTGGCCTTCCTCGATCTGATCGGCGTACGGCTCCACCCGCCGACGGCCGCGCACACCGATGTGACGTTCCGGCTGTCCGCGCCCCGCCCGGACCCGGTGGTGGTGCGCGCCGGGACGGAGGTTGCCACCGTCCGTACGGAGACGGAGGAGGCGGTCGTCTTCACGACCTCCGCCCCCTTGTCGATCGTGCCCTGCGCCTTCGCCCACCTGGCCACCCGGCCGGCGTCCGCGGAGGCCGTCGACCGGACGGAGGAGCTGGCGCTCGGCCGGGACGTGCCCTGTTTCGGCGCCGCTCCCGCAGCCGGCGACTGTCTGTACGTGGGCCTGTCCGCCGCCGTACCGGCGGGCGTTGTCGTGCTGCGGCTGGACTGCACGGTGGAGGGCGTCGGTGTCGATCCACGGCGACCGCCGGTGCTGTGGGAGGCGTGGGACGGCAACGCCTGGACGGTCTGTGACATCGAGAAGGACGACACCGGAGGCTTCAACCGGTCCGGCGAGCTGATCCTGCATCTGCCGAAGACCCATTCCGCGGCGGCGGTCGTGCGGCGGACGGGTGGCTGGGTGCGCTGCCGGCTGATCGAGGCGGAGGCGGACCAGCCGACGTACATCTCACCGCCCGTGGTCCGCGGGATCACCGCGTTCACGATCGGCGCGACCGTCCCGGCCGAGCACGCGGAGACCGTCACCGACGAGGTGCTGGGGCAGGCGGAGGGGGTGCCCGGCCAGGCGTTCGCGCTGGCCCGGCCGCCGGTCGTACCGGGCGAGTTCATGGTCGAGGTGACCGGTCCCGGCCCGGGGACGGAGGCCGAACGGTGGACCCGTGTCGACGACTTCGCCCACTCCGGACCCGAGGACCGACACGTCACGCTCGACGCGAACTCCGGCCGGGTCGAGTTCGGTCCCGCCGTACGTGAACGGGACGGCGGCATCCGCTACTACGGCCGCGTCCCGGCCAAGGGCGCCACGGTCCGGGTGCGGTCCTACCGCACCGGCGGGGGGCTGCGCGGCAATGTCGCCCGCTCCACGCTGCGGGTCCTGCGCGGCGCGATCCCGTACGTGGCCCGGGTCGAGAACCGCCGGCCGGCCCTCGGCGGGGTCGACGGCGAGAGTGTCGACAGCGCGCGGGTGCGCGGGCCGATGACGCTGCGGACCCTGCACCGGGCCGTCGTCCCGCACGACTACGAACTACTGGCGCGCGAGATCGCCCCGGACGCGGCGCGCGTGCACTGCATCCGGGCAGACGGTGCCGGTGGCGCCGGTGGTACGGCAAGTGCTGCGGCGGGTGGTACGGATGAGGGGGGCGACGCGGGCTCGGTCGAGGCCGGCGGGGTGCGGCTGCTCATCGTCCCGGCCGGACGCGGCGACGCGCGGGGCCGGATCGAGTTCGACGAACTCGTACCGCCCGAGCAGACGCTCAGCATGATTCGCGAACACCTGAACGCCCGGCGGCCGATCGGCACCCGGCTGGCGGTCGAGCCGCCGTTCTACCAGGGCGTCACGGTCGTCGCGTCCGTCCAGACCGAGCGCGGGGCGGTCGCCGAGAAGGTACGGGAGGCGGCGCTGGCCGCGCTGTACGGGTACTTCAACCCGCTCACCGGCGGACCGGGCGGCCAGGGCTGGCCGTTCGGCAGGCCGGTGCAGTCGGGGGAGGCTTTCGCCGTCCTCCAGCGGGTGCCGGGCGTCGACCTCGTGGAGGACGTACGGCTCTACCGCGCCGACCCGGTCACCGGGGAACGCACCGACGCGACCACGAAGATCCCGCTGGACCGGCACGCGCTCGTCTTCAGCTACGAACACCAGCTCCGGGTGAGAGGAGCCTGAGCCGATGCGTGCCGACGTCCCCGGTCTGCCGACCCCGCATCCCCTGATCGAGCAACTGCCCGCCGTCTACCTGGAACAGGACTTCCTGCGGCGCTTCCTCGCGGCGCTCGACGACGTGCTCGCCCCGGTGCTGCTGACGATCGACAACGTTCCCGCGTATCTGGACCACCGCAGCGCGCCCGACGACTTCCTGGACTGGCTGGCGGGCTGGGTGGCGGTGGAACCGCACGAGGACAGCCCCGTGGACCGGCGGCGCGCGGAGATACGCGGGGCGGTGGCCCGGCACGCGCGGCGCGGGACGGTCGGCGGACTGGCCGAGGCGGTGCGGCTGGCGACTGGCGGCGCGGAGCCGGAGATCGTCGAGAGCGGCGGCGCCGTCTGGTCGACAACTCCTAACACCCCGCTGCCGGGAGACGCCGTCCCCTGGGTGACGATCCGGGTCAGGGCGGGTGAGGGGCGGCCACTGGACCGGGTACGGCTGGAGGAGCTGATCGCCACGGAAGTCCCGGCGCATGTGGGGTTCACGCTGGAACTGCTCCCGCCGGACGGGAATTCGGGCACGGGCGTGGGAGGTGCTGGGGAGTGATCTGCGAAGCGTGCGGCCACCGGAACACGCCGGGGCGGGAGTTCTGCGCCGCGTGCGAGGCGTTTCTCGCGTGGGAGCCGGAGGAGGGGACGATGACTCCGCCACCCGTACCTCCGACGACGGCACCGGAGCCCTCCGCACCGGCCGCGCAGCCGCACTCACCGCCACCCGTGCCGCCCACCCCGCCACCCACTGCAACTCCCCCACCCCCACGGCCCGATCCCCCGGTCGCGGCCCCGAGACGTCCCGGCGACAGCGCGGACACCCCCGCCCCGGGACCCGACATGCACGCGCACACGCCCGCCGCCGAGCCGACACCACCACCCACCGTCACCGGGCCGCCGATCGTCTGCCCCCACTGCCGTACGGAGAACACCCCGGACCGCACCCTCTGCGTACGCTGCGCCCTCCTCCTGGACCCCGGCCCGCCCCCAGCGATCCGCCCGCCCTGGTGGCGCCGGATCCTCAACCGCGGCCCACGCCAGTCCCCCGTCGCCGGCACCAGGCCGCGACGGGGATGGCGTCGGCCGCGGGTCGGGCTGCCGATCGTGCTGATCCTGCTGGCGGTGGGAATCTGGTTCGCGCTCCCGCACATGTCCGGGCTGTTCGGCCTGGCGAAGGAGGAGACGGGGAAGCCGGAGTCGGTACCGCCATCCGAATGCCGGGCCTCCACCGCGCAGTCGGGCCATCCGGCCGCCGCGGCGGTGGACGGCTTCAACAACCGCTATTGGGCGCCGAAGGAGACCGGTGACGGCATCGGCGAGTTCCTGGAGTGCGACTTCGCCGAGCCGGTGCGGGTGATGAAGCTGCTCGTGTTCTCGGGGACCTCGGCGCGCAAGGACGAATTCCTCACCCAGGCCCGCCCGGCGTGGATCAGCGTCCAACTGACCTCGCGGGACGGCGAACGGACGAGCCGCACCATCCGGCTGCGGGACCAGGCGGGCGAGCAGACCTTCGATCTGCGCGGCACCGACACCGTACGGGCCAGACTCACCGTCAACTCGGCCTACGGTGCGGCGAAGGACCGCCGGATCGCCCTGGCGGAGGTGGAGTTCTTCGGCCGCCGGCCGTGACGGAGCCGTACCACCGGCCGGGGCCTGCCGGGGTGGTCTCGCGACCACCCCGGCGAGGCTGGGCCTCAGCCGAACGGGCTGTTGATCATGATGCAGTCGTACAGCGACCCCGCCACCACGGCGGCCAGACAGACTTGGCCTACGACCGCCAACACTCTTTGCACGTGCGTATTCCCTTCCCACTGTTGATCAAGAACGAGTGGGCAGGCTATCTCACGTCGAATGAATATCCGAATTCAGGCGGACTCGCGTTCCGTTCCGCACGTCATTGGTCGCGCGACACGGAACTCTCCCCCGCCCCGCCACCGGCCATGCGCTCGACCTCATCCAGGCGACGGGCGACTCTACGCGCATCAACATTGTCCCGATGGCGTACCGACTCGAATGCTTGCCGCAATGTCATGCGCGCTTCATCGATGTCGCCCGCCGCGAGTCGCACCTCCGCGAGGAGCATCCGCGCGGCCGTTTCCTCATCGAGGTCGTCGGTGCGGGCGGCGACGGCGACAGCCGTCCTGAGGAGGTCCGTCGCCTCGGCCGGCCGCCCCTCGACGAAGGCCGCCCGCCCGAGACCGCGCAGGGCCTGGACCTCGTATCGAGCCGCCCCTATGTCCTGGGCGATCCGCAGCCCCTCACGATGGTCCCGGACAGATGCCTCCGGGTCTCCCAGCTGCCAGCGCGCCTCACCGATACCGATCAGATTCTCGGCCTGGCTCTTTCGGTCTCCGAGCGCACGGAATTCCGACAGCGTCTCGCCGAAAATGACGAGAGCGGCGGCGGATTCGCCCGACTCCACCAGGACTTCGGCCAGGTTTCTGCGTACCGTGGCCCGGTCGTATCGACTACCTGAATTCTCGAGGAGTGCCATCGATTCCTCGAACGAACGGCGGGCCGCTTCCAATTCACCGGACCGTATTTGCAGGCGCCCGATGTTGTTCAGCGTCTGGGCGGACGCCGTGACGTCACCCGCTTCTCTGAAGTTTGCAAGGGCATTGCGAAAATGATCGAGCGCCCGACCGCGTTCCCCGAGAAACAACAGGGTCACCGCGACATTGTTTCGGCTCCGCGCCCTGTCCCAGACGTCCCCCGAAATCGATCTGATGGCGAGGGATTTCTGGAGCAGGACGAGAGCCTTCCGGTTCTCGCCGAGATGCCAGTTCAGCGTGCCGAGCACGCGTAGCGCCTCGGCCTCCGCCGGCTCGTCCCGGAGCGCACGCGCGAGTTCCAACGCCCGCTCACCCGCCTCGGCGGCCTCCGCGTAACTCCCGATGCTCGCGTCCGCCGCGCACAGGTCGATCAGGGCGCTGCAGAGCGCCGGTTCGTCGCCCGCTCCCTCCCAGTGGGCGACGGCGTGCAGCAGCAGCTTCTTGGCGCCCTGCCAGTAGCACTCCGCCTGGAGGAAGCCGGCCAGGGTGCAGGCGAGCCGGGCCGCGCGTTCGGGGGCGCCGTCGCGTCGCGTCTGCTCCTCGACCGCGAGGAGATTGCCGCGTTCCGCCGCCAGCCAGGTTCGCGCGGCGGCGGTGTCCGCGAAGGCGGGGCCCGGCGTCGGCGGGGCCGGTGGCCCGGGTCGTACGCGCCGGGGATATGCCGCGCGGTCCGCACGGTCGGCCGTCGTGATGTAGAAGTCCGTCAGGCGGGCTACGGCCTGGCGGCGTTCCTGCTCACTGTCATCCGCCTGGGATAAACCATAGGCATATTCACGGAGCAGGTCGTGAAAGCGATAGCGATCCGGTACGGGCTCTCTGAGCAGGTGACATGCCAGCAGACCCTCAAGCAGTCGCTCCGTCGTATCCGCCGGCAGACCCAGCAGGGCCGCCGCCGCGTCGGCGGTGAAATCCGGTCCGGAATGCAGCCCGAGCCGGCGGAAGGCCGTCCGCTGCTGCGCGGTGAGAGTCCGGTAGGACAGTGCGAACGCCCGGGTCATTTCCCGCTCTTGATCCGCGGTGCGAATCTCCGCCAGCCGCCCGGGACTTCGGGCCAGGCGCTCGGCCAGAACTCCCAGCGTCCAGGACGTACGGGCCCGGAATCGATGCGCCACCAACTCGATCGCGAGCGGCAGATATCCGCAGAGGCGAACGATCCGCTCGATCTCCGCGATGTCCCGTGTCCGTTCCTCGCCCGCGAAGCCCCGGAAGAGCGTGATGGCGTCCTCCTTGGACAGGACGTCCAGCGGGACGGACAACGCCTGCGGGATCCCGGTCAGATGGCGGCGGCTGGCGACGATGGTCAGGGACGGTGATCCGCTCGGCAGCAGCGGACCGATCTGTTCGGCCCCGGTCGCGTCGTCCAGGACGATGACCACGCGGCGCTCGGCCAGCATGGTCCGCCACAGGGCCGTACGCCCTTCCAGCTCCGCGGGGATGGAGAAGGCCGGCGCGCCGAGCAGCCTCAGCAGGGTCGCCAGCGCCGCCCTGGGGGTGAGCGGTTCCTGGGCGGGTGAGTGGCCGCGCAGATCGAGATACAGCTGGCCGTCCGGGTATCGCCCCGCGAGCAGATGGGCGGTGGCGACCACCAGTGCCGTCTTGCCGACACCCGCCATGCCGCTGACCGCCTCCACGGTGACGACCGACCCGCGGTCCGCGCCCTTGTCGGTGATCATCGTGCTCAGGGCCCGTAACTCCGACCGGCGCCCCACGAGGGTGGGTTGGTGGGGCAGATTCCGGGGCGGGACCGCGTCGGGCGTCGGCGCGACGGGCGCGGGCGCTTCAGGCGCGGCCACGGTCGTGGACGCGGGCACGCCCGTGGGCGCGGGCGCGGCGGGTGTCACCACTAGGGGCGGGGCTCCCGGCCGCCCCGCACCGGCCCCGTGCGCCAGTTCGCGTGCCGGTACGCGGGCCAGCACCCCCTGGTGGATGGCGTTCAACTCGACGCCGGGCAGCGCCCCGTAGTCCGCCATGAGCGACTGCCGGGCCCGCTGATGGACGCGGAGCGCGTCCGCGTAACGTCCGCTTCCGTAGTAGGCGAGCATCAGCTGGCCGAGCAGGGTCTCGTCCCCGGGGTGCCGGTCGACCAGTACGGTCAACTCGCCGATCTGTTCCGCGAAGCGCCCCAGCCGCAGCCCGGCGGCGATGCGTGACGCGCCGGCGCTCAGCCGCGTCTCCGCGAGCGCTGTCCGTACGGTCTCCGCCCAGTCGCCGGGCAGTCCCGCCAGGGCTTCGCCCTGCCACAACTCCTCTGCGCGCGAGAGCAGTTCCACCGCCCTCGCGTCGCCGCCGTCGGCCGCGAACGCCGCGTCGACGAAGCGCTGGAAACGCTGCCGGTCCACGGAGTCCCGAGCGGCCCGCAGGATGTACGTGTGCGCCCGGCCCTCGATGCTGGGCGCGCCCGGCCCCGTGCCGGCCGACTTCAGCAGTCGGCGGATGCGTGAGACATAGGTGTGCGCGTTCTCGCGGGCGCGGTCCGGAAGATCGCCGTCCCAGAGCCGATGCATGAGTTCGCTGATCGCGACAGGACGTCCCACGTCAAGGGCGAGCGAGGCCAGTAAAATCCGCTCTTTGTCCGATCCGAGCTTCAGCCAGCGCCCGTTCAGCCGAAGCCCCACTGGTCCGAGAATCTGGAATTCCACCAGCGCCCCCGCTGGTACGTCGGATGGCCCACGAGCATGACATCACGCGGCGAATGTCGCCAGACACCGTTGCCATAGTTGGCGCGATCCGTTCTTAATCCTGATGGTCATTTCGACCCGCTCCGGGGTAGGACCCGAAACAGTCCATGTAAATGGCAATCGATCTGTGGGGGGCAGATGGATGAGTGATTCGAGTACGGATTCGCAAAGCCCGCAGGGCTCGCAAGGACCGCACGGGAATGAGATCAGCGGCGAGGCGAGACTGTTCGGCCCCACCGTGCAGGCCCGTGAGGTGCACGGCGGCATCCATCTCCACCCCGCGCCCGGCGCGCCGGCCGCCGCCACACGTCCGCCGCCACCACGCCAACTGCTCCCCGTTCCGGCCCACTTCACCAACCGGGAGGAGGACGTCGCGTCGCTCAACGGGCTTCGCGACACCGGGCTGCCGCTGATCGTCGTCAGCGGTCCGGCCGGAATCGGCAAGACGACCCTGGTGTCCAAATGGCTGCGTTCGCTCAGCACCGAGTTTCCCGACGGCCAGCTCTACGCGGACCTGCGCGGGCACTCGGCGGGCGGGCCGGTGGGACCGGCGGAAATCCTCGGCCAGTTCCTCCGGGCGCTGGGCGCCGGGCCGTCGTCCACGGACACGGTCGAACTGGCCTCGCTCTGGCGCTCGTTCACCGCCGATCTGCGGATCGCGGTCATGCTGGACAACTCCTTCACGGCCGCCCAGATCCGACCGTTGCTGCTCGGCGGGCCGGGCGGACTCGTCGTCGTCACCAGCCGCCGCAGGCTGACCGGTCTGCGCATGGAGGGAGCGGGGTTCCACCAGCTCGCCGCCCTCGGTCCGGCCGCCGGCGTCGAGCTGCTGAGCCGTGGGATCGGCGCGGACCGCGTCGCGGGTGAACTTCCCGAGGTCCGCCGCCTGGTGACCCTGTGCGCGGGCCTTCCGCTCGCGGTCTGCCTGGCGTCCGCCCGGCTCGCGACCCGGCCCAGACAGTCGGTGGGGGCGCTCGCCGACGCCCTCGCCAGGAACGCGGGCGGGGGCCGGCTGGCCGCGCTCGAAGTCGAAGGGGAGACCTCCGTGCACAAAGCTCTGGACGAGTCGTACGCGGTGCTGAGCGAGGAGACCGCCCGGCTGTACAGGACGCTCGGTCTGCTCCCGGTGCGCACGTTCGACGCGATGACCGCCGCGGCGTCCTGCGGGAAGTCGCTGGACTGGGCGGAGCGGCGACTGGACGAGCTGATCGAGGCGAATCTGGTGGAGGACGTCGGCCCGGAGAGCTGCCGCTTCCATGATCTCGTACGGATCCACGCGCACGACCGCGCGCACGAGGACGACACGGACGCCGCGCGCGAGGAGGCACTGCGCCGATTCTGCGACTGGTGCCTGCACACGGCGACGGCGGCTCAGGAGCGCCTGACCCCGGCGCAGTTCACTCTGCCCAGGACCTACGACCACCGGCCGGACCTGCCGCTGCCGTTCGCCGACGACGTGGCGGCGCTCGGCTGGCTCGACTCCCACCGCACCCAACTGCTGGGCGCCGTACGGGCGTCGGCGGACAGCGGCTGGTACGACACGAGTTGGATGCTCGTGGACGCCATGTGGCCGCTCTTCCTGCGATTACGGCACTACGCGTCGTGGATCGAGGCGCACGAGATCGGTCTGGAGTCCGCCCGGCGGGCCGGGAACAAGGCGGCCGAGCGCCAGATGCTCAACTCCGGAGCCATCGGCCTGGGGGCCGCCCGCCGTACCGAGGAGGCCGCCGCCTGGTACGAGGCCTCCCTGCGGGCGGCCCGTGACGCCGGTGACGTACGGGACGAGGGACAGGCGCTGCTGGGCCTCGGCGCGTGCCATCGCGAGGCCGGGCGGCCCGCCGAGGCCGTCGCTCACCTGACTCACGCGATCGAGGTGTGGGAGGAGTGCGGTTACCCACGAGGCGCGGCTCTGGCCCGGACCACTCTCGGCGAGATCGCGCTCGCGGCGGACGCGCCGGACGAGGCGGTCGACTGCTTCACCCGAGCCCACGCGACGATGGTGGCGGTGAACGACCCGCACGACGCGGCGCGCGCCCTCGCCTTCCTGGGGCGCGCCGGTGTGCGGGCGGGGGCGTACGCGGAGGGTATGGCGAGGATGAACGAAGCGCTCGCCGTCTTCACCGGATCCGGGGCGGCTTTCTGGCAGGCGCGCACCCTGGAGATGCTGGGTGAGAGCGCGGCGGAGAACGGGGACGCGAGGGCCGCAGCGGCTTTCCGTACGCGGGCCCTCGCGCTGTTCGAGGCCACGAGCCCCGCCGACGCGCGCCGGCTCGGCGAGGTGGGACCGGGATCGGGATCGGGATCGGGATCGGGGACCGGGCCGTGATGGACGGCCCGGTCCCGATGGGACGGGGTGGTGCCGCTCAGTCGGCCGGTGCGTTGCGGGCACAGGGCCACTCGCGCAGCGAGCGGCCCGCCACCAGCCAGGCATGCAGGCACGACGGCAGCAACGACCGCTCGCCGGAAGCCGGATACGGCCCGTACGGTACGAGGACCGAGGCCCGGGCGGGGCCGCCGCCGGCCACGGCCCAGCCGCCCGTACCCGCCACATCGGCGAGGGGTATCGCGGCGATACCGTACGCCGGGTGCGCGGAGGTGAGGTCCGTCAGGCGGCGCATCGCGTCGGCGACCGAGTGGGCGGCGCGGCTTCCCTGGAGTACATCCGCGCAGTCGAGCAGGCGGCCGTCCCCACAGGTGTCCACGTCCACGACGAAGTGCTCGTCGACGACCGTCGCGCACCGGACGTGGCCCGTGGTCCCGGTGGCGAGGCGCACGCGCGCGTGCAGCCCGCCGGGAAAGGATCTCGTCTCCAGCACGACGAAGCGTGTCACGCGGACACCTCCCCGCGTCCGGAAGCGGCCCACGCGGGCAGCGGCAGCGGCGGCGGTTCCGGCAGCGGGACGGTCACCGGTTCGTGCGCGGGCTGGCCCATCCTCAGCAGTCCGTACATCAGGCCGCGCATGTTCCGGTTGAACCGGCCGGGCTCCGAGGTGATGCGCGACGCGATCGCGGCGTACTCGTCGGGCCGGTACTCCCGTGCGGCGTAGTCGAGTTGGTCCACCAGCGGGTGGGTGGGCGACAGCGTCGGCGCGTGCGCCGCGAGGGCGGCGGCGGGCGACGACGGATTGATCTCCCGCTCGGGCGAGACGGCCAGCAGCATCGGCGCGCCGGTGAGCGTCCCGTAGAGAGTGACCGAGCCGTGATCACCGATGATCCGGTCCGCCGCGATCAGGACGCTGCGCCAGTCCGCCTCGGGCGGCACGATTCCGATCCCCAGCTGAGCGCACCGGGCGAGCCACGACCTGACCTGATAAGCACCGTGCCCCGCCCACACGTTGGGGTGGACGAGCAGGGCCGTACGGTAGTGCGGCGCCGGCAGCTCACCGATCAGCCGGGGCAGCAGCGCGTCGAACCGGCCGAAGGACGACTGCTCGCCCCAGGTGGAGACCGCGACCACCAGTTTCTGCCCGTCGACGAGGCCGAGCGCGCGACGGTATGTGGCGCGCAGCGGCAGACTGGCGGCGATCCGGTCATGCACGGGGTCGCCCACCACATGCGCCAGAGGGATCAACTCCGGGCATTCGCGCGCCAGTTCGCGCAGCTCGGCCTGGTGCGGCACGACCACGGCGGCCGGTAACCGCCCACCGGGGAGCAGATCCTGCCTGCGCAGCCCCGCCACACCCGAGTTCGCTCCCTCGACCACCCTCTTCAGATAGTTGGCCCCGTGCGGCAGTGTGATCAGTGGGGCGTCGATGTACTGGACGCCGCGCGGCCCGGCGGCAAGGGCCAGATCGAAGGTCATGCGCGTCGCTTGCTCCCAGGGGAGCACCATGCTGCCCAGCCTCGCGAGGAAGGCGGGTACGTCGTCGCCGAAGGCGTGCGGCGGCGACGTGAAGACGACCTGGAGCCGGAAGTCGGCTTCCAGCAGCGACAGGACGTCGAGCAGTCGCTTCCCGTACGTCACGGTGTGGACCACCGCGAGGACCTTCTTGCGCCCCACCAGGGTCAGCCACTGTCGTGACTCGCCCACGTTCGCCGGAACGGCGCCTGTTGCGATGGAGCCTGTTTCGAACCTGCTGGCTTCGAACCTGCTGGCTTCGGTCGTACTCGATCCGGTCGTGCTCGATCCGGTCGTGCTCAACGCCGACATGGCGTCCCCCTGTTGACTTCTCTTCCGAGTGCCACGAACTTCCTTCTGCCAATGAAATGCCCGGCAGGGGGGACGGAAGGCTTGACGGACCCTTGCGAGAACCTTGCAAGGGGCTGCGGTGGCGCTCGCAGGGTCCGGACCAGCGGGTGTTACTTGATGGAGCCGGTCCAGTGGGGGTCCTCGGCCAGGATGTCGACGTTCTCGTCCATCCGGGTCATGGTGAACACGATGTCGCGACCGTCGGCCTTGGGCAGTGCGTACTCGGAGGTGAACTTCCCGGTCCTGCCCGGGGCGAGCCGGCCGCCCATGAGCCGGGACCCGTTCTCGGCGGAGAGCGATTCCGTCGTGCCGCCGGTGGTGGCTCCCTTCGCGTCGAAGCCCCACGCGTCGAGGTCCATCGGCTTCTTGGACCCGTTGGTGATGTCCCACGAGACCCGGAAACCGGTCTGGTCCGCCTCGGGCTTGACGTCGTACTCGCCGAAGTCGGCCGCCTTCAGCTCACTCACCTTTGTGACGGTGACCTTGACGCCGTCCTTGTAGCGAAAGCCGTCACCGACCGCGAGTTCGGTGTCCTCCGCCGGCTCCTCGTCGGCGGCCTGCTCCTCCTCGGCGACGGGCTCGTCGTCGGCCGGGGCGGCGTCGGTCTGCTCCTCGGTGGAGGCGCGCTCGGCGGTTCCCTGACCGCTGTCGCCGCAGGCGGCGGTGAGCGGCAGAAGCACGACGGCCGCCACTGCGGCGAGGGCGGTACGTAGGCGGATCATGTGATGTCCCCTCAGGCTGTACGTATGCGCAGAACGTGGGGGGATGGTGAATCTATCGCATATGCCGCGCTATGGAAGGGAGTTGACCGCTCCGACGTGGTTCCGAGACGCGACCCGGGGTCTCCGCCCTCGCCTGGCAGGATCGCGTCTCATGAGTTCTGCCCCCTGGAGCACGCACGCCGTCGAGCTGGGATCCGCCGAGGTGACCAAGCGATTTCGACGTGGGAGCCGAGAGCGGTGCGAGCGGGAGTGGCGGGCGCTGACGCTGCTCGCGACGTACGCCCCCGGACTCGCGCCCGTCCCTCTCCGCGTGGACCTCACGGCCGACGAGCCGGTCATGGTGATGTCCCGGCTGCCGGGCGAACAGCTCCGGGGAAAGCCGCTCACCGGTCGGCAACTCAAAGCGCTGGCAGTCGCGTTGGGTGAGTTGTACGCGGCGGTGCCCGGCCACGTACTGGAGGAGGTGCCCGACAGACCTGGGCGGCAGCAGCAGCTTATCGCCCAGATTCACACCTGGGCGCCGCGGGCTCGCCCACGCGTCGGCGACGCGGTGGGTCGGGCGATGGACCTGGGGCTGGAGTGGCTGGCCCGCTCGGGCATGGAGAGAGCCGGGCGACCGGATGTGCCGCGCGTGCTCGGGCCCGGTGACGGCAATCCGGCCAACTACCTCTGGGACGGCACGCGCGTGCGGATCGTCGACTTCGAGGACTCGGGCCTCAGCGACCGCGCCTTCGAGCTGGCGGAGATCACCGAGCATGTGGGCAGTTGGGTGGACCACCCGCTCGATGTCGACACGTTCCTGGCCGAGTTCGACCTGAACGCCGGGGAACACGCTCGGCTGCGGTACTGCCGGAGGCTTCTCGCGCTGGTGTGGCTGTTCCTGCTGTCGTTCGACAACCCCGAGCAGCCTCGCAATCCGCCGGGAACGGCCGAACGCCAGGCCGTCCGTCTGCGCGGGCTGCTCGCCGCGTACGCCCGGTGAGTCGACTCCGTGACGGAGTCCTCAAGCTGGGAGAGCGGGTCCGCAGTGCCGTGACGTTGCCCGACCGTCCGGCCGGCCTCAGCCGGGCCGCCGGTGAGCGGCAGGGGCAGCGGCAGGGGCTTCAGGGCTTGCGCGCCACCGCGCCGTACATCGCGATGTCGCTGTCGAGGACACCCCGCTGCTCGGCCTCCGGCCACCACTTGTGGGCCTGGGTGACGCCGGGCTCGACCAGTTCCAGGCCATCGAAGAAGGAGACGGCGGTGGCATGGTCACGCAGCACCATCGGCATGTTCTGCCGCTCGTACTCCTCCGCCACCCGGCCGACCTCCTCCGGTGCGAAGTCGCCGGTGCCGATCGTCATCGCCAGAAAGCTCCCCGACGGCAGCGGCTCCAGCAGGCGGTGTACGAGGTCGCGGTCGGCCGGCGGCCTGATGAAGTGCATGATGCCGATGATCATCAGTCCGACCGGCACGTCCAGGTCCAACAGCTCCCGGAACTGGGGGCTTCCCGTGATGGAGTCCGGGTCCCGCATGTCGGCGTCGACATAGGCCGTCGCCCCCTCGGGGGCGCTGTCCAGCAGGGCACGGGCGTGGGTGAGGACGATGGGGTCGTTGTCGACGTAGACCACGTGCGACTCGGGCGCGACCTCCTGGACGACCTCGTGCAGGTTGGGTGACGTGGGCAGCCCGGCGCCGATGTCGAGGAACTGCCGGATGCCGCGCTCCCGCGCCAGATACCGGCCCGCGCGGTGCATGAAACGGCGGTTCTCCCGCATGTGCACGGGCAGCGCGGGCCAGTGACGGCACATCGCGTCACCCGCCTCGACGTCGACGGGGTAGTGGTCCTCGCCGCCCAGAATGTAGTCGTACACCCGCGCCGCGTGCGCCGTGCTGGTGTCGATCCGATCCTTCGGGTTCCGCATCGTCGCGCTCCACACCGTTGTACCGGCCAGCTTGGCGGCCAGGTTACCGCCCATGTGTTCGCCCGCGACTACGCGCGAGTCCCCGCGTCAGGAGCCCGTTCGCGCGAAGGATTTCCGCGCCTCGACGAAGTGACGCTCGCCCACCGCCGCCTGGCCGGCGGGCGCGGAGACCCACAGGTCGTACATCTTGCCGTCCTCGTTCCAGCTCAGGTCGTAGGTACGGCGCGGCCCGCCGTCCTGGGCGCCGCCGTCCCAGGTGAACTCCCAGACAGCGGCGGGGAATCCGTTGTGCGTGGTCTCGCGGACCGAGCCGTCCCGGTAGCCGGGGTAGTCCGACGGGCCGGCCGCGTGCGCCTGCCGCATCACCGCGGCGGGGCCGTTCGGATCGAGCGGCTGGGGATGGACACCGATACGGAAGGCGTCGTCCGCCGAGTTGTAGAAGACCCGGGGCGATTCGTCGGTGCGGACGAAGCCGGCGGGCGTCACCATCGTGAAGCCCGTCGGGTCGGAGACCGTCCGGTAGCCGGCCGGGGCCGGGTCATCGGCGGACCCGGACGGGGCGTCGGTGAGCGGTTCGGGATCGTCGGACGCCTTGTTGCCGCGATCCTTCGACTTGTCGGGGCTTTTGGAGGGCTTCGGTGCCGCGTCCTCGGACTCCTGCCCCTCCCGTACCTCGTCCGCGGGACCCGCGCTCTCCGACGCGTTGGAGTCGTCCCTCGTCACGACCCACGCACCGGTACCGCCCGCCGCGAGGACGACGACCAGGGCGCCGACCAGGAGCGCTCCTCGGACCCGGGGGCGCGCGGCCCGTCCGGGACGGGCGGCGAGCACGACGGGGTCGCCGGCCGGGGACGGGGACCCGGGCCTGGTGGGCGCCGATGTGCGGGACACCGTGGAAGTGGAACGGGACGCGCCAGGCAGCACGAGGGGTACGCCGGGTATTCGTTCCTGTGCCAGAAGCCCGCGCAGCGCGTCCTCCACCGCGTCCGCGCCGAGGCGCCGTGCGGGATCACGCTCAAGGAGTCCGGTCACGACGGGAAGCAGCGGACCGACGGAGTCCGGCACCTTGACCTCGTCCATCACCACGGCGTGCAGCACACCGACCACGGAGTCACGGCGGAACGGCGACTCGCCCTCGACGGCGGCGCAGAGCAGCACCCCGAGCGACCACAGGTCGGACTCGGGACCCGTGCGCTTCCCGGACATCCTCTCGGGCGCGGTGTACTCGGGCGAGCCGACGAACGCGCCCGCCTCCGTCAGCGTCGTCTGCCCGTCGACCTGCGCGATCCCGAAGTCCGACAGCACCACACGGCCCGTACCGGCTTCGAGGAGTACGTTCGCGGGCTTGAGGTCACGGTGCAGCACTCCGGCCGCGTGGGCGGCGCGCAGCGCGGACAGCAGGGCGAGCCCGATCCGGGCGGCCTCGGCGGGTGGCACCGGGCCGTCCACGGCGATCCGGTCGGCGAGCGAGCTGCCGTCGATCAGCTCCATCACGAGCCAGGGCTGCGCGTCGTGCCGCACGACGTCGTGCAGTACGAGGACACCGGGGTGCTTCACCTGCGCGACCGAGCGCGCCTCGCGCAGGGTGCGTTCCCGGCGGCTCTCGGCTTCGGCGGGCGAGAGCCCTTGGTCGACGTGCAGTTCCTTCATCGCGACGGCCCGCCCGAGCAGCTCGTCGTTCGCACGCCAGACCGTGCCCATACCACCGCGCCCGAGCGGTGTAATGACGCGGTAGCGCCCCGCTATGAGATCCCCGTGACTTGCCATGGCGGCATCATACGAACTCCCGTTCGGCAAGCCGTAGTTGGACCGATTCATGGCGGCGGTGCGCGAGGGACGTGACCGAGCGGTGAAGAGGGTTCCCGACCGCGGCCGGTCGGACCCCGACCCGAGGGCGGAAAGAACGTGTGTACGGTCAGCCGCATGACCCTTCAACATCCCGCGGACCGTGGCGGCGACAGGCCCGGGCGGTTCGCCCGGCTTGCCGAGTACGCCTCTAATTTCACCAGCTCACCGGCGTTCTTCGGGGTCTGCATGGTCCTCGTCGGCATCGTCATCGGCGCGCACTTCGCCAAGCTCGAAGTGACCTGGCTGCTGCTCGCCGGTGAGTCGATGACCGCGGTGACGCTGCTGCTGCTCGCCCTGCTGAAGAATTCCGAGCGCCGCGCCGAGCACGCCATCCAACTGAAGCTGGACGCCATAGCGGCGGCGCTCCTGGAGACGCAGGAGGGCAAGCCGGGCACGGCGGTGCACAGCCTCAAGGAGGCCATAAAGATCGAGAAGAACACCTGACGGCCATCCGGCCCCTGGGCGGGGCCGCACCCGAACGCGACCCCGCCCAGGGGCCAGATGGCCGGGACGCCCCGTCCGCGGGCCGGGCGCTCGGCTGATCAGTCCTCGGACAGGAGCCAGCCGATGCGCAGTTCCTCGGCGCCCGGACGGAAGGTCCGGATGAGTTCGGCGCGCTCCGGATCGTCCTCGGGGAGGTGGTCGGCGAGGATCGCCTGCGCGGCGACCGTCTGGGGCCGGGCGCCGAGCGCGGCGCGCAGGTGGAGTGAGCGGCGCAGCATCGCGATCCGTTCGGCGGGCTCCTTGTGCGGTGCGAGGTGCCGGATGATGTAGGACTCGAAGTAGCCGTCGCCGGTCTTCGTCGCAATCTCCAACGCGGTCTCGTAGCGCGGCAGGGCGCCGGCCGCGTCCTCGTCGATGTTGTCCAGCAGGACGGCCCAGTGGTACTCGGCCCAGGCGCGTGTCTTCTCGTCGCCGCCCTCAGCAGCCGCGCGGTAGCCGCCCTCGGCCGCGGCGCGGTCGTCGGGGCGGGGGTCGCGCCGGAACAGCAGGCGGCTGTAGGCCAGTCGCGCCGTGAGCAGATGCGCGGTCGGCGACGCGGGGTCGAGCGCGGCGACGGCCTTCTCGGCCGCCTCGTGCCCCTCGATCCGGAAGAACCAGCGGTCGACGGCGATCTCGGCGCGCAGCTCGGGGTCGGCGTCCGGGCCGAGGACGGCGAGCGCGGCGTCCCATTCCCCGAGCATGTGCAGCCGACGAGCTATGTAGGTGGCATCAGATAGCATGGCACCTACGTTAGAAACCGACGATGTAGGCGGTCAAGTGCAATACGGTGACTACATTGGGAACGTGACACAGCTGGCCGTCGAGCTGGCCAACACCGGGACCCTCGACCAACGCGGCGAACTGGTCGCCGCGTTCTTCACGGAGCACGAGATCACACCGCCGCCCGGCGGCGACTACGGCGACCTGCCGGACCTCGTACGGTCGGCCCTGGCGCAGTCGGTCGACGGCGCCGCCCCCGAGGCCACGCACCGCCTGCTGCGCGACTACCCGCCGGAGATGCACCTGTCGGACCACGACGGCCACGACGGCTGGCACGTGCACTTCAGCCGTAACGGCACCCCGGCCAAGCGCTGGGTCGGCCAACTGATCGCCGCCAAACTCGCGTTGGTCGCGGCCGGGGATCCGGCGGTGACACTGGGGCGGTGCGCCGCGGCCGGGTGCGGGAACTACTTCGCGGACCAGTCGCGTAACCGGACACGCCGATTCTGCTCCAACGCGTGCGCGAGCCGCACGACGGTCGCGGCCCACCGGGCGCGGGCGGCCAAGAAGTCGTAGCCGCCCCCGGCTCGACGCCGACGAGATCCGGGAACCGGGTTCGCACTCCTGACGTCCCCCCGAGGGGACTTACAGACCATCACCGCCGGGGGGCAGAAACGATGAGCGGTAGTGGAGGCGCCGGCGGGGTGCCCGCGGCGCGGATGACGTTCTTCGGCCTGTTCAATCCGTTCGGCGTGGGGCGCCGCGTTTTCAAGCCGTCGCGGGCCGACCGGGTCCAGGATCCGGTGATCAGGAAGATCCAGATCATTCGGACGGTGGTCGGCCTGGCCGTCGCGATCTGGACGCTGGAGTTCTACGACGTGGCGAACGGCGCGGACGCCGTGCTCGACGACCGCATGAACCAGGCGAAGTCGACGTTCATCCTCCTGGTGGCGAGCCTTCCGCTGGTCGTCGCCGGATTCGTCGCGGCGGCCCGCCCGCCCAACCGTCGGATGCTGCTGCGCCGCGTCGGCGGGCCCGTGGCGGCGCTGTTCGTGCTGCTGATCATCTTCACCGTGCCCCGGCTCCTCACGGCGAACGGCTATGACCCGAACGATCACCTGACGGCGGACCTGACCGGGGTTCTGACCGTCGTCATGGCCTTCTGGTTTCTTCTCTCGCTGTGTCCCTTCGTGCTGTACGGGCTCGCCCAGTCGCTCGTGCACGTCTTCCGGACGGCCGACATCCACGAGACGGTCCCGCCCGTGCTGACGATCCTGCTGGTGTGGGAGCTGGCCCTGTTCGACCTGGCCAGGGGCGCGTACGAGAGCGCGCCGTTCGCGGCGCGAACGGTACTCACCCTCGGCCCGCCGCTGGCCGTGACCGCTGTCGCGATGTGGGAGCTCCGGCGGCTGCGCACCCGGCACGGGGTCACTCTGCGCGGCGCCCTGCTCCGGTGACGGCGGCGCCCGCGCGTTGAACGACGGCCCGGACCAGAGATCAAGGACCACAGCCGCCGGCCCTCCCCGAGGAGGACCGGAATCAGATGGATCTCCATCTCGTCGATCTGCCCGGCCCGGAGGGTCGCCAGCGCCTCGCCGTAGACCTGGCCGCTCGGGCCTTCGGACTTCCGGTCGTCGAGCCAGTTGAAGAGCCGTCCGCCGGCGCGTCCCAGCTCCTGCCCGGGCCGATCGTCCGGGCCCGCGACAAAGCCGTCGAGCGACATCGACATGTACAGCCGGATCGGACTGTCCATCCTGGCCTCCCACTCTCCTCCATGGCACCGGGATCCGGTGCTTCCTGGCCCGCCGACCGGGCGGGTGTGCCACAGGGAAGACTTGAGGCCACCGGCGAACTCGGTGGACGGGGAGGCGGAAGTGTCCGTACGCCAGGAGAGCCCGGCCTCATCGACCGCGCTCCACGCTCCTCAGACCGCGCACGGCCGGGATCGCCAGCAGCAGGGCGCAGGCGACGAGGGCCATGGACGTGGACACGTACAGCAGCGGCACGGCCCCCACGACGAGCGCGAGCGGTCCCGCCGCCGCCTGCCCGACCGGCTTCATCACCAGTGACCCGGCCGCGTCGTACGCGTGCACCCGGCCGAGGACGTCCTGCGGGATGTGGGTCTGCACGCTCGTGTGGAACATGACGATCCAGAACGCCATGCCCACGCCGCTCACCCCGTAACACCCGGCAATCAGCGGTGCGGGAAGGCCGAGCGCGACACTCAACGGCATGGGCGCCCAGAGGATCATGGAGAGGGCACCGGCGCGAAGTGGATACCGCGGGCGGAGCCTGATCGCGAGGAGCCCGCCCAGTACGCTGCCCGCTCCGAGGGACGACATGACCATGCCGAACACCGATGCGCCGTGGTCAGTGACGAGCGAGCTGTTGCCGAGCGTCATGGCCGGGCCGGCCCCGGCAAGCTGCCAGAGCATGAAGACCACGATGACGCTCCACAGCCAGGTCCTGGACCGGAACTCCCGCCATCCCTCGACGAGATCGGCCCGGAACGACGTCTTGGCCTGCCGTTCGGCTGGGCCCATCGGGACCGAGCGGAGCAGGAGCAGGCAGACACCACTCCCCGCGTAGGTCAAAGCGTCGAGGGCGACCACTGCCGCCGGTGAGGAGACCACCAGCAGGAGGCCCGCCAGAGACGGTCCGATGACGACGGTGATGGACTCCGAGACACGGAGGGTGGCGTTGGCCTTCTGCACGTCCTGGGCTATGAGCGGGGTGATGCTGGCGACTCCGGGCTGGAAGAGCGCGCCGCCCGCTCCGATCAGGGCCAGCAGCGCCAGAATCTGCCACAACTGCGGCGTACCCAGCAGGAACAGCAGCGCGAGCGCTCCCTGCGAGCACAGCCGCGCGACGTCCGAGAGGACCATCAGCCGCCGGGCGCCGAAGCGGTCGGACATCACCCCGCCGAAGATGATCAGCGCGGCGAACGGCGCCACGAGCGCGGCGAGGGCGTAGCCCACCCCACTCGCCCCGTACCCCGCCCGGAGCACCGCGGCGGTGATCGCGACGGGGAGCATGGCATCGCCCAGCAAGGACATGGTGCGGGCGCCGAAGAACAGCCGGAAATCCGCTGTCCACAACGGCGGACCGAACGAGGTCTCCTTCACCCGCGGGTCATCACGCGTCACGTCCGCGCCAGCCATCGCTCACCGTCCCCCGTTGACACCGGCCGAGGCGATGCTCCCACTCCAAGACCGTTGCCGGTCAACACAATTGATCGAGCGGCGGCATGCGGCCACGGTCTTTCGGCACCCCGACGGCGACCACGCGATCACCACCCCGTGCCCCCGGACCGGCTACCGCCCGGCACGCTCCGCATCCCGCGGGGCCAGGTCACGCGCCACCGCCTTGTTCCGCATGAGGAAATCGCCGATGTAGTCCTCGTGCGGAAGGTTTCCGTCGCTGTGCGTGGTCGGCGTGTTCACGTACACGTTGCCCACGCCCGGTTCGCTCAGGAGCGCGGCGACGAGATCCGTGTCCCCGGTGATCGCGTTGACGATCAGCGAGTCGCGCAGCGGACCAACGCCATCCGCTCGGCTCCAGGGCGCGACCCAGACGCAGGGGAAGGGCAGTTCGGCGGCGAGGAGGCTGTCGTAGGGGTCCGTGACGGTGAACACCGCAGGGCCCAGCACCACACCGCCGTCCGGATGCGGTGTCACCACCTCCTTGAGAGGTATCTCGGCGTGCGCGCGGGACGCGTTCCGCTCCAGGTACCCGATCAGCGCGTCCGCCGTCTCCTGGCGTACGCGCGGCCCGAGGTGCCCTTCCGTGGTCCGCAGGCCGTCGGCCTGTGCCGTGAGCGTGCCGGCGAGGTCCCGGGCGAACCGCAGGTGGTCGCCCTCGACCAGCACCGCGGTCGTGTTCACACACGCCGCGCCGGACAGGGCCGCGACGGAGTGGGCGACGACGTCCACCGTCCCGGACGACACATGGTCGCGGGTGACCAGGGTCTTGGAGCGGCCGGGGCCCGCGACCTTCACGTTCGGCGACGTACCGTATCTGGACGCGATGTCGTCGCCCCCGTACGCAAGAGCGAGTTCGGCGCGGCGCAGCAGCGTCGGCACCCCGGCGTGCGTGGACGGGAGGCAGACGGCGCTGGTGGCGGGGAACCCGGCCGCCCTGAGCGCGAGGACGGTCCGGTGGGCGGTGAACGGTTCACGGCGCGAGGGGCGCACCGCGACCCGGTACCCGAGGGCGAGGGCCTGGAGCCAGCCGCTCTGGATCGTGGGCGCGTTGCCCGACAGGACGGCGGCGAGTGTCTCGCCACGCCGTACCCAGATGCCGCTCCCGGCGCCTTCGGTGACCTCCCGCCAGGAGCGGAGCGAGCCGTTCGGTCTCGCCCGGTCGGCGCGCGAGGGCGCTTCGGCGATCGCCACGGCGACGGCGCGGCTCATCCGCTCCGTCAGCGGCACGTTGTGCCCGGACACTCGGTTGACGTGACGGCAGTGCTCCGCGAAGGACAGCCCGCCCAGCCGGTCGTCCAGGAACCGCCGTGACGCCTCCGCCAGGCGTTCGGCGCGTTCGTGCGCGGGCAGTGAGGCGGCGCGTCGCTGGGCGAGAAGGGTCTGCGAGACGAGGAGGTCCGGGGCGAGTGAGAGGGAGGCGAGCGGACGGCCGTCCACGCCGTACACGGTCTCGCGCGCACGCGTGCTGTGCGCCCCGCGGTGTGTCAGAAGAGGTAGCTCGATGATGTTCGTCTCGGCGCTCGGAGCGGCGGAGTCGGCCACGGCCGTCATCAGTACACCCCCTCGATCACGGGCTCCCCGTCGAAGGCGGCGAGCGGCCGGGGCGAGCCGATGGCGTCGCCCACGCCTCCGTCGGCGGCGGGCAGACGGATCGCCGAGTCCCTCTCCAGGTTGTTCGGGACGAACACCCCGCTGCTGATGTGCGTCATGCGCACCTGCCCCCGCTCGCCGTACGCCACGGGCCACCGGGTCTCGGGGTCGAGGACCGCGAAGACGACGAAGGGCGGGTAGCCGTCGTAGACGGCGGACGCCCCCTCGGTGCCGACGCGTGGCTTCGCCGTGGTCAGCACCATCGTGCTGCCGTAGATGTTCTGGATGACGGTGCCGGGCAGGGCGTCCGCGATGAGGTCGTACGTGTCCTCGTCGAGGTGCGCGCCGGCGAAGGCGAGGTACTTGAGCGTGCGGCGCAACCGGTCCGTCAGCTCGTCGTGCAGGAGGAGTTCGGAGAAGATCGGTGGAGTGGTCGTGAGGGCGCCGATGTTCTGCGTACGGATGATGTGGCCGAGCTGGTCGATGAGATGAGTGAGGTAGGTGTCGGGGCTGCCGCCCGAGGACACCAGCTTCTTCACCCAGCGCGGGTCGAGGTCCACGGTGTGCAGGACGGACCCCAGTGCCTTCGCCTGGAGGCGGGTGGTGTGCCCGAACGCGTGCGGGCCGGAGGGCATCGCCACCAGCCAGGGCTCACCGGCGGGGAATCCCGCCTTCCGCAGCTCGGCCGTCTTCCATCCGAGGGTCCGCCGGACCCAGCGTTCGGTGTAGAGGAGTCGCTTCGGGGACCCGGTGGTGCCACCGGTCTCGAACACCGACGGGACCGGTTCGTGCGCCAGGCCTCTCGGCAGGAGGTCTTCGACCGGCCTGTCCCGCAGGTGCGCGGCGATGTCCGGGAATCTGCCGAGGTCGGCGAAGGAACGGATGTCCGTTACGGGGTCGAAGCCGAGCTGCCCGGCGAGGGACAGCCACAGCGGGGAACCGGTCTCTTCCGAGAAGTGCCAGCGCAGGGCGGCCCGCAGATACTCGTCGGGGTCGACCGTCGCGGCGTTCTTGGATTCGGGTTCGAGTTCGGGGTCAAGTTCCGCGTCGAGTTCGAGTTCGAGTTCGAGGAGCGAACGTGTCATGAGGTTCTCCTGTTCCGGGGACTCGCGTCGATTCACACGAACCAGTGGCTGAGAACCCGCGCCGTCTGCTGGGGGTTCAGGCGGGGATCCATCAGCGTGCGGTAGCGGGCGGGGTCGCGCGGCTCGTCCCCGTTCTCCGTGCACTCGTACACGTCCTCGGGTGTCGCTTCGAGGTGTAGACCCGCGGGCCGCCGGCCGCTGTCGATGACGATCTTCTGAAACCACGTCAGCTCCGCGATGATGTGCTCGACATGGCGGGTCTTGAAGCCGCGGGCGCTCGTGACCGTGTTGCCGTGCATCGGATCGCTGACCCAGTGCACATGCTCGATCCGCCGGTGCACGCTCCGTACCAGGGGCCGCAGCCGCTCAATCTCCCGGTGGCCCATCCGGGCGATGAAGGTGAGCTTGCCGGGCTTGTCGTGGGGATTGAGTGTGACCGCGAGTTCCGCCGCCTCGTCCGGTGAGACATCAGGTCCGATCTTCACACTGACCGGGTTGTTCAAGGTGGCCGCGACGGCGATGTGCGCCCCGTCGCGGTTGCGGGTACGCGCTCCGACCCAGGGCCAGTGGGCGGTCGCGAGGTGGTTGCCGGAATTGAGATCGGAGTCGGAGAGGCCGGAGTCGCCTCGGCGCAGGAAGGCGAGTTCGTACTCCAGCAACAGCATCTCGTGACTCGTCCAGATCGGATCGAGGTTCGCGGTCGCGCGGTGGTAGTCGGCAATCGCCGCGTAGGACGCCTGCGCGGCGGTGTGCGCCAGCGCGATGCGTGCCGGTGACGGCCGGCGCGCCTGCGCGTTCGGAAGCGGGGAGTTGACGATGGGGCCGCGGAAGCTGGGCAGTGTCAATCCGCCCACGACTTCATGGTCCTGTGAGCGGGGTTTGGCGTACTGCCCGGCGAGACGCCCGACGCCCACGACGTGCCGGCCCGTACGGCTGCGCAGATGGGACCGGAAATGTGTCAGGAAAGCGATCATGTTGCGGGTGTCGGCGTCCACATCGGATTCGATGTCCTCGACGCAGTGCCCGAGTTGCAGGATCAGTCCGCCGCCCGCGTCCAGGTTGGCGAGTTCGCAGGTGAGGTCGTCGACATCCGCACGGCTCACGAGGTCCCGCCGCGGGAGCGAGCGGACGGCGGCGCGGAGTGCCGCCAGGTCGGGCCAGTTGGGCTGTTGCCGGGCGGGGAGGCCACGGAAGTGGTCCCAGTCCGTCTCCGCGGGCGGGGTCGGATCGAGTCCGGTCTGTCCAGTCATGGGGATCATCCTTCGGAAGCGGCTCGGGGGCCCTCGGCGGGGCGGGCGGGGTTCCGCGAGGCGGTCCAGACGCAGCCGTTGCCGTCCTGATCCTTGGTGAGTTCGTGTGTGGCGCCGAGCCCCTTGTTGGTGATCATTCCGGTGGTCGCGGGCACGCAGTATTCGCAAGGGGACCGGAGGGTGATCGTGACCCCGCGGCTGCGGGCGATCTCCCGGTAGTCCCAGATGGAGCAGTGCCGTATCCGCAGGACCGAGCGGCCGGCGCCGTGTTCGACCCATTCGGTGTCGGAGCCGTAGAGATCGGCCTGGGCGTCAAGGCGCTCCAGCGGTACGCAGGCATCGTGTTTCGGAGCGGGGTCGACGGCCGCGTAGATCGTGCTGTTCGTCGTGGCCCATGTCGCGAGGTCGTGGTGGCCGAAGTGGGCCACCACGAACTGTTCCATCAGGGCCTGCCCCCGGAAGAACGCCGCTTTCCACTCCGGTTCGGCGTCGGTCGTCGGCAGCGACTCGAAGATGGCGTGCTTGACCTGAAGGAGTTCCTGCATGTGCACGCCCGCCCTCGCCTCGACCAGGAAACGCGTCAGGCCGGCCTCCGCCTCGAAGAGGCGGCGTTTCCATAAGGCGCTGCGGCGTGTGGTGTCGGAGGTGGTGTCCGCATGGGCGCGTGCGAGGGGTATCGAGGTCTGTTCGCGTTCGGTCATGGGTGGTTCATGCCTTTCGGTGGTCTCATGGCTCTTCTGATCGGAGGGCGTGGTTCTCAGGGGCTCTCCCGTGACTCCTTGCGGGCGCGCGCGTCGGCGCCGCGGAATCGGGGGACGACCCGCGCGCAGAGTGCGTCGAAGTCGTTTCCGAGGATCGTCTGGAACCCGTCGACGCCGCCCTCGTCGTACCAGCGGCGCAACTCGTCCCCGATCTGCTCGGGCGTGCCCGTGAAGGTCGCGTGCTCGCTGAGCGCGACCGCCTCGGCCGCGAACTGGGCCACCGTCTTCCCGGGGTCCTGGGCGAGATCCCACACAGGCAGATAGCGCGACCCGAAGGCGGCGAACACCTCGTCCGGGTCCTTCGCGATCACATCGGAAGGCAGCCGGTCGGCCGGACTCACCCCGTCCAGGCGCAATTCCGGGAAGCGCGCCCGGAGTTGTGCGAGTACGTGTTGTCCACCGGGCGCGCGAACACTCCGGTGCCGCTCGTGCGACAGCCGCTCGGCCTCCTCGCGGGTCTCGGTGATACGTATGTAGCAGCCCGGCAGCAGGGCCACACTGTCCGCCGCCCGGCCGGCCCGCCGTACTTCCTCGCCGAGGATGCGGCGCAGTTCCTTCGCCGCGCCCAGGGTCGGTGTGCCGGCGAAGACCCCGTCGGCGGTACGGGCCGCCAGGCGCAGCCCGGCCAGTGACGACGTGGCCTGGAGTGTGAACGGGAACGCGGACGAGTACGGCGCCATGTCGATGGGCCCCGACTGGTCGTAGAACTCGCCGTGATGGTCGACGTCGGTGATCAGGTCCTCGCGCACGAAGCGGTCCGTCGTCAGGTCAGGGGTGTTCGCCTCGGGCGGCCAACTCGCCCACAGGGCCCTGGCGACCTGGACGAACTCTTCGGTCTGCGCGTGGCGGTGCGCGTGCGGGACCTGGCGCCGTACGCCGATCGCCGTACCCGGCCGGAAGGAGGAGACGACATTGACCCAGGCCCGGCCCGTCGATATCCGGTCCAGACTGGCGAGAGCGCGTGCGAACGCGGACGGGTGGGTGTGGAGCGTGGACACGGTCGGCATGACCGCGATCCGTGTCGTGGCGCTCGCGATGACGGCGGCGGCCTGGAACGGCTCGAATGCCGTCAGCGGCGGCCCCGAACGCAGACCGGCCCGGTTCACACCCGAGAAGTCCGCCTGGAACAGCGCGTCGAAGCCGGCGGCTTCAGCCTGCCGCGCCTCCCGTACGAAAGTGTCCAGCCGGAAAGGGGAATCGGCTCTGCCTTCGGCTGTCCGCCAGTCCCGACTCGACGGCAGATACTGGGCGTTGAGCAGGAGGGTCGGTGCGCGGCCCCGCCGCCGTCCGGCGGTGGCCGACACGGTGCCGGTGGGTGACGAGGTGGTCATCGTTTCCTCTCGATGGTCCGCGCGGGCCGCTCGTGGCGGCCGGCGCGTGCGCGGGTCCGTCAGCTCTTCTGGACGCGGTAGAGAATCGGCTCCCAGGAGTTGATCGGGAAGGTGAGGTCCCGCACCGACGTACGCACCAGCAGTACTTGCGCGGAGTCGAAGAGCGGTATCCCGTACGCCTGCTCGATGATCGCCGTCACGGCCTTGTCCACCAGGGCGCGTCGCTTCCTCGGATCGACCGTGGCCGCCTGCTCGGCGAGCGGGCCGTCGACCTCCGGCCGGGGTGTCTGCCCGTCCCAGGTCGAGAGCCGCGTGGAGTAGAACGCGGCGATCCCGTCGGCGTCGCCACGGCTCGCCCCCTGGTAGACCGCGAGTTGCCAGTCGCCGGACTCGCGCAGGTCCGCCTGCTCCGCCTCCGACACCTGCTTCAGCTCAAGCGCGACGCCGATGTCGGCGAGGCCGCTCTTCACGTACTCCCAGCCGGAGGCCGCCGATCCGATGTCGGTGCTCGCGTAGGTCAGCGTCAGCTCCAACCGCCGGCCGTCCTTGGCCCGGACACCGTCGGCGCCCTTCACCCAGCCGGCGTCGTCGAGGATCGAGCGGCTGCGGGCGGGGTCGTAGCCGAGCAACGCGCTGTGATCCGTGTAGAAGGGATGGCCGCGGGAGACGACGTCGGTGGCGGGCTCGACCCCCTCGCCGTAGAACGTGTCCACCAACTCGTCCCGGTCGATGCCGAGTTGGATCGCCTGCCGTACGGAGGGGTCAGCGAGGACGGGGTCGGAGGTGTTGGTGACGAAGTTGTTCACCACACCGCGGTTGGGGGCGAGGACGGCTTTGACACCGTCCTGGTTCTTGGCCTGGGCGAGCCCGGTCTCGGTCATCGAGTACGCGAGGTCGTACTCCCCCGCCAGGACGCCGGCGGCACGCAGACTCTCCTCGGGCACGATCTGGACCGTGACCCGGTCGAGCGCGGACGCGCCCGTACGCCCGAACACGGCCGGGGCCCAGTCGTAGCCCTCACGTCTGACGTACTCGACGCGCTCGTCCTGGACCGCCTCCCGCAGGACGTACGGCCCCGAGCCAATCGTGCCCTCCGCGCAGCGCTCCTTCGGACTCTTCGCGAGGGACTCGGGAGCGATGATCCCGAACTGGCCCTCGGTGTTGGCCTGGAGGAACCCCGCGTTGGGCTCCTTGAACTCGACCCGTACCTTCTGACCGCCGAGGGCCTCGGCGTGGTCGTACCCACGGAGATAGGCACCGGGTGTCGGGGAGACTCCCTGCTCGGCCAGCTCCCACAGCGTCTCGAAGTTGTCCGCGACGACCTGCGGGGTCAGTTTCTCGCCGTTGCTGAAGGTCACGTTGTCGCGGATCGTGAACTCGTAGGCGCGTCCGCCGTCCAGACTCCGCCAGGACTCGGCCAGATACGGTTCCAGCTCGCCGGTGCTGGGATTGTGGCTCAGCAGCGTGTCCAGCACCTGTCTGCCGAAGATCGCGTACGGGTTGGACTGCGCGTAGTCGAAGCAGGTCGGGTACCAGCCGTAGGCGACGCGCAGATGCGCGGTGTCGCCGGAGGAGTCGGCTCCGCCCGTGCAGCCGGTCAGCAGGAGCGCGGCGGCTCCGCAGGCGGCGAACGAGCGCGTCAGGGTCGCGCGGATCATGTGGATGAGGTCCTGTCTTGAGAGGAACGCGGAGAGAAGGAGAGCGCCGGGGAGGCACCGGAGGCGTGAGAGGTGCGGGAGGCGTGAGAGGCGTCGGAGGGCTCGGAGGAGAGGCGGGAAGTTGGCGGAAGGGCGGGCACCGCGTCCAGCAGCGCCCGGGTGTAAGGGCTGGCGGGGGTCGAGAACACGGCCTCGGTGGCCCCGCGGTCCACGACCCGGCCGCGGTGCATGACGATCACCTCGTCGGCGACGGCGCGCACCACACCGAGGTCGTGCGAGACGAGCAGATAGGCGAGGCCGAGGCGTTCCTGGAGTTCACCGAGGAGTTTGAGCAGGGCGAACCGCACCGCCTGATCGAGGGCGGAGACCGGCTCGTCGAGCACCACGACGTCCGGGTCGAGAGCGAGGGCTCGGGCGATCGCCACGCGCTGCGCCTGCCCGCCGGAGAGCTGTGCCGGGCGGCGTTCCGCGAAGGCGGCGGGTAGTTCGACCTGTTCGAGAAGGTCCCTGGCACGCTGGGCGCGCCAACCGGCGCTGCCGATACGGTGCGCCTCCAGCGGTTCCGCGATGGCGCGCCCGACGGAGAGCGACGGGTTCAGACTGCGCGCCGGATTCTGGTAGACGAGCTGCACCCGGCGGGCGAAGGCCGCGCGGGCCCGCCGGCCGTGGCGCTGCTCCACGCCGTCCAGCAGCACGGTTCCGCCGTCCGCCCGCTCCAGCCCGGTGAGCAGGCGCAGCAGTGTGGACTTCCCCGCACCCGACTCGCCGACGACCGCGAGGGTCCGTCCCCGGTGGAGGGTGAGACTCACTTCCCGTACGGCGTCGACACGTTCGTGGCCCTTGCCGTTGTCGAACGACTTGGCCAGGTCACGCGCTTCGAGTACGACCTCCGGAGCGGACGCGGGCACGGACGCGGGCGCGGGTACGGACGCAGGCACGGACGCGGGCGCAGACGCGGGCACGGGCGGCGCCGGGCGGGCGGGCAGCGCGCTGGGCAGGGAGGTCAGAAGCTGCTGGGTGTACGAATGCTTCGGGTCGCCGAGGACGTCCTGGGTCGGCCCGGACTCCACGACGCGTCCGGCGCGCATCACGAGCAGATGGTCCGCGCGCTCCCCCGCCACGGCGATGTCGTGCGTGACCAGCAGCAGCGACAGGCCGCGCGCCGTCCGCACCTCGTCGAAGAGGTCGAGGACGAGCCGCTGGACGGTGGTGTCCAGGTTGGACGTCGGTTCGTCGGCCAGCAGCAGGCGTGGCTCCCCGACGAGCGCGAGGGCGATGAGGACGCGCTGCCGCTGGCCTCCGGAGAGTTCGTGCGGGTACTGGCGCAGCCGCAGTTCGGGCCGGTCGAGACCGACGGCTTCGAGCGCGGCGACCGTGGCGGCGCGGCTCGCCGCCTTGTCGGTGAGGCCCAGGAAGTGCCGGTGCAACTCGGCGAACTGGGCCCCGATCCGCATCAGCGGATCCAGCGCGCGGACCGGGTCCTGGGGGACGAGTCCGACCGACCGGCCGCGCAGCGCACGGGGATCGTCGATACGGCGGAGACCATCGGGGCCGTCGCCGAACTCAAGCCGCTGAAGGCTGACATGTGCCGCACGGGGTGTCAGTCCCAGCAGCGCGTGCAAGGTCGTGGACTTTCCGGAGCCCGACTCGCCGACGACGGCGACGGTCCGGCCCCGGGGCACCGTGAGGGACACACCGTCGACCGCGACCGTGCCGGCCTGGCCCCGGTGGTCCGGGTAGACGACCCGGAGGCCTTCGAGCCGCAGCAGCGTGTCGGCGGTCTTGGCCGCTTCGACGGCGGAGGTCATACGGGCCCCGCTTCCGACGCGCCGCGCATGCGACCCACGCGGTGCAGCGCGAGTACGACGACCGCGAGGACCGCTCCGGGAAGTGTGGTCAGCCACCACGCCGTCGCGAAGTGGTCCCGGCCTCCCGCGATGAGGCTTCCCCACTCCGGGTCGGGCGGTTGCGTGCCGTATCCCAGAAAGCTGAGGGCGGAGACCGAGAGGACGATCGTCGCCAGTTCCAGCGCGCCCAGCGCGGTGACGGGGCCGCGCGCGTGGGGCAGGACGTGCCGCGCCAGGATGCGGCGGCGGGGCAGCCCGAAGCCGCGCGCCGCCTCGACGAAGGTCGCCGCGCTCACGCGCAGCACTTCGGCGCGTGTGACACGGGCCAGGGCCGGGACCGAGGCGATGCCCACGGCGACGGCGAGGTTGACCGGTCCGGTGCCCAGTCCGGAGACGATGAGCAGCGAGAGCAGCAGCGAGGGCAGGGCGAGCAGTACGTCGACGGCGGCCATCAGTACGCGATCGGCGGCGCCCCCGAAGTAGCCGGCCGTCAGGCCGATGAGGACACTGAGGCCGAGGGCGAAGACCAGCGCGAGCAGCGCGATCGACAGGCTCGCCTGGGCGCCGTGGATGACCCGGCTGAACAGATCGCGGCCGAGTTCGTCCGTGCCGAAGAGATGCTGGGTCGACGGCGGGCGCAGGCGCTGGGCGACATCCTGTGCGAGTGGGTCCCGAGGTGCCACGACCCCGGGCAGCAGCGCGGCGACGGTGACGATTGCGAGGACGGTCAGCGCGATCCACGGAACGTGTGCGCGCGTTCGCGATCCTGTGCGAGGTCCTTCGGGAGGACCGCCGTGAGGACCGTCGGCAGGTCCTTTGCGCGGGCCTTGGTGAGGGACGGCTGTCACGGTCACGCGTGTGCTCCCTTGCTCTGTCGGCGCGTCCGCGGGTCGAGCACCGGATACAGAAGGTCGACGGCGAGGTTGGTCGCGGCGAAGACCAGGGCGGCGAGCACCGCGATCGTGAGGATCACCGGCGCGTCCTGCGTCTCAACCGACGAGGCGAGCAGCCGTCCGAGCCCGGCTCTCGCGAACACCGTCTCCGTGATGACGGTGCCGACCAGCACCCCGCCGACGGTCAGTCCGGTCAGCGTCACGAAGGGAAGCAGCGCGTTGCGCGCCACATGGACGACATACACCCGGCCCCGGGACAGCCCCCGTGCGCGCAGAAGCTCGACGAACTCCGCCTGCCCGGCCTGGTCCAGGCTCCGTACGAGGACCGCCGTCAGCGACGCCGAAACCGGCAGGGCGAGCGCGACAGCGGGCAGCACCAGCGCGGACAGACCGGTTCCGCCCGCCGAAGGCACCCAGCCCAGGGTGAACGAGAAGAGTTGAAGCAGCAGCAGACCGAGCCAGAAGGCGGGGATCGCGGCGACCACGGCGGGCACGTTCACGAGAATCCGGTGAACGGCGCTGTCGCGGCGCCACGAGGTCACCAGCGCCAGCGTGAGCGAGAACGGTACGGCGATGGCGAGCGCCGCGGCGGCGAGGCCGAGCGTGTTCGGGGCCACCGCCGCGATGGTCTGCGGTACCGGCCTGCCCGACTGGAAGGACGTACCCGGGGCGCCGCGCAGGAACTGTCCCAGCGTCTCGACGTAGCGGATCAGCAGGGGCCGGTCGAGCCCGTACTGCTCGCGCAGTGCCTGGACCTGTTCCGGTGTGCCGCCTCCCGCACCTGCCGACCGGCGTTCGAGCATGAGCGCGACCGGGTCGCTGGGGAGCGCGTAGAGCAGGAAGAACGACAGTGTGTACACCGAGAACACCACGACGACGAAGTAGCCGCAGCGGCGCAGTACGTACGCGGCCGTCGAGCGGTGTGCCGTCGGCCGTTTCGGCAGGGCGACCGGAGGCAGTACTGGTTGCGAGGTCCCTGTCACGCCTCAGAACCTCTCCCACGCCTGGGTGAGAACCGCGCGCAGCGCCTGCTCGATGAAGTCGAACTCGGGCGGGCCGATGACGGCCGGGGGCGCCAGGAGGATCGCGGGGTCGCCGCGCTCGTCGAGGCGGGCGTGCAGCCCGGCCTCGTGCAGCGCCGGCGCCAGCAGTTCGTCGAGGAGGCGGCGTCGTTCCTGCGGGGCGAAGGGCTCCCGGGTGTGCTTGTCCTTCACCAGCACGACACCCCAGAAGTACCCGGCGCCGCGTACGTCGCCGACGATCGGCAGGTCGCGCAGCTTGTCCAGCGTCGAGCGGAACAGGTCCTCGTTGGCGCGGACCTGCTCGTTGAGCTTCTCGCGTTCGAAGATCGCGATGTTCTCCAGCCCTACCGCGGCGGCGACCGGATGCCCGCCGAAGGTCAGGCCGTGCACGAAGGTGTTCTCCTTCTTCGTGAAAGGCTCGAACAGGCGGTCGCTGACGATGGTCGCGCCGGCCGGAATGTATCCGGACGTGATCCCTTTCGCACCGGTGATGACATCGGGCGCGATCCCGAATCGGTTGCTCGCGAAGAAGTCACCGATACGGCCGAAGGCGGTGATGACCTCGTCGGCGACGAGAACGACTCCGTAGCGGTCGGCTATCTCGCGGACGCGCTCGAAATAGCCCCGGGGCGGCGGGATCGCCGCACCTGAATTCTGCACGGGCTCAAGGAAGATCGCGGCGACGGTCTCCGGTCCTTCGAACTCGATCGCCTCCGCGATCCGGTCCGCCGCCCAGCGGCCGAAGGCGATCTCGTCGTCCCGCAGATACTCAGGAGCGCGGTAGATATCGGTGGTCGGCACCTTGTGGCCGCTCGGAACGAGTGGTTCGAAAGGTGCCCGCAGTCCGGGGAGAGCGGTGATGGAAAGGGCGCCGTGGGTGGTTCCGTGGTAGGCGATGGTGCGGCTGATCACTTTGTGCCGGCCGGGCTGCCCGATGGCCTTGTAGTACTGCTTGACGAGTTTCCACGCCGTCTCGACGCTCTCGCTTCCGCTGTTCGTGAGGAAGACACGGTTCAGATCACCCGGCGCCCGTTCCGCCAGCGCCTCGGCCAGTTCCGCGGCGCGCGGGTGAACGGCGTTCCAGATCGGGAAGTAGTCGAGTTCGCGGATCTGTCTCGCGGCTGCTTCCGCGAGTTCGGGCCGACCGTGGCCGGCATTGACGGCGAACAGTCCGGAAAGGCCGTCCAGGAAACGGCGTCCCTTGTCGTCCCAGAGGTACGCGCCCTCCGCGCGGGTAATGACGGGGACCTCGCCGCCGGCGGCGAGTTTCGCGTGATTCGTGAAGTGCAGCCAGAGATGGTCACGGGTCTGCTGTTGGACATGAGAGGTGGACAAGAAACGCTCCCGGGCATCGCTAAATGGTTCTACGGACAAGGAGAAGCCGGATTTACCGACGGAGTGGGTGGGTGCGGCGTCGGCAGCCGCGGACCGGCCGGCTCAGATCGCCAGCTTTGGGGAGTACTGCCGCAGCCAGGAGGCGAAGTTCAGAACGACTTCGCCTTCGAAGTTGCTCACCAGGCCGTGTGACCGCGCCGAGTCGGTGACCTGGCCCGGCGCCAGCACACGCGCGGCGAAGATGTCCCCGAGGCCGTCGGGCGGATCGGCGAGGACCTCGACGACCTGCTCTTCGAGCCTGCGTGAGTAGTCCGGATCGGGCGTGGTCGGATAGGGCGACTTCTTGCGCTCCAGCACACCCACCGGGAGCAGATCACGCGCCGCGTCGCGCAGCACGCCCTTCTCCCGGCCGCCCGCGTTGTGGATGTGCTGCGACAGCGTCACCAGGTGCTCGACGATCCGGTGATCGCAGAACGGAACACGCACCTCAAGGCCGCTGGCCATGCTCAGCCGGTCGTTGCGGTCCAGCAGCATCGGCAGGAAGTAGGAGGTGGCGAGATAGATGATCTCCCGGTGCCGCCGCTCCTCCTTGCTCAGCGCGGGGTCGAACGAGAGCCCGCCGAGCGCGGTGGCGTACTCGTCACGCAGATACTCGTCAAGTCGCAGCGCCCTGGCGAGATCGGGGTCGATCGTGTCCAGCACACGCTGGTGGAGATAGCCGTGGGCCGGGCTGTCCGCCATCCACGGGAACGTCTGCGCCCATACCGCGCGCGGATCGTGGAACCACAGATAGCCGCCCAGGATCTCGTCGGCCGCCTCACCGGACAGCGCGACGGTGGCGTGCCTGCGTACCTCACGGCAGAGCAGGAGAAGACTCATGTCGAGGTCGCCGAACCCGTTGGGCAGGTCCCGCGCCCGTACGGTGGCATCGCGGACATCGCCGCCGGCGAGCAGTGTGCTGTCCAGCACGATGTTGGAGTGCAGCGAACCGATGTGGTCCGCCGCCTCCCGCGCGTACCGGCGGTCGAGCGCGGACCGCGAGTCGGCCGAGCCCGCCGCGTCCGTGAAGTCCACGGAGAACGAACTCACCCCGCCGCGTCCGGGCAGGCGGTTGGCGATCGCGGTGACGACCGAGGAGTCCAGGCCGCCGGAGAGAAAGGTGCACAGCGGGACGTCCGCGATCGTCTGCCGCGCGACCGTGTCGTCCAGCAGCGAGCGCAGCCGCTCGACCGCGTCCTCCAGGCTGTCCGCCTCGGTCGGACGGCCGACGAAGTCCCTGATGTCCCAGTAGCGGACGGTCCTGACACCGCGTCTGGAGAACTCGAGTATCTGACCGGGCAGCACCTCCGAGATCCCCCGGTACGGGTTGGTGCCCGGGAATTTCAGCAACGGCAGCACAAGCTGCCGCAGACCGTCCTCGTCGACCGCCGTGACCACGTCCGGATGGGCGAGAATCGATTTCGCCTCGGAGCCGAAGATCAGGCTGTCACCGTCGTGGTGGTAGTGCAGCGGCTTCACGCCGAGATGGTCGCGTACGAGCCACAGGGTCTCTTCCCGGTTGTCCCAGACCGCGAAGGAGAATATCCCGTTGAATCTCTCGACGGCACGCGCGCCCCACTCGTCCCAGGCGGCGAGAACTACCTCGGTATCACTCGATGTTCGAAAGCTGTGGCCCCGGGAGGACAGCTCGCGGCGAAGCTCCTGGTAGTTGTACAACTCGCCGTTGTAGGTGAGTGCGAGCCGGGGCTCGGAGCCCGCCGGAGCGGGGGTGAGCATCGGCTGATCGCCATTCTCGATATCGATCACCGACAGCCTTCGATGGGCGATCACGGCGTAACGGGAAAGCCATACTCCGGACCCGTCGGGGCCTCGCTGGGCGTGCTCGTCGTTCATCTTCTCGGCGATGGCCCGTGCGTCGGGAGGGAGTCCGGATAAAGCAATCCACCCGGCTATTCCGCACATGGCAAATCAACTCCGTTCTTGATCTTCTGATACCGAACGAGATCGAGAGGTTGTCGTGGCAGGTCAATGCTGTGAACAGGGTTGGATTATCGCGACTCACGCCGTCGGCGACATTGCCTCAGCGGAGGAAGAATGGGCACGTGAAGACGGATCTCTCCACAGGGGATCTCCGAATATGGGTGCCCTCAGGGACAGCAGTCGAGAACCGTACCGCGCGAGAGGTAATCAGGTCCTACAACAGAGATGAATAACCACATCGCAGCACACATCTGACGGCGCGTCAGTAGGGCGAATTAGAGTGGTCATGCGCTGAAGGATTGCAACACGCGACGAGCCCGCGCAAGGACTGATCCCCAACGTCTCACCATTTGAGACGCGGGCGGTTGCGCCCGCCACGGGGGTGCCGAAGTGCCCCGGGAGACCCGGCCGTTGTGGTCGAACACCGCTCGGCGGAGGCGGCCTCACGCGGGCAGCCGCGCGGCGATCGCCTCCCGGGAGAACGCCTTGGCGAGCAGGTCCGCGAGCATGGTGAGCTGCCGCGTCGTGCGGTCGGTACGCCAGATCAGGGCCAGTTGTGACGGCTCGTCAAGACCGTCGATCGGCAGGTAGCGAACATCGCTGCGCAGGGCCCGTTCGGCCAACGGGCGGCAGACCAGCATGCCGTGATCGCCGGAGGCCACGAGCGCCAGGCCCTCCTGCACGGTCGTGATCCCCGCGGTCGAACGGATGGGCGCGCCACCGGGTGTCGAGCGGGGCACGCCCGCTGCCATCCAGTAGTCCGGGGCGTCCCCGACAGGGTGGACGATGTCCAGCCCCGCCAGCTCCTCGACATCCACCTGGTTGACGCCTGCTGCGGCCAGCGGATGCGACGACGCGACGGCGAGCAGCCGGTCCTGCGGCGGAAAGCGGAATCCCGTGGTCAACGCGGCCTCGTTGACGGGAAGTTCGACCACGACGGCGTCGACCTGGCCCGCGAGAACGGCCGAGAAGGGTGAGCCCAGCGGAATCTCGCACAGCGCCAACGTGACGTCGTGGTGCGCGCGAAGCTGGCGAAAGGCCTCGGTCAGCTCCTCGTACACGCTGCCGTGGAAGCCGATCCGCACCTGGGACAGCGTGCCGCTGCCGGCGCGCTCCCTGGCCTGGGTGATCACCGTGCTCAGCGTCTCGTACGCCGGGCGCACCTCGTCGACGAACTGCGCGCCGAACCGGCTCAGGCCCACGCTTCGGCTGGTGCGCTCCACGAGCCGTACCCCGACCCGGCGTTCGAGGGCCGCGACGAGCTGGCTGACCCGGCTCTGGGAACAGCCAAGACGCGAGGCCGTCCGGCCGAAGTGCAACTCCTCGGCCAGCACCAGCAGACACTCGATCTCCTGGACATGGACCTGATTCATCGCGCCCCCTCGGCACCTGATCGATTACTCCAGCTTATCAACCGTTGAGAAAATGGCTCTTGTTCCCGTTCCGGGGCGCTGATTGGTTGGTGCCATGGTCTCGCACACACCGGCTCACCCCACCGGTTCTGATCCCGCTCGCACCACACCGTGGCAATGGATGTCGGTCGTCGTACTGTCGCTGAGCACGTTCGTGGTCGTGACCTCCGAGATGCTGCCGGTCGGGGTGCTCACCCCGATGGCCGACGGCCTGCGGATCACCCCCGGTACAGCGGGATACAGCCTGGCCATCACCGGGGTGGTGACCGCGGTCACCGCCCCCACCGTGCCACGGCTGCTGGGAGCGGTCGACCGGCGCGTGGTCCTGGCCGTGGCGATGGTGGTGCTGGCGGCGGGCAACGCGCTGAGCGCCGTGGCACAGGGATTCGGCCTGCTGGTCGTCTCCCGGATCATCCTGGGAATCGGGATGGGAGCGGTGTGGGGCCTGGCGGCTGCCGTCGCGACCCGCCTGGTGGCTCCCCGTAACGCCGCCCTGGCGGTGTCCGCCGCCGTCAGCGGGGTCGCGGCGGCCTCGGTCGTCGGCGTTCCGCTGGGCACGCTGGTCAGCAACGCCTTCGGGTGGCGTGCCGCGTTCGCCTCCCTCTCCGCCGCCGCGGTGGTCCTCGCCGCCGGGCTGGTGCTGGCACTGCCCCGACTCCCCCGCCCGGTCACACCGACGGCCGCGGACGACCGGGCGGTCCGCGAGCCGCTGCTGCGCATCCCCGCGGTGACGGCCGGTCTGGTACTGATCGTGCTCCTCGTCACCGCGCACTTCGCCGCCTATACGTATGTACGGCCCGTCCTCGAAGAGCGCACCGAACTCACGCCGGGGGCCGTCGCGTTCGTCCTGCTGGTCTACGGCGTGTTCGGGCTGGCGGGCAATTTCGCCGCCGGAGCCCTGGCAGCGCGGCGCGCCCGCGTCACGGTGGTGGGCCTGGCGGCCGGCATCGCCGCGGCGATCGCGCTGCTCGCGCTCTTCGGCACCGTCGCCGGCGTCACCGGCATCAGCGTCGCCCTGTGGGGTCTCGCGTACGGCGGGCTCTCGGTGGCCGGCCAGATCTGGATGACCCAGTCCGCACCGCACCGTGTCGAGCATGTGACCGGGCTGTACGTGGGTGTGTTCACCGCCGCCATCGCACTGGGCGCCTTCCTGGGCGGCACCGTCGTGGAATCGGCCGGCATCACCTCACTGCTCTGGAGCGCCGCCGCGCTCGCGGTCGCGGCCCTCGCCACCGGGCTGCTCGGCTCCGGCCCGGCTCCCTCACCCCGTCGTCCCAAGGACGCCGCCGCCGAGCCGGACCAGCTGAGGGACACCACCGCCACCGCACCTGCCTGTACGTCGAGTTGACGGCGTACGCCTCTCGCACCGAGGCAGCGCGATCGGCCGGACACCGGCCTGTCAGCCACTTCCGGACGGGTCGGCGTCAGCGGCGCCGACCCGGCGTCTCGCCGGACCGGCGGCGTTCCCCGGCCGGTGGGCCCCGGGCACCGACGAGTAAGGTGCGGCGGTACGTACGAAAGGGGCAGGGCACCTTCGGGTGGCCGGTGCGACGGGGGAACGATGCGGCGCTGGGTGAAGGTATCCGTGGTGGCTGCGGCCGTGCTCGGGCTGGGCGGTTATCTGGCCGCGCCGTCCGCGCAGGAGTGGCTGTTGGTCCGGCAGGCGTGCGACGGGTCACTGCCGCGCGACGCGGTGAAGGGGCTCACGCCGGCGGACGCCCGTCTGGAGTCGGCGGAGTCGAAGCGTACGGAGGCGCTGGGCTCGTACTCCTGCGTGCTCACCTTCGAGGGCGACGAGGTCTACCGGGACCGGACCGTCGCGATGTCCGCGTACACCCGGCGCGACGACCAGGACAGGGCGTTCATGGCGATGTTCCCCAAGGACGGGTTCGACGGCCAGACACCGCTGCCCGGGAGTCTGCCGGGCTTCATCGACCAGTACGGCTCCATCCGGTTCCTCGTACCCTGCCCGGATCTCGGCAAGGACGGCCAGGGCCGGCCGCGCAAGTTGTTGGTGCAGACGTCCCTGGGGCAGGACATACCCGCCAAGACGCTGGGGGCCGCGTACCGAACCGCCGTGGCGTTCACCAACTCGGCCTCCGACAAGGTGGGTTGTGGCGCCAAGACGATCGAGCCCCCGAAGAAGGACCTGCCACGAGACGCCGCCACGGATGATCCGCCGGCGGTCCCGCTGACCGAGGCGGCGGGCACGGACTGCGCCTGGGTGTCCCGCGCCGGTCTGCCGGAGGACAGCGGCTGGCGGATCAGGGTGGGCGCGAACACCGCTGCCCCGACCGGGCGTTGCGAGCTGATGTCCAAGGGTGAGGACGGTTCGTCCGAGGACGGCTCGGTGCTCGCCTTCGTGTCCTGGTACGGCGACTGGAGCAACCGGCTCACGGCGGACGAGAACGACGGCGTCCCCCGGCCGGGAACCGCGAGCGCCCGCTGCGACGGCGAGGCCGCCAACTACGCGTACGCCGGCTCCCGCAAGGTCATCCCCGGGGTCGACACGGCGGCCAAGGAGCGGATGTTCAAGGAGTTCGCGCGGGACGAGGTCCGCCGGCACGGCTGCTCGGAGCTGCGGTTCCACTCCTGACGCGGCTGAACTACCTGAGCCACAGCCCCCGTACGTAGAAGTCGTCCATCAACTGCCGCATGGCGGCTGCCCGTCGGTCCGGTACGTCGCGCTGCTCCGCCCACCGGTCCAGCACGGTGAACATCTGCTCTCGACCGTCCATCAGATCGCCCCGCACGGGGCCGGCCGCCGGCCGGTCCGCTATGTCGCCCACCGGGAGGCGGGTCTTCAGCTGCCGCTCAGCCGGGCGGAAGGTGCCCCGGGTGTGCCGGCGCACGGACCGGTCGAAGGCGTCGAGGTCGGAGATCGTGCCGTCCCTGGTGTGGTTGGCGCGGTGCTTCATCAGGGTGCCCACCTGGCCCGCCAGATCCTGGAGATCGTTGTCCGGCCAGATCGTCGGACCCGCCTCGCGGTCGGCCGAGGAAGGTCGGAAGTCGGGGTCGCCGCCCTCATCGGTCAACCGCTCCAGATAGGCGGCCAGATTGGCGCGTTCGGCGTCGTAGAGAACGGCGAACGCCTCCGGGTCCTCAGTGAGTTCGGCCACCAGGGACCTCATGTCCGTGTCCGCGTCGAAGTCGTCGTACTCGAATCTGGTGTGAACCTCGCCGGGCGCGAGGAAGCGGCCGAGTTCCGTGAAGCCGTTCTTGTCGGGCAGGGCCTCGTTGGGCAGGGCCACCGGACTGGTCGCGTCATTCCCGCCGAAGCCGTCGTCCCGTCCGACGTCCACCACATACTCGGCCAGCATCCGCGCCACACCCGGCGCCAGTCCCGCCGGAATCTCCTGGCCGCTCAGGACCGCGGCCACCGCGTAGGCGCTACGGGCCTGCGCCGCGGTGTGCGGCTTGCCGGGTCCCGCGGCGCGGGTGCCCGCGTCGACGACACGGCCGAGCGCGCGGGCCCCGTCACCGCACACCTCGTCGTGCGCCAGCAGGCGCGTCGCGGACGAGATCGCGTCGAGGTCGTCCCCGGGATCCAGTGCCTTCGTGGCCGCGGCGGGATCGTCGGCGAGTGCCCGCACCGACGCCGGCACCTCGTGGCACTTCTCGCCGTCCTCGTCACCGGTGACGGCCACCACGACGGCGACGGCGGCCACCAGCACCACGAACGCCGTTCCCAGCGCGAGGAGTTGATACTTCCCCGCCCGGCGCAACCGCCCACGGAGCCCCGGCCGCCCGGCGGAACTCTCCGCGTCGCCGCCCTCGCCGCCGTCACTACCGCTTTCCCCGATGCCCCCGATACGCATCCGGCAAGAGTAGGGCCTGGCTTTCGGCCGCCGACGACCGCCTGGGTCATGGTGCCGAACGACGGCCACGGCGAGGTTCCGTGGCCGTGACCGTCGTCGGCGCGCCGGGCGCGCTAAGGGCGCTTACCTGTGGGACACCTCCTTGGCGGGGAGCACGGAAAGTGCCACCACACGTGCGTCGTTACGGCCCCGGCCCCGAATCCGCAGGGCGACGTAGCGGGCCGTGCCCTTCGCGCTGAGCGTCGCGACCCGGCCCTTGGTGCGGAACGTACCGGCGGGGTCGTACGACAGGCCGTCCGCGCTGAACTCGGCCTCCGCCGACGGCGTACGTCCGCCCGTCCAGGAGATCCGGATCTCGCCGATCGCCGTCGGCGCCCCGAGATCGACGACCATACGGCCGTCGGCCCCCGGGCTCCAGGAGGTGTGCGGGTCGCCGTCGACCGCGGTCGCCGGGTCGGACATGCCGGCGGGGAGCGGCGCCGTCGGGAAGGTCGTCCGGCCGAGCGCCACGTCGGCGAGCGGGTAGGCGTTGGCCCCGCGTACGGTCACCTGCTCGGTACGCCCACGGCGCACGCTGACACGTATCGCCCGGCCGCCCGAAGGGGTGACCACCAGACGGCAGTTGGGCCCGGTCAGCCGGAGCGTCGCCGCGTCCAGCACCTCGGCGCGCACTCCGGCGGGCACACGCCCGCCTCCGTCCGGCCGCAGGACGAACCGACCGGGCGCCAACTCCGCGTGCGCGGCGGGGAGTTCGACACGGTAGTCGGTGCCGTCGGCCGTGACCGTCTGCGTACCGGCGTACAGCCGCACCGAGCGTGTGTCCTGCGGCAGGGACACCGTGGTGGTGACGGCGGCGGCCGACAGGTTGAAGAGGCTGAGGTGGCCTCCCGCGGTGCTGGCACGTACGTCCGGATGTCCCGAACGAGGTGCCTCGCGCCCCGCCGCCGCCTTCACCTCGGACGGGGCGCCGTCGGCGTAACCCTCCACGACGACGGCCTCGGCGGGCCCGTCGGAGAGGATGAGGCTGTCGCCGTAGACGGCCAGCGCGTTCTTGGCCCCGCGTACGACGAGACCCGCGCGCCCGTCGACCGAGACCCAACCGCCGGTGCTGGTGAGGTCGGCCTCCGGGTAGCGCGCCAGATCCGTCCAGGTCTCGCCGTCGGCCGAGCCCTGGAGCGCGTACCCGCGTCCGGCGGCGGACTCCCAGCGCAGGGTGACACGGTCGAACTCCCGTGCCTGTCCGAGGTCGACGGTGATTCTGCTGTCCGCGCGGACGCGCTCGGCGACGGAGACCGCCCAGCGCGTCGCGAGGTCGCCGTCGACGGCCAGGGCGGCGCCCTTACCCGTGTCGGAGGACGAGGCGGTCGCCGTCGCACCCCGGGCGAGGTCCGCTCCCTCCGCGCCGTCGCGGACCTCGATCGCGTACAGGGAGTAGCCGTAGCGCGGGTCCGGGGTGATCCCCTGCATCCGCAGATAGCGGTAGGACACCTTGGCGAAGGTGGTGTCGTCGGTGCGCCCACCAGGCGCCGGGGGCGTGGAGCCGCTGTCCTTGGCGGCGACGGTGACCGCCCCCTCGGCGGCGGTGTACGTACGGCCGCCGTCGAGGCCCGGCACGCCCGGCATGGTGAAGTTGTGCACTTCGAGACGGCCCTCGCCGGCGGCGACGCCGCTCGTCGCGTAGACGACGTCACCGGAGGGGAGGGTGGTGAACCCGGCGAATCCCGTGGGCAGCGTGAAGAGCGTGGCGCTGCCGTCGAAGCCGTCACGGAGTTCGGTGTACGTGGCGACGGAACGGGAGACGGGCTTGGCCGAGGTCGCGGGAAGGAACATCGGCGTGGCACCGCTGACGGCGAACAGCCAGTCGTCATGGGCGGGCTGCCAGGCGAACTTGACGAAGCCGGGCTTGCTGACGGCCGCGGCCCACGCCGCCGGGGACTGGTGCGCGACAAGACCGGGCGCGGTGCCGAAGTCCTTGACGCCGCTGGCCCGTTCGAACAGCTCCCGCTCCGAGAGAGGGCGAACGGCCTTGCCCTGCGCGGCCCGCCACTCGTGCAGCAGATAGCTGACGGCTATCTCGGCGCGGGCCTCCGGCTCGTACTTCGGTTCCCCGGAGAACTTGGTCAGACGGTTGACCGGCGGGTACGCCTGGTAGGCCGCCAGGCGTTCGGCCAGCGCGGTCTCGGCGCGGGCGGCTGCCCGGTCTCCCAGCACCTGGGCGAGAAACGCGATGGGGATGACGTCGCGTCCGTAGAGGTGCTCGCGGTCGTTGACCATCGGCATCAGCGGCTCACCCGAGTCGCTCATCACCAGGAGGAGGGTCTCCCAGAGAGGTCCGGCGTTCGGCTGGGAGGTCAGGACCTCGGGCATCGGCCGGCCCGCGGTGACGAAGTGCGCGGCGTTGCGCCCGGACGTACGCCACAGCTCGGACTGGTAGTGCGGGCCGAACGAGCCGTGGTTCTCGACGATGAAGGTGTCGTACAGATTCTGCGCGGTGTTTTCGCTGACGGGGACGCCGTCGACCAGGGCCGGGTTGGCGCGGTCGGCGGCCGGCAGTCCGGCCTCGTTACGGCTCCAGCGGCCGAAGGCGTCCTTCCACTGCTGGTACTTGGCGTTGTCGGGCGCCCACGCGAGACCGGGGGCCAGCGACTGCGCGTAGACACCCATCTCCTCCAGCTTCGTGTCGCCCACGAAACCGCCGGTGAGACCGTTCGGCGTCCAGCCGCCCGACGCGGGGTCGTTGCCCGTACCCAGACCGGTGGTGTGGTCGGCCTGCGCCCGCACGATCGTGTCCACGTTGTCGCGCGTCGCACTGTCCAACCGGTCCCAGAGAAGGCGCGCCGCGAGGACGAAGTAGAGCTGGAAGGTGGTGTCGAAGAAGAGCGTGCGGCCCCATTCGGTGCCACCGGCAAGGCGGTTCGAGGCCGCGAAGTGCTTGATGGTGTCGAGGGTGCGGGAGAGCAGGGTCTTCTCCTCGACGCCGGCCAGCTCGGCGTCGTACGTCCCACGGGTGAGCAGCAGCGCGTTGCCGAGGACGACGGCGAAGCCGAAGTCCTTGGCGGTGTAGTACCCCTTGGCCGCGTCCCACTGGGTCTCGGACCAGCGGGTGTGGGTGAGCAGCGCCCGGTAGTAGACATCGGCGACGCCGTCGGGTGCGGCCGGGCGGTGCGCGGTCGGCCGACCGTCGGCGACGGCCGACGAGACGCCGAGGGACGACGCGGTCGTCAACGCCACGGTCAGGCCCGCCAGTTGGGCGAATCGGCGTCTGCTCAGCTCTGCCGGGTGGTGATTCACGCGGATGCGCCTCCTGGGATCGACCTAAGACAACGTTGTCAAAGCGCGTTCATTCTTGGTTCGCGAAGTCGGAACCGTCAAGACCCTGGGCGCGCATCCATGGCGGAGGAGCGGACACCGGGCGGACACCGGGCCCGCCGTCGGCGCGTGGCTCCACGGCGGGACGTACGCGCAGTGCGGTCCCCCGGGGCCGGGTTGATCAGGCACCTTTCGTGGAGGTGGGCCCGCTTCGGACAGGGGCGGTGGGGCGCTGGAGCGCCGACGCCCGGTCGAACCCGAGCGCGGAACGTTGGTGGTGATGACCGGCCCGGAGTCAGGCTTTGCGTGCCCTTGCCTGCACGAGGAGGCTTTCGCGGACTGTGGTGTGGGGCTTGTCGAGGTGGTCGCGGAGTGTGCTGGTGAGGGAGTCGAACTCGTCGCCGGTGAGCGGGGTGTGGCGCAGGAGGCGGTCGCGGAAGAGGTGGGCGAAGGAGAGGAGCAGCGTCTGGTAGCGGTCGCCCGGATGCCAGTAGTAGGTGTGGGCGGTGGCCCGGACGTCCGTGAGGCCGGCTTCGCGCAGGAGGCCGGGCAGCCGGGCGCCGATGTGGACGTCGCCTCCGAAGACCCCGGCGAGCAGGTCCTTGAGGCGGCTCCACGCGGGGTGGGGCGGGTCGCACTGCCAGGTCGCCCAGTCGAACTCCTGCACCGCGACCCATCCGCCGGGCCTGACAACGGCGGCCATGGAGCCCAGAATCTCGCGGGGGCCGGTCGAGTTGATCAGCAGCAGCCGGCAGTGGGCCAGGTCGTACCGACCACGCGCGTCGGCGGCGGGCGGCAGGGCTTCGTGGCGGACCTCCACGTTGGCCAGGGTGAGCTGGGAGACGGACTCGCGGGCCCAGTCGACCATTCGCTTGTCGGTGTCGAGGCCGGTGACCGATCCGGTGGGGCCGACTCGTTCGCTGAGAAGGTCGAGGATGCCCAGGGGGCCGCAGCCGAGGTCCAGTGCGTCCGCGTCCGGCGGCAGGGGAATCGCGTCCAGAAACGTGGCGGCGGCCGATCGCAGGAGTTCGCACTGGGCGAGTAGACGCTCCCGCTCGGCACAGGAGGACCCGAGCAGATAGTCGGCAGCCGCCGGAGAATCCGCGTCGCGTACGACGGCCGGTGCGTTGCTCACATGGTCCTCGATTCGCCTCGCGCGGCCATGGCCGCGCAACTCATGGTGATCATCTCGTCACGGATAGCAGTATCCTGGTGGCGGACACTCTGGCAAGCGCGACTGCGGGAAGGGGCCCGCGCACCCTTCCACGCAGGGCACTTCCGAGTGGGCGCGGACGGGGTCTTCGATACTCCCGGCGACTCCGACCGCACCGGCGCCCCGCCGGGGCAAGCCCGTGGTCGGTGACGATCGGACCGGCCCGGCCGGCGCGCGGGATCGTTGCCACCCGCTTTCGCACTACCGACGCACTACCGACGCCCTGCCAAGCACTGCCGATTTCCGCTGTCGATCGGACCGAGGATGTTCGTGTCTTCCCCCACCCTCCAGCCTGGAACCAAGTCGGCGCCGCGCGGCCCGAATCCTGCCGCGATGGTCTTCTCCTCCGCGGCAACACGCATACTGCTGAGCGGCGATGGCATGACCACCCCGCTTCTCCAGGCACTCGTGCACGGCCCGCTGCGGGCGCGGGCAGAGGGCGTACGAACCGTCAGGCCGGCGGCCCTCCCGCCCGGGATCGACGAAGCCCTGCGCCCGGACATCGGCGACCACTGCCTTCTGCGGCGGTCCCGCCTGCTGACGGTCACGGGACAAACGGTGTCGGAGAACACGGTCGTGGCCCGTTCAGGAGTGGACCCGCGCGTCGACAAGGCGGTCACCGACCCTTCTCAACCGATCGGATTCACGCTCGCCGAGGCGGAAGTGGTCCTGCGCAGGCGCATCGTGCACGTCGGCCGCGCCATGTGGCCGGACGGCACCCCGTGCGCGGTCAAGACCTACACCCTCGACAGTGACGGCCGGCCGCTTCTGTACATCCGTGAGTTGTTCAATCCCGCCGTCGTCGACGTGTCCGTACGTGTGAGGGAACTGCCCGAGGACCCGGAAGTGTGACGTCACCGCCCGGCTCCGCGCTCGGGGTTCGCGCCGGCGCTGCGTTGCTCCCGGGCTGTTCTGCCTGCGGAGAAAAACCGTCCGACCGGGCCTTGACGATCACTACGGTCCAGTCCCATGACGACGATTACAACGCGCACGGTCGAGTACGAGGCCGACGGCCTGACGATGATCGGGCACCTCGCGCTCCCGGCCGGCGTCGGTCGTCGGCCCTCGGTGCTGCTCGGACCCGAGGGCCCGGGGCTCAGTGACGTCGAGCGCCGCCGGGCCGACGCGCTCGCCGAACTGGGATACGTGGCGCTGGCCTTCGACCTTCACGGCGGGCGCTATCTGGGCAACCCCGAGGAGATGCTGGCCCGTTGCCTGCCGCTGCTCGCCGACCCCGACCGGATGCGGGGCATCGGCCACGCGGCGCTCGACGTGTTGCGCGCCGAACCGCGGACCGACCCCGACCGGATCGCCACCGTCGGCTACGGCACCGGCGGCGCCATCGGGCTGGAACTCGGGCGCGACGGCGTCGACCTGCGCGCGATCGGCACAGTCAACGCACTGACCACGGGCCGACCGGGCGAGACGGCGCGCATCCGCTGCCCGGTGTGGGCCGGGGTCGGGTCGGAGGACCCGATCATGCCGCCGGCGCAACGGGACGCGTTCACCGCCGAGATGCAGACCGCGGGCGTCGACTGGCGCCTCGTGGTCTACGGCGGCGCCTTGCATGCCTTCCACCACCCGCCCGTCGACCACCCCACGGTCCCCGGCGTCGGCCACCACCCCCAGCACGCGCAGCGCGCCTGGCGCGACATCATCGACCTGCTCACCGAGTGCCTGCCCGTAACGGACTGAGCGCGCGCCCGCGGCACATCGCTCGACACCGCGGCCATTTCGGTGACGCGGCGCTCGTGCCGGCGGCGGCCGTAAGGCGGGCCGGCCGAGGAAGTCGATGTCACGGGTCAGGCGGTCACACGCGGGGTGCGTCGCGCCCGAGGTCGATCACGGCGCGGATGACGCGGTCGGCCGGTGGGTCCGGACAGCCGGGGTGTGGCGTGCGATCGCGGCCAGAGCCGCCTGGGCGGGGGATGCCGGGTCGACGGTGTAGGCGATCAGGGTCTGGTCGGGGTCCTCGGGCAGGCGTAGTGCCTGGAAGGCGAGAGTGAACTCACCGGCCGAGGGATGGTGCAGCCGGTAGGCACCGATGTCCTTGTCGCTGACCGGATGGACCTTCTGCCAGAGCCGGTGGAACTCGGGGTGCGCGGAGAGTTCCCTGATCAGTGTGGCGAGCTGCGGGTCGTGGGGGTGGCGTGCGGCGTCGAGACGGAGGAAAGCGACGACGTCATGGGCCTTGGTGGCCCAGTCCCGGTAGGCGGCGGGGCCGTGGGGGTGCTGGAAGACGAGGCGGGGCATGTTGCGCCGGTGGGCCGGCAGGGGGTGGAAGAAGATCTCCTCGGCGATCGGGTTGCTGGCGAGGATGTCGCCGCGCCGTCCGATGACGTAGGCGGGCGTGCCGGTGAGGGAGTTGAGGAGCAGTTGCAGACCGGGCCGTAGCACCACCGGGCTGCCGGCGCCGCCGGGACCGGGGCTGGATGTGCCGGCCGCGCGGCGCGTGTCGGGGCGGGCCAGCAGATAGAGGTACCGGCGTTCCACCTCTGTCAGGCGCAGCGTGCGGGCGACGGCGTCCAGCACGGAGTCGGAGACGCCGTCCTTACGGCCCTGCTCGAAGCGGAGGTAGTAGTCGTGGCTGACACCGGCGAGTTGGGCGACCTCCTCGCGCCTGAGCCCGGGAACGCGCCGCCGACCCGCGCCGTGGGGGTGAAGTCCCGCTTGCTGGGGGCTGATCCGGCCCCGGCGTGAGCGCAGGAACGCGGTCAGTTCGGTACGTCGGTCCATGGCCTTGAGTGTGGGTGAGGCGGGATGTGCCGCACAGGGTCCCCGTCGGCCACGTTGTGGCGCTATCGCTCTCTTCGCGGCGCGTCAAGGGTTCTGTCGGGGCCCTGCCTGGAGCACCGGCAGTCAGGCGAGAGTTCGACTGAACCCACCGCACCGACCAAAGGGGACAACTCATGTATGCGATCAAGAAGATCGTGCGGGCCACCGTCCTGGGAACAGTCGCCGTCAGTACCGCGGCACTCGGCGCCTTCGTACCCTCCGCGCCGGCCGCAGCCGCTCCCACCGCATGGGGTGCCTGCGCCGAGGGGAACGTCTGCTTCTACACCGGCTTCGACGGCACCGGCAGCAAGTGCACCTTCCCGGTGGCCGACCGTGACTGGACCCAGGCCCCCCTCGTCTGCTCCTGGTCCCAGACGACCAACGTGAAATCCGTGTGGAACAACGGCACCAGCCCCAACTTCACCGGGGTCGCGTACTACCAGTGGAACAACATGGTGGAGAAGGACCGCAAGGGCTGCACCCTCCAAGGCAAGCGGGGCGACCTGGCGGGCACCTACAAGCTGAAGTCCCACCAATGGGTGGACGGCCCCTGTGCGGGCGTCGGACGCTGAGTCGGATTCGGGTCGACGGAACGTGGACCGATGCACGCCGAACGCCCGCCCCTCGGAGGGGTGGGCGTTCGGCGTGCATCGGTTGCGCGAGCCTCGAAACGCCCGGCGGAACAAGGCGGTTCGATGCGGGGCCGTTCGGTGCGGGGGCGTCGGTGCGGGGCGGTTCGGTACGGGGCCGTTCAGGAGCGGGTGGTGGGTCTGCGGGGCGGCGGGACGGCCCGGAGCAGTTCCCACAGGGGACGTGAGCCGGACGCCCATGCCGCGAGGGTGTGGCGGTCGACGACGTGCAGGCGCTGCTGTCCGGCGAAGGTGACGGCCGGAGCGGTGACTCTTCCGTTCGTCACGATCACCGCGACGTCGGCGCCGTGGATCTGGCGGGCGGTGCCGTTGAGGACCTGGAGGTCCGGCGTGCCCACGGCCGATCCGGCGAGACCGTCGCGCCGGTGTTTGCACTGGATCACCCAACGCCGCCCGTACGGGTCGGTGGCCTTCACGTCGGCCCCCAGGTCTCCGCGGCCCCCGACACGGACCGCGTCCGGGCAACCGTCACGGCGCATCAGTTCCCTTACCGCGTCCTCGAACTGGGAGTGGTGCAGGCCATCCAACTGGGCGAGCCCGTAGCGCAGGCCCCGAACGCGTACCGCCTCCCAGCGAGCCGCCTGCTGCTTCTGGTAGAGCCGGCCGACGCCGGCCAGGGCCAGCAGCCCGCCGATGACGATCAGGACCCACCAGTGAACGAGCAGCCAGTTGACGGCCGTCACCACGAGGCCGATGACCAGGGCCGCGACCACGAGGAGACCGATCAGCCGGTCGTCCCCGCGTTGCCGCCGTCCGCCCGGCCTGCGGGGGCGACGCCGCGCCGGCGGACGCCTGGTCGACGCTGCCCGGACCCTGCGCGCGCGGGGACTCATCGGCTCGCCCGCGTGATGCTGCTCGCGAGTTCCTCCAGGATGCCGGTGATCTCCCGGCCGAACGGTGTGGGGGCGAGCGGCGGGCCCGGCCGAACCCACAGCCGTACCCGCTGCCGCAGAATCACGTTGAACGTCGGCATCCGTTTGCCTCCCCTGCCCCGTCGGACACAGTCCGGCAGCCCGTCCGCTCGGCGGGCACCCCCGGCTTCACTTTGTAGACCGAACCCCCCGCCCTCACCTGCGAGTTACCCGAGGTTGACGCAAAGTGAGCACCTGGCGGCTGGATCAACCACAGCCGCGCCGACCAGATCCAGCACGGCACGGCGCGGCACGACACGTGCAACTGTTCGGGGCCGGCAGGTGTCTAGCGGTTACAGGCGGCTGTTCTCCTGCAAGACGCCTTCCGTTCATCACTGTCCCGACAGAGGATTCCGTCCATGCCGACCCCGCCGTACCGACGCCGCACCTCCCGCACCTCCCGTTCCACCGCCGCCACCCTCGGCGCCGCCGGGCTGATCGCGCTGGGCACCGCTCCCGCCGCCATGGGCGACGAGCCGCCGCCCTCCCTCGCCCTCGGAGACATCAAGCCGATCACCGGAGTGAAACCGGGCAGCCCGGTCGATCTGCCGGTCACCGTCGTGAACAACGGCAGCACCACCGTCGACAAGCTGTGGATCAAGTACACCGCCACTCGAGGTCTCGCCTTCCCGGAGGTTCCCTCCAACTGCCAGAAGCAGTACGTCGGTGCGTACGACGAGATGCCCGAGCGGTGGATCGCGATCTGCGCGTTCGACGAGGCGGTGCAGCCGGGCGTCGCGTACACGCCCCGGAAGCCGTTCGCCGTCAAGGCCGAGAAGCACGCCTTCGACGACGAGATGTGGGTGACCGTCACGGATTACGAGCCGCAACCGGACGAGAACAGCACGCCGGTTCCGGGCACCGCACCGGAGATCGATCTGATCGAGTCACCGACCGGGGGTACGGGGTCCGCGGACCGGTTCAGGGTGCCTGTCACATCGGTGAACTCGGCCGACTACGAGGTGACGGGCGCGGCGTTGCGGGGGAAGCCCGGCGACACGGTGACGATGAAGGTGACCTTCACCAACACCGGCCCCGGGTGGGTCTGGTCGAAGCCAGGGACTCCGTGGACTTCGGTCCTGGTCACGCTCCCCGCCGGAACGTCGGTCGTGAAGCCCGACTTCTACTGCAAGGCCAAGGGCAAGACGTACAACTGCGGCCTCACGACCCGCCCGCAGGAGCACCTGGAGACGGCGACCTTCACCTTCAAGGTGAAGATCGACAAGAACGTGGCGGGCGCCAAGGGCTCGGTGGCGTTGAGCAACAGGAAGCTGCCGTTCGACCCCGACAAGACCAATGACGCGGCCCCCATCACGCTGGAAGTCACCGGCGGAGAGTCGGGCGCGACGGGCGGCACGAGCGGCGGTACCACCGGAAGTACGACCGGAGGCGCGAGCGGCGGCTCGGACGGAGGCTCCGGCTCGACCGGCGGGTCGAACGGCGGATCCACCGGCACGGCGGGCTCGGCGGGCTCTACGGGCGGGTCGTCGTCGGCCGGCGGTGCCGGTACGGCCACGACCGGCGGCAACCTCGCTACGACCGGCTCCTCCTCCACACTCCCGATCGCGTGCGCGGCTGCCGCAGCGGTCGTCGCGGGCGCGGGCACGGTCCTCGTCGTACGCCGTCGCCGGGCAGGGCACAACAGCTGACCCTCCCCGCCCGAACCCCGCACCCGCTGACCACCGGACCGGGCAAAGCCCGCGAAATACCCCTGTTACTCGTGCGTAACGCACGGTTTTTCGGTGACATCGGCGACTATGGGCATCCCTCGGCGGCGTGGCACGGTTGGCGCTGTCGCCGACGAGGGAGGGTGCGTGAACAAGGGATACGCCGTGTTCTGCGACGCGGACCGGCATTTCTACGACTCGCCCCACCACCTGTCGTCCTCCGTCAACAGCGAGCGCCCGTCGGTCAATTCGGCGGACCCGGCCGGCTCCGCCGATGCGACGAGCGCAGGCTTACGCGGAACGGGCCAGTGGTACGAAGCCGCCCGCCGCCCCGTACCCGACGGCTGGCAGCGTCATCGCAGCGGTGACTGGCTGGCCCTGCGGCCGGTGGAGCATGAACTGCCCGCCCAGGGCTGGAAGATTCATGTCTCCGCCTGTCTGGACAACGCGGAGTCGATTCTCGAACGGACCATGGCTTACTGCGTCGCCCGTCATATCGCTTTCAAATTCGTGCCGAGCAGATATCTGCTGCACGCCCGGAACGCCAAATACGCGGACCGCGGCGCCAGCGGGAAATTCATCACCGTCTATCCCGCGGACGACGAGCAGTTCGGCCGGATCGCCGAGGAACTCGACGCGTTGCTGGCCGGTGAGCCCGGCCCGTACATCCTGAGCGACCTCCGGTGGAACGCCGGTCCCGTCCATGTGCGTTACGGCAGCTTCACCCGTCGCGACTGCTACGCCGACGGCGTGCTGCGCCCGGCGGTCGAGAACGCCGACGGCAAGCTCGTACCCGACATGCGCGGACCGATCTTCCGGATTCCCGACTGGATCACCCCGCCCGACGTGCTGCTCCCCCATCTCCAGGCGCGGGCCGCCACGACCGTCGCGGCGTCGCCGTACGTCGTGGAGCAGGCGCTGCACTTCTCCAACGGCGGTGGCGTGTACGTCGGCCGCGACAGCAGGACCGGCGAGAAGGTGGTGCTCAAGGAGGCCAGGCCGCACGCCGGCCTGGCGGCGGACGGCGCCGACGCGGTGACCCGGCTCGGCCGGGAGCGGTACGCCCTGGAGCAGTTGTCCGGGCTCGCCTGCACGCCGGAGGTCCGCGACACGTTCGAAGTCGGCGGCCACCACTTCCTGGTGCTGGAGTTCGTGGCGGGCAAGCCCCTCAACTCCTTCTTCGCCCTCAGACATCCGCTGATCGACGCGGATCCCGGAGCCGAGCGGCTCGCCGAGTACACGGCGTGGGCGCTGCGTGTGTACGGCCTGGTGGAACAGGCCGTCGAGGCGGTGCACGCACGCGGGATCGTCTTCAACGACCTGCATCTGTTCAACATCATGGTGTCCGAGGACGAGTCGTCCGTCGTACTGCTGGACTTCGAGGCCGCCGCGCCCGCCGCCGACAACGGGCGGCAGACCGTCGCCAACCCGGCGTTCGTCGCGCCCGCCGACCGGCGCGGTCTCGATGTCGACCGGTACGCCCTCGCCTGTCTGCGACTGGCCCTGTTCATACCGCTGACCAGCCTCTTCGCGATCGACCGGGGGAAGGCGGCGCATCTGGCGGAGGTGGTGGCGCGGGAGTTCCCCGTCGACCGTGCCTTCCTGGACGACGCGGTGGCGGAGATCATGCGCGTCCCGGGCCGGGATCTCGGCCGGGACGAGGATCGGGGCCTGGGCCTGGGCGGCGAGGCAAGGTCGGGCGCGAGCGCGCGGGCGGGGTCCGTCAGACCGGCCGAGCCCAGCATCCCCGCCGAGCCCCGCGACCCGGCCGCTTCCTACCTGCCGGCCGAGCCCGCCGACTGGCCGGACAGCCGCGACTCGATGGTCCGCGCGATCCTCGCCTCCGCGACCCCGGAGCGCGACGACCGCCACTTCCCGGGCGACATCGCCCAGTTCGCCACCGCGGGCGGCGGTCTTTCCTTCGGCTACGGCACCGCCGGGGTGCTCTACGCGCTCGCCGAGAGCGGCGCCGACCCGTGCCCCCGCGCCGAGGAATGGCTGCTGGAGCGGACCAAGCAGCCCGAGTCCGGTACTCCGCTGGGCTTCTACGACGGTCTGGCGGGCCTCAGTTGGACTCTGCACCGCCTCGGTCATCCGCACCGCGCCCTGGAACTGGCCGAGTTGACGCTCCGTCAGCCCTGGGACGAGCTGCCCGCCGATCTGCACGGCGGCGCCGCCGGGCTGGGCCTCGCGCTCAGCGCGCTCGGCGAGGCGACCGGCGAGAGCGGACTGGACGACGCGGCCCTGGCCTGCGCGCAGTTGGCCGCCCGCGCCGTGGAAGCCGTCCCCCCGGGGACGGTCGCCGACGACTCGTACCGGGCCGGACTGTTGTACGGCGGTGCGGGCGTCGCTCTCCTCTTCATCCGCCTGTACGAACGCACCGGCGACACGGCTCTGCTCGACCTCGCGGCGCGGGCGCTGGGCAGTGACCTGGACCGCTGCGTACGGAGCGCGGGCGGCACACTCCAGGTGAACGAGGGCTGGCGCACCATGCCCTACCTGGGCGCGGGCAGCGTCGGCATCGGAATGGTCATCGACGACTATCTCGTCCACCGCGCCGACGAACGGTTCGAGCGGGCACGCGGGGAGATCGTACGGGCGGCCCAGGCCACCTTCTACGCGCAGCCCGGACTCTTCCGCGGCGCCGCCGGCATGGTGCTCCACCTCAGCCGTACGTCCGCCACCGGGCCCGGCACCGAACCGGCCGACATCGCGCGGCAGTTGAACACACTCGCCTGGCACGCACTGCCCTACCGGGGCCAACTCGCCTTCCCCGGCGAGCAGATGATGCGGCTCTCCATGGACCTCGCGACCGGCACCGCCGGTTGTCTGCTGGCAGTCGCGGCCGCGCACGCGGACGAGCCCGCACGGCTGCCGTTCCTCCCGCCGCTGAAGAAGCGGCCCATGAACCGGCTCCTCAAGGAGTCGTGACCAAGCACACCGTCCCCATAAAAGAGAGGCACTGTCATGAACCTTCTTGACCTGCAGTCGATGGAGACCCCCAAGGAAGAGGCCACGGGTGACGTCGCCACCGGCAGCCGGGCGAGCCTGCTGCTCTGCGGTGACAGCAGCCTGAGCATCACCACCTGTAACTGACGACACCGCCGTAGGTCGTCGGCCGGCCGATGACCTGGTGCCGCGAGCGCCGGACGGGCTCTCCAGCCCGTCCGGCGCTCTCGGGCGTACGTCATCGCGACGCGCGGTCGCCGCACCGGCCACCGCCGCCCGGACCGAGGGGGACCCTCTTCTTGAAGACGCCGTCCGCTCCCGACAGCCGTGACGCGAAAGCCACCGGAGTCCTGACAGCCGCCGGACTCCTGCTGGGCGCCGCACGGCACAGCGCGGGCCGCACCACGGCGGTCTTCCTCTGCTCCGCCGCGTCAGCGGCAGCGTCCCTCGCGCTGCCCGCCGTCCTCGGCCGCACCCTCGACCTCCTGCTCGACCGGAGTCCGGAGGCGGACCCCTGGCTGCTCGCCTGCGCGGCCGTCATCGTCGCCGAGGTACTGCTGGACGCGCTGGTGGCCGTGCTCGGCGGCACCACCAGCGCCCGTTCGGCCGCCTGGCTCCGCACCAGGGGCACCCGCCATCTGCTCTTCGCCTGGCCCGGCCACGCGTCCCGCTTCCCGCCCGGCGACGTGGCCGTACGGCTCACCGCGAACGCCACCGAGGCGAGCACCGCGCCCGTCTCCGCCGCGACGCTCGGCGCCTCGCTGCTCGCGCCGGTGGGAGCGGTCGTCGCGCTCTTCCTGATCGACCCGTGGACCGCGCTCACCTTCCTGGCGGGGCTGCCGCTTCTGATGCTGGTACTGCGCGCCTTCGCCCGCGGTTCCTCCGACAGCGTCGCGACCTACCAGCGGGTCCAGGCCGACATCGCGACGCGCCTGGTGGAGGCGCTGGCCGGGGCCCGTACGATCGCCGCCGCCGGTACCGAGGTCCGCGACCGTGACCGGATCCTGGCCCCGCTGCCCGAACTGGCCGCGCAGGGCAGCCGGATGTGGCGGATCCACGGCGCCGCCGTCGCCCGGAGCGGGGTGCTCATGCCACTGCTGACGACCGCGGTCCTGGCGGTCGGCGGTGTTCGCCTCGCGTCCGGGCACATGAGCGTCGGCGATCTGCTGGCCGTCGCCCGTTACGCGGCGCTCGCGTCCGGGGTCGGTGCGGCGGCGGGCCTGCTCGGCTCGCTCATCCGCAGCCGCGCGGCGGGCCGCAGGACGGCCGAGCTGATGTCCCTGCCCACCATGACGTACGGAACGCGGAGCCTGCCGCCCGAGGGGCCCGGCACACTGGAGCTGCGCGGCGTGGCGGTGACGCGCGACGGCCGAACCGTCCTCGACGCCGTGGACCTGACGATCCCCGGCGGCACGTCGATGGCGGTGGTCGGCCGCTCGGGCGCGGGCAAGTCCACACTGGCGGCGGTCGCGGGGCGGCTCACCGAGCCGGACAAGGGGACCGTCCTGCTGGACGGCGTCCCGCTCGGCGCCGTACCGCACGACGAACTGCGCCGAGAGGTCGGTTACGCCTTCGAACGCCCGGTCCTGTTCGGCGCCACGCTCGGCGAGGCACTGGCCGGCCGCACACCGACGGCACGGGAGCGGACCGGCCCCGGCGGACGCCCCCGGACTGACGAACGTCCCCAGACTGACGTACGGACGCGGACCGACAGGCAGGCGCGGACCGAGGAGCAGGCGCGGACCGAAGAACGGGAACAGACCGAGGAACGGGAACAGACCGACGAGCGGGTCCGGGCGGCGGCGCGTGCGGCAGGCGCGGACGCGTTCGTACGGCTGCTTCCGCAGGGCTACGCGACCCCGCCGGGCGCCGCGCCGCTCTCCGGTGGTGAGCTGCAACGTCTGGGCCTGGCAAGGGCGTTCGCCCGTGCCGGCCGGCTGCTGGTGCTGGACGACGCGACGTCCAGTCTGGACACCGTCACGGAACACCAGGTGGCAACCGCCCTCGCCGGGGACGTCCGCCACGGCACCCGGTTGATCGTCGCCCACCGCCTCTCCTCGGCGGCCCGGTGCGACCTGGTGGTCTGGCTGGAGGACGGCCGGGTGCGGGCGACCGGCCCGCACGAGGAGCTGTGGCGCTCCGACGCCTACCGCGCCCTGTTCGCCCCCGCGGAACCCGCGTCTCCCCCGACGGCGGTCAGCGACCGCGGACACTCGCCCACACCCGCTATCGAGGGGACCGACCGATGAGTGCCGCCGCGCAGGCCCCGGCCGACAAGGCACGACCCGGCCGGGGCATGCTGGGCCGGAACCTGCCGGCCGCCCGGCGCTTCCTGGGAAGCAGGAAGCGGGTCCTCCTACGGCTCGGCGGCTGGTCGCTGCTGGAGTCCGCGCAGACCTTCCTCGGCGGGTACTGCCTCGCCCAGGCCCTCGACCGCGGTTTCCTCGCCGGACACACCGGCACCGGTCTCGGCTGGCTCGCGGTCGGTGCCGTGGCGATCCTGGGAGCCGGACCTCCCGTACGGGGCGTCTTCGCCCAACTCGCCCAGCTGACCGAGCCGTTGCGGGACGCCCTCGTACGGCGCGCGGTCCGGCAGGCGTTGCGCCGGGCGGTCACCGACCCGGCCCACACCGACGACCGCTCGGACGCCGGTGCCGTCTCACGGCTCACCCACCAGACCGAGATCGTCCGCGACAGCTTCGCCGGGCTCGTCCTCACCGTGCGGGCGTTCGTCTTCAACGCCGTCGGCGCGCTCGTCGGCCTGCTGGCCCTCGCCCCCGAACTGCTGCTCGTGGTCGTCCCGCCGCTCGTCCTGGGCATCGCGCTCTTCCTCGCCACGCTGCTCCCGATGGCCTCCGCCCAGCGCCGCTTCCTGGACGCCGACGAGGCCGTGGCGCAGGGGGTGGGCGCCGTCTCGGCCGGCCATCGCGACCTGGTGGCCTGCGGCGCACAGGCGGACGCCGTGGCGGACACCGATCGGCTTTTCGACCGCGCCGAGCAGACGTCGCGGGTGCTGGCGCGCTGGGCGGGGGTACGTACGATGGCGCTCGGCATCGCCGGCCAGCTCCCCGTCCTTCTGCTGCTCGTCACCACCCCATGGCTTCTGCGGCAGGGGGTGACGACAGGTGCGCTGGCCGGGGCGCTCACCTACCTGCTCCAAGCGCTGCTGCCCGCGCTGCACAGCATGATGACGGCGCTCGGAGCGGCGGGGACACGGCTGCTGGTGGTGGTCGACCGCTTCCAGGACGCCACGGCCGTTCACGGACCGCCGTTCCCCACGCCCCGACGCGCCGACGCGGCCGGCGGGGCCGGCGGGGCCGGTGCCGAAGCCGTACTCCGTCCTCGCCCTCGTCCTCGCGACCACCACACGCCGGCGGTCGAGGTCCGCGCCGTCACCCATGCCTACGGCCCCGACTCACCACCCGTGCTGGAACACCTCCACTTCACCGTCGGGCGCGGCGAACACCTGGCCGTCGTCGGCCCGAGCGGCATCGGCAAGTCGACCCTCGCGGGCGTCATCGCCGGACTCGTCACGCCCGACCTCGGCACGGTGCTGCTGTGCGGGGAACCGATGACCGGTCAGGCGCCCCATGAACTGGCGGCACGCCGCGTACTGATCCCCCAGCAGGCGTATGTCTTCACCGGCAGTGTCCGCGACAATCTCCGGCACCTGCGACCCGATGCGACGAGCGCCGAACTGGCCCACGCAATCGAGGTGTTGGGCGCGGCGCCCCTCGTCCACCGGCTGGGGGGTCCGGACGCCGTACTCGACCCCGGCAGGCTGTCCCACGGTGAGCGTCAGTTGCTGGCGCTGTGCCGCGCCTATCTCTCCCCCGCGCCGCTCGTCGTGCTCGACGAGGCCACCTGCCATCTGGACCCGGTCACGGAGGCACGCGCCGAGCGCGCTTTCGCCGAGCGCGCCGTCGCCGACGGAATTCGTATCCCCGCCGGCGCGCTGATCGTCGTGGCCCACCGGCTGTCGTCCGCGCGCCGCGCGGACCGGACACTCGTCCTGGACGGCACCACACCACGATTCGGCACCCACGACGAACTGCTGACGAGTTCCCCGCTCTACCGCGATCTGGTCGGCCACTGGCAGCGGACACCTCGGACGGCCGGCGGCTGAGCGCCCCCGGCCGGAGCCTCGATCAGGGCGCCGCTACAGCCATCCCGCGTCCTGGGAGATGCGGATGGCGTCCATGCGGTTGCGGGCGCCGACCTTGCGCATGGCGGAGGCCAGGTAGTTGCGTATCGTTCCGCTCGACAGGCTCAGCGAGTGCGCGATCTCGCCTATCGGCAACCCCTGCGCCGCGAGCGTCAGCGCGCTCAACTCCCTCGGGGTAAGGGGGATTTTCGTCGCTCTGAGGAAATCACAGGCCAACGAATCATCCACGAATTGCTCGCCACGGGCGACCTGGTGAATGCCTTCGATCAGCCGGCTGGGGTCACCGTCCTTGTTGACATATCCCAGCGCCCCCGCCTCGAATGCCTTGAGCAGCGCTCCCGGCTTTCGCGCCGAGGTCAGTACCAATAACGCTCCCTTACCGCCCTGCCCGTTGCCGGGCACGGACCGTCCCGTGCGCGCCGGGTCATCGAGACAGTCGATGTCGGCCACCCATACATGCGGTAACGGCCCGCGTGCCCCCTGGCGGCACAGCCGTCTGGGCGAGGCCGACACATCGAGTGTCTCCTCACAGCGCAACAACGCCACGAGAGCCGATCGGAACAGCCCCACTCTGTGTACGACTTGAACATTGATCATGCATGTCCCCCTTGTAGTGGTCGGTCACCTGTCGGCATCACATCCACTGCCCCGCATACGCCGGTCGGAACTCCGTATCGACCCGCAGATGGTGCGCTCTTCATATCACCGTGAGCCCCCGCGCTCCCCAGTACGCCCCCTCACGAAATACTCGCCGCCCGGCCCCCCGGAGAAACTGTCACATCGAATCGGCAAGTGGAATGAAAAAGAGCTATCCGGTCAATCGGCGATTGAATCAAGTCGAAATTTTCTGAGCGACCAATCCGCGCCGCCGCTCCGCATATGCCCCGCGCCTGACGGCCGGGGCCGGTCTCGTGCCGCAGGGAGCAGCCTCGGCTCCGAATCACCGGTCGAGGGACCCTGGTCCCCAGCCGGTCCCCAAAACGATCAGGGCCGGTTTCGGATTTCTCCGAAACCGGCCCTGATCAACGACTCTCACGAGTCGGGACGACAGGATTTGAACCTGCGACCCCTTGACCCCCAGTCAAGTGCGCTACCAAGCTGCGCCACGTCCCGCTGTTCCGCCGTCCGGGAGATCTCCCCGGCGGCCACAGTGGAGAACATTACCCCACCCCGGGCGGGCCACGGGCCGCCTCTGAGACGGGAGGGGCGGGAGACAATCGGGGCATGACGGAGAGCCGGCGGGATCGGGACATCGAGGGGCGGGCGCGGAACGCGCGGCCGAGGGACGGGCTGGGGCGGCCGTTGCCCTACGGGGCGGACGGGGTCGAGCGGCAGCCCGAAGGGGTGGTGCGGGCGCCCGGCGAGACGTTGCGGGAGGCCCAGCGGCTGCTCGACGCGGGGATGCCCTTCCACGCGCACGAGGTGTTCGAGGACGCGTGGAAGTCGGGGCCCGATGAGGAAGAGGCGCTGTGGCGGGGAATGGCGCAGCTCGCGGTGGGGCTCACGCATGCCGCCCGGGGCAATACGACCGGTGGGGCGCGGCTGTTGCTGCGGGGCGCCGGGCGGATCTCCGGGTACGAGGACCAGGCGCCGTACGGGATCGACGTCCCTGGGCTGATCTCCTGGGCCCATGAGCTGGCCGACCGGTTGGACGACGCCCCGGCGGTGGAGGCGGTCGCCGAGACGCCGCGGCTGACCCGGTCCGGGAGTGAGTGACACTCCGGAACAGACGGGCCGGCTACACCCCCGTCCGGGCCCCAACCCTCCTGACCTGCGCGGGTATCCGCAGCAAGATCTTCCCTGCCGGGCCTGACGGGCCTGCCGAACCGGTCGAACCGGTCGAGACAGGGAGAGTTGCGATGAGTGGTCACACACGACGCAGGGTGTTGCAGGGCGCGGCCGTCGCGGCGGCGGGCAGTGTGGTGGGGGTGTACGGCGCGGGCGGCCGGGCCGGCACCGCCCAGGCCGCAGCGCGCGGGCTGACCGGAGGGGTTTCGTACCCCTTCCTGGAGGGGCCGTTCGCGCCGGTCACGGAGGAGCTGACGGCCTTCGGTCTGCCGGTGACGGGCCGGATCCCCCGCGAGTTGAACGGCCGTTATCTGCGGGTCGGTCCGAACGTGCTCGGTCTGGAGGATCCGCGGGCGCACCACTGGATGCAGGGCGACGGGATGGTGCACGGTGTCCGGCTGCGCGACGGTCGCGCCGAGTGGTACCGCAATCGCTGGGTCCGATCGGCTTCCGTGGCTGAGAAGTTGGGCGAGACGTATCCCGGCGAGGTGCCGCCCGACGACTTTCCCGCCAACACGCATGTGATCCCGTACAAGGGCCGCATCCTCGCCCTCCAGGAGAGCGGGCCGCTGCCGTACGAACTCGACGGCGACCTCAACACGGTGCGCCCGTACGACTTCCGCTCCACGCTCGAAGGCGCGTTCACGGCCCACACCAAGTACGACGCGCGGGCCGACGAGCTGCACGCCGTCTCGTACTACCCGACCTGGGACCATGTGCGGCATCTCGTGATCGACCACACCGGCAAGGTGGTCCGCGTGACGAGGATCCCGGTCGCGGACGCGCCGATGATGCACGACTTCGCCCTGACGGAGCGTCATGTCGTCATCGTGGACGTCCCGATCACCTTCGACATGGCCGGGGCCGAGGCCGGCGCCACCGTGCCGTACAAGTGGAACAAGCGGCATCCGATGCGGGTCGGTGTCATGCGCCGAACCGGCGGGCCGGTGCGCTGGTTCGAGGTCGATCCGCTCTACTACTCACACACCCTCAACGCCTACGACGAGGGCGACCGGATCGTCATGGACTTCACGTCCATGCCCGCCCCCATGTATGTCGAGGGCCGGAACTACGGCGGTCCTTCGGTGGACGGGACACCCAGCCTCGACCGCTGGACCATCGACCTGGCGCACGGGAGCGTGCGCCATCGGCGGCTCGACGACCGGCCGCAGGAGTTCCCGCGCGTCAACGAGGCCCTGGTCGCGCACCGCAACCGGTACGCGTACTCCGCGTCGGCCGCCGACATGTGGCGGGCCTACGGCACCGTCGACGGCGTACCGCCGGACGGATCCTTCAGCAACGAGCTGATCAAGCACGACCTGTTCCGGGGTACGAGCCAGGTGCGCCGCTTCCCGAAGGGCGCGGCGACGTCGGAGGCCGTCTTCGTACCCGCCCGTACGGCTTCGACTGCGGGTTCGACTGCGGGTTCGGGCTCGGCTTCGACTTCGGCCGAGGACGACGGCTACACGCTGGCCTACGTCCACAACCCCGAGCGCGGCGCCTCCGACCTCGTCATCCTCTCGGCGCAGGACTTCACGGGCCGGCCGGTCGCCCGGATCCACCTGCCGGGGCGGGTGCCGCTGGGATTCCACGGCAGTTGGGTGCCCGACGCGTGACAAGCGGGGATGACGGCCCTGGTCGGTCAGTCCTCGACCAGGACGACCTCCAGCGTGCGCGGTCCGTGCACACCCTCGACCCGGTCCAGCTCGATGTCACTGGTGGCGGAAGGACCCGAGATCCAGGTCAGCGGTCGGGTCGGGTCGAGCCGCGGCATCGCCTGCGGTACGGACGCGACGACCTGCTCGGGTGCCCGCACCACGACGATGTGATGGTCCGGTACGAGGGAGATACGGCGCCTGCCCTGGTCGGGACTGCCGTCCAGAACGATGGTGCCGGTCTCCGCGATGGCCACGGCGCAGCCGGTGACGACGCTGTCGACCTCGTCCAACTCCCGCGCGGTGGAGGCCTCCCGGTCATGGATACGGGTCGGATCGGCGGCGGCGAGCCACTCCGGCGGCAGACCCGGCGGTACGAGCACCGTGCGGGAGCCGTTCTCGGCGAGCAGGCGCATCAGCACGTCCGGGAGCGCTGCGGAGTCGGTGCGGTGGACGAGGGCCCGGTAGTCGGCGAGATTCTCGGCCAGCAGGTCGACCATGCCGGCGTCGGGGGTGTGCGTGTCGAGGTAGTCGCGCGTGACCTCGGGCGCGTCGGGCGCGTCGGCGACGGCCGCGCGGATCCGGGCGAGGACGCGCTCGCGGGAGCCCGGTGCGGGGCTGGTGCTCGTCACGGCTTCGTCCCGTCCGTCTTCGACTGCCGGTTCTTCTTCCACCACTCGCGGAACGGTTCCGCCGGCATCTCCGGCAGCTCCCTGCTCCGCGTCCACGCACCGGCCCCCGGCAGCTTCGACGGGTGCAGCCTCCGGGTCTTCGACGCGGCCCGCTCGCCCGCCCCCAGCACACCGGGATGGTCGAGCACCCATCCCGCCGCCTTCATCGCGGCCTTCTCCAGTCGGTGGCCCTTGCCGCCCTGGTCGGCGACCCGCTCCCGCAGATGGACCAGTACCTCCGGGATGTCGATCGCGACCGGGCACACCTCGTAGCAGGCGCCGCACAGCGACGACGCGTACGGCAGCGAGGCGTCGATCTCGCTCTGGGTGCCGCGGAGTTGGGGGCTGAGGATGGCGCCGATCGGCCCCGGGTAGACGGAGCCGTACGCGTGCCCGCCGGCCCTCTCGTACACCGGACAGACGTTGAGACACGCCGAGCAGCGGATGCAGCGCAGCGCCTGGCGGCCGACCTCGTCGGCGAGGGTGTCGGTGCGGCCGTTGTCGAGCAGGACGAGATGGAAAGTCTGTGGCCCGTCGCCGTCGGCCGTGCCCGTCCAGGTCGAGGTGTACGGATTCATCCGCTCGGCCGTCGACGAGCGCGGCAGCGTCTGGAGGAACACCTCCAGGTCCCGCCAGCTCGGCACCACCTTCTCGATGCCCACCACGGAGATCAGTGTCTCGGGCAGCGTCAGGCACATCCGGCCGTTGCCCTCGGACTCGAAGACGACGAGCGTGCCGGTCTCGGCGACCATGAAGTTGGCTCCGGAGATGCCGACTTTCGCGCGCAGGAACTTCTCGCGGAGGTGGAGGCGTGCCGCCTCGGCGAGGTCCGCCGGGACGTCGGTGAGGCCGTCGGGCGCGGCGCGGCCCCAGTCGGCCATCTTCTCGCGGAAGATGTCGCGGATCTCGCCGCGGTTGCGGTGGATGGCGGGGACGAGGATGTGGGAGGGCCGGTCGTCGCCGAGCTGGACGATCAGTTCGGCGAGGTCGGTCTCGTACGCGGCGATGCCCTCGGCCTCCAGGGCCTCGTTGAGGCCGATCTCCTGGGTGGCCATCGACTTGACCTTGACGACCTCGCTCTCGCCGGTGGCCTTGATCAGGCCGGCGACGATCCGGTTGGCCTCGTCGGCGTCGGCCGCCCAGTGGACGGTGCCGCCGGCGGCCGTGACCTTCTCCTCCAACTGGACGAGATATCGGTCGAGATGGCGCAGCGTGTGGTCCTTGATCTGCTTCCCGGCCTCGCGCAGCTCGGCCCAGTCGGCGAGTTCGGCCACCGCCTTGGCGCGTTTGTCGCGGATGGTGTGGGTGGCGTGGCGCAGATTGCCGCGCAGGGTCTTGTTGTGCACGGCCTCCTTGGCCGCGCGCGGGAAGGACGGCATTCCGACGAACGTCCCGCTCATACGAGGGGCTCCTCTCGGGTGCTCGCCAGGATGTCGGCGAGATGCAGGGCGCGCAGCGGTGCTTCCTCGCGGCGCAGTACGCCCCCGATGTGCATCAGACAGGAGTTGTCGGCGCCGCACAGGACCTCGGCGCCGGTGGAGACGGCGTTGTTGACCTTGTCCTGACCCATGGCGGTCGAGACATCGGAGTTCTTCAGGGCGAAGGTGCCGCCGAAACCGCAGCATTCGTCGGCGCCGGGCAGCTCGCGCAGCTCCAGTCCGTCGACGGCTTCCAGGAGCCGGCGCGGCCGGTCGCCGAGGCCGAGGAGGCGCAGACCGTGACAGGACGGGTGGTAGGTCACGGTGTGCGGGAAGTACGCGCCGACGTCGGTCACTTCGAGGACGTCGACGAGGAACTCGGTCAGCTCGTAGGTGCGGGTGGCGAGGGCGGCGGCGGAGGCGTCGCCGATCTTCGGGTAGTGCTGGCGGACCATGGCGGCGCAGGATCCCGAGGGGGTCACCACGTAGTCGTACCCCTCGAAGGCGGCGGCCGTGCGGCGTACGAGCGGCTCGGTCTCCGCGCGGTAGCCGGTGTTGTACTGAGGCTGTCCGCAACAGGTCTGCGCCGTGGGGAAGTCGACCTCCACCCCGAGGCGTTCGAGGAGCCGCACGGTCGCGATCCCGGTGGACGGATACACCGCGTCGTTGACGCAGGTGACGAAGAGGGCGACACGCATGGCCGGAGCATATGTCGGGGCCCCCGGCGAACGTAAGACCCACGCAGACATCCGATGTATAACGGGAGCGGGAAGGGCCTTCGGTCTCGCGTGGCGGGCATGAGGCAGACTCGGGCCGGTGAGACAGATCTATGTGATCGGCATCGGCGCGGGCGACCCGGACCAGTTGACCCTCCAGGCGGTCAAGGCGCTGAACCGGGTGGACGTCTTCTTCCTCCTCGACAAGGGCGAGGCGAAAGCGGACCTGATCGGGCTGCGGCACGGCATCCTCGCGGAGCACATCGCGGACGGCCGGGAGTACCGGCTGGTCGAGGCGCGCGATCCCGAGCGGGACCGGACGGCCGGTGGCGCCGACTACTCCCCCGCCGTGGGCGACTGGCGCACCCGGCGCGCCGACATCTACGAGCGGATGATCAGCGACGAGCTGGGCGAGGACCAGATCGGCGCGTTCCTGGTGTGGGGCGATCCCGCGCTGTACGACTCCACGCTCGGCATCCTGGACGAGATCCTGGCGCGCGGGACCGTCGGCTTCGAGCACGAGGTGATCCCCGGCATCAGCAGCGTCTCGGCGCTGCTCGCCAAGCACCGCACGGGGCTGAACAGGGTGGCGCGCCCGGTGCAGATCACCACCGGCCGGCGGCTGGCGGAGGCGTGGCCGGAGGGCGTGGACGATGTGGTGGTGATGCTGGACGGGCACCAGTCGTTCCGCCACCATCTGGCGGAGGATCCGGTGATCCACTGGGGCGCGTACGTCGGCACGCCGGACGAGATCCTGGTCTCGGGGCGGCTCTCGGAGGTCGCGGACCGGATCGTGGAGCTACGGGCGGAGGCCCGCGCGCGCAAGGGCTGGATCATGGACACGTATCTGCTGCGGCGGGACGCGCCCGGGGACTGAGCCCGAGGCGGGCGAGTGCGGCTCGTACGTCGCCGACCTCGGGTACTCCTTCGGGCGCAGGCGGCCGTTCGACCATGACCACGGGCAGGCCGAGTTCGCGGGCGGCGGTGAGTTTCGCGGCGGTAGCCTGGCCGCCGCTGTCCTTGGTGACGAGGATGTCCACGCGGTGTTCGAGCAGGAGCGCCGTCTCGCCTTCGAGGGTGTACGGGCCCCGGTCGAGCAGCAGGTGCGTACTGCGGGGCAGGGGCGGCTCGGGCGGTTCCACGGTGCGTACGAGGAAGTGCAGCCCGTCCAGTTCGGGCCCCGCGAAGGCGGCGAGTCCCTGACGGCCGGTGGTGAGGAAGACGCGCCTGCCGCCGAGTGCGGGGAGCTGCGCGGCGGCGTCCGCGAGCGAGCGGGCGGCGTGTCTGCGGTCCCGCGGGTCGGCGGGCCAGCCGGGGCGGCGTAGGGCGAAGTGGTCGGTGCCGGACGCGGCTGCGGCCTGGGCGGCGTGGGCGCTGATGGTGGCGGCGAAGGGGTGCGTGGCGTCCACGAGGACGTCGATACGGTGCGCGACCAGCCACGCGGCGAGCGCGTCGGGTCCGCCGAAGCCACCGACGCGGACATGTCCGGCGGGAGTTCCCGGGTGGGCGACGCGCCCGGCGAGGGAAGTGGTGACGTGCAGGTGCGGGGCTTCGGCGGCGAGCGCGTCGGCGAGCCGCCGGGCTTCGGTGGTGCCGCCGAGGATGAGCACGCGCGGGTCGGTGGGACGGTCGGGCATACGGACGAGGCTACGGGGGCGGCAGGGGTACGAGGAGGCGGGCCCCGCCCCGTACGGCAGTCCAGTCGGTGTCACAGGTGCGCTCCAGGGCGCGGCTGAGCCAGGTCGCCCGGTCCTGCTGTTCATGGCGCAGGTGCGGGAGGTCGATGTGGACGCCGGATGGGGGGCCGGTGGCTTCCAGGGCGGTGACGCGCTCTTCCATCGCGGCGAAGAGTTTGCGGTGGAGGGTGGTCACGGCGGCGATGAAGTCGGTGGTGGGGAGGGTGACACGGCCGTCGTCCACGTCCTCGGCGTGGGTCCAGGCGACGGTCATGAGGTCGTCACCGGATCCACCGACGGTCCGCCACCAGCGGATGTGGGGCGCGGCCCCCAAGTACCCCATGTCGAGACTGTGTTGGCCGTACCAGCCGGCCGCCGCCTCGGTGTCCGGGGAGTCGGCGGGGAGCCAGGTGGAGTGGTCACCGGCGATGAACGGGACCAGGTCTCGTGGCACGGGCTCCAGGGCTAGGGGGAGGGCGTCGAGCAAGTCCTCCCAGAGGCGGACCACGTAGTAGTCGACGTAGGAGCCGTCGGGGTAGCGGAAGAGATGGCGGCCGTCGGCCTCAAGGTCGTACCAGCCGTCGGTGAGGCTGAACCAGGACAGGGAGGGGGTGTCGCCGCCCCAGGGGTGGATGTCGTTCACGGGCGTCAGTCCGAACCGGAATTCGATCACGGGGTGAGTCTCGCAGATGGGGCCGCGCGCCTTGAGACGCCGTCCTAGCATGAGACTTGGAGAACGGCGACGGCTCGGGGGCGCCGTGGGTTGATCGAGAGGGCCAGAGGTCATCAAGGACCGTATCGCCGCCGTCTTCGGGGTCGCTCAGGGCAGCGGCTATCTGCTCTCCGCGCGCCTTGTCCTCACCGCGCGGCATCTGCTGAGTGACGACGAAGCGACGACGGTCGCCGTGCCGGGCGGGTGCGGACGTATCCGCTGCCGGACCTTGTGGGCCGGTGACGCCGAGGAAGGCGACGCGGCGCTGCTGCTCGCGGACGAGGACCTGGTGCCTCCCGGGACCGCCGAGGCGTTCCAGCCCAACCGATTCGGACGCGTCGACGGGCTCACCCCGCTGCTGGACTGCCACGCCCTCGGGTTTCCCCACGTACAGCGCTACGCCGGCCAGAAACTGGACATCGAGCAGTTCCTCGGCACGATCAAGCCGGGGTCCGGCAGCGTGCGCGGCGAGTACGTCGTGGAGGGGACAGGCACACCCCCGGCCGCACGCGAGGACGGCGCGTCACCGTGGGCCGGGATGTCCGGCGCGCCGGTCTTCTCCGGCAGGCACCTCATCGGTGTGGTGACCAGGGACGCGGCGGGCTGGCAGCACGGCCGGCTCAACGCGGTGTCCGTGCACAGACTGGCCGACATCACCGGCTTCACCAACGTGTACCACGTCAACCTCGGCAGCCCCATGCGCTTTACCACCCTGCGCCAAACCCCTGACAACTCGGCCGAGTTCGAGGACCGGTACCGCGCCTACATCGCGGACATGTTCGGCGAACTGCGTATCTTCGGCCTCGACTTCAGCCGGTCCGAACACGCGGAGTGGCCGCTCGACTCCGCCTATCTCAGTCTCGAACTCGTCCACGGCGACGACGGGGAAGGCGCGGCCCCCGAACGCGGCCGGGTCGATTCGGTCCTGCGGGACAGACGGCGCGTGCTGTTGCGCGGCGCGGCCGGCTCCGGCAAGACCACGCTCGTGCAGTGGCTGGCGGTGAACGCCGCTCGTGACTCGTTTCCCGACCAACTCGCCCACCTCGGCGGACGCGTCCCCGTCGTCCTGCCGCTGCGCACCCTGGTGCGCGGTGCGGCGCTGCCGACTCCCGCCGATTTCCTCAGCGCGGCGGGGCATCCGCTGAACCCTCCCGAAGGGTGGATGGACGGGGTGCTCACGGAGGGGCGGGGGCTGCTTCTCGTGGACGGTGTGGACGAGATGCCGGAGACGGACCGCGCCCGGACGAAGGAGTGGCTGCTGAAGCTGCTCACCGCCTATCCGCGTACGGCCGTGGTGGTGACCACCCGGCCGACGGCGGTGGACGACGGGTGGCTCAGCCGGAAGGACTTCGCCGAGTTCCAGTTGCTGCCGATGAACCACCGGGACGTCGCCGCGTTCGTACGGCGCTGGCACAACGCGGCGCGCTCGATCACCCCGGGCCTGCCCGAGCGCGCCGAACTCGACGCGTACGAGGCGCAGTTGCTCACCACACTGCCAAGGAAGCAGGACTTGGCCCGGCTCGCCACCAATCCCCTCATGTGCGCGATGATCTGTGCCCTGCACCGGGATCGAAGGGGGTTCCTGCCGGACAGCAGGATGAAGCTGTACGGCGCGGCGCTGACGATGCTCCTGGTCCGGCGCGACCACGAACGGGCGATCGTGGCGCCGGAGGGGCTGACGCTCTCCGAGGATGCGCAGCAGAAAATCCTTCAGGAGATCGCTTACTGGATGGTCCGCAACGAGATCGCGGAGGCGGAGCAGGATGACGTGATCGGGCTGATCTCCCGGCTTCTGCCGGCCATGCCTCAGGTGGCGACACCCGAGGACGCCCCACGGGTCTTCCGCTTCCTGCTGCACCGGAGCGGCGTCCTGCGGGCGCCGACGACGAGCACGGTGGACTTCATTCATCGGACGTTTCTGGACTATCTGGGGGCGCGGGCGGCCATCGAGGCGCAGGACATCAACATGATCGCCTCGCACGCCCATGAGCCGCAGTGGGAGGACATCGTCCGGATGGCTGTGGGCCACGCGCGGGACGGTGAACGGGCGGCATTACTCACCAAGCTCGTGGCGTTGGGGGATGCCGTTTCCGAGACCTCGCACAACATCAAGGCGCGGATTCACCTGCTGGCCGCGGCGAGTCTGGAGCACGCGACAAGTCTCGATCCCGATGTCCGGTCGGAGGTGGAGCAGCGAGCCGGCGCGCTGATCCCGCCCAGAACCAGGGACGAGGCCAAGCAGTTGGCCGATGCCGGACCTCTGGTGTTGAACCTGCTGCCCGGACCAGCAGGGCTGACAGACGAGGAAGCAGTGGCTGTCGTGACGACTGCCCGGCTGATAGGCGGGGACCACGCCCTATTGCTGCTACAGGAGTACACAGATCATCCGGCCCCCTTGGTGCGGCTCCAGCTTGCCCTCGGCTGGACAAGTTTCGACGTGATCACCTACGTCGAACGCATCCTTGCCCGCACTGCCATCGTTGATGTCGCCGTCCCCGTGCAGTCCGCGGAACAACTTGCCTCCGTGCACCTTCTGGGCATCGTCCCCCATGTCGCTTTCCGCGGGAATCTGAGCCCCGAGGGGATGGCGAATGCCGCCGATACGGTGCGAGCAGAGAGGATCATCATTCTCGACAATCACCGGCTGAGGAATCTTTCGGCATTCGCTGAAAGAGTCGGGCCGATCACGTCGCTGGAACTGACCCATTGCCCTCAGGTGAACGACTACAGCGCCATCGCAGACCTCGGCCTCCGGCAGCTCTCGCTGCGCGACCCCATGAGACCGGGATCGCCGTCCGGACTCAACTCCCCGGCCGCCCAGGCCCAATCGGTCAGAATGGGCAGCCCCTCAAGGGATCCCGGCATCCTCGACCTGCCGGCCGGCTTACCTGCTCTCCCGTCCGTCACCTGGCTCGATGTCGCTCTGAAGATCGACAGGAACGTACACGCGAGACGACTCCAGGAGCGCTTTCCGAATCTGCGTCAACTGATCCTGCGTCTTGCGTCCACCGAATCCGTCACCGTGGACCTCGCCGCACTCAAATGGATTCCGTCGGTCGAAGTCACGCTCATCGGCGAAAGCGTACGGCTCAAGGGCGGCAAGTCCCTTTCCGTCATCCGCTATCCCTCACGCGAAGAGGCCCCACTATGACCCCCGCCCCCCTCCCCCGCATCGACCTCACCCAGGCCGTCCAGGCCGTCCGCGACCAGCTCATGGCCGCCGCCGCGACCGGCGTCGGCCAGGAACTCCGCTTCGATGTCGGCGAGATCCAGATGGAGTTCGCCGTCGAGCTGCGGCACGACGCCGGCGTCAAGGGTGGTGTCAAAGCCTGGGTGGTCTCCGCCGACGCCGAGAGGAGCAGCGGGACCTCCCACACCCACAAGGTCGCCTTCACGCTCAAGCCCAAGGACGCCCGTACCGGCGGGGATTGGGAGATCGGCGACGACGGGCCGGAGGCCGACATCTCCGCGTTCGGCACCGGCGGGTAGAGAGGGCGACTACGCGCCCCAGCCCGCCTGCTCTCCGCCCACCCGCTCCGCCACGATCTTCTTGCCGTAGCCGGACGCGTGGTACGCCGCCACCGGGTCCGCGTCCGCGCCCAGTTCGGCGCGGACCTCGGCCACCAGCGGGCGTACGTCGGTGTTGTAGGCGTCCATCAGTGCCGCGTTCGCCGCCAGGACGTCGCCGTCCCGTTGGGCGGCGGCCAGGGCATCGGCGTCGACGAGCAGCGCCTTCGCCGTCGCTTCCTGGACGTTCATCACCGAGCGGATGACCGCGGGGACCTTCTCCTCGATGTTGTGGCACTGGTCGAGCATGAAGGCGATGTCCGACGTGAGCCCGCCGCCCCGGATCACCTCGTACATGATCCGGAACAGCTGGAACGGATCGGCCGCGCCGGCCATCAGGTCGTCGTCCGCGTAAAAGCGGGAGTTGAAGTCGAAGCCGCCGAGCTTTCCCTCCCGCAGCAGGATCGCCACGATGAACTCGATGTTCGTGCCGGGCGCGTGGTGGCCCGTGTCGACCACGACCTGCGCCTTGTCGCCGAGGCGCAGGCAGTGGGCGTAGGCCGTGCCCCAGTCCGGTACGTCGGTGGTGTAGAAGGCGGGCTCGAAGAGCTTGTACTCCACCAGCATCCGCTGGTCGTCGCCGAGCCGGGCGTACACGGCGTCCAGCGCCTCCGAGAGACGGTCCTGGCGGGCGCGGATGTCGTCCTGGCCGGGGTAGTTGGTGCCGTCGGAGAACCAGAGCTTCAGGTCGCGTGAGCCCGTCGCGTCCATGATGTCGACGCACTCCATGAGATGCCCGAGCGCCTTGCGGCGCACCGCCGCGTCCGGGTGGCAGACGCTGCCGAGCTTGTAGTCGTCGTCCTGGAAGACGTTGGCGTTGACGGTGCCGAGCCGGACCCCGCGCTCGGCGGCGTACGCAGCCAGTGCGCCGTAGTCGTCGACCTTGTCCCAGGGGATGTGGAGCGCGACGGTGGGCGCGACACCGGTGTGGGCGTGCACGCGGGCCGCGTCGTCCAGCTTCTCCTCGGGGGTACGGGGGACTCCTGGCCGGGCGAAGACCTTGAACCGGGTCCCGCTGTTGCCGTACGCCCAGGACGGCGTCTCGACGGCCTGAGCCGCGAGGGCCGCCTTCACGGCGGAGATGTCGGATTGGCGGCTCGTCATCTCTCAACGCTCCATTCAGCAGACCATGAATCGATTCATCATGGGCGATGATGAGCCGGGCCAACCGACGTGTCAAGGCCCTCACTCACCGGCACCGGACCGACCGATGGACCGCACGGAAGAGACGAGGCTTTCCGCTGCACGCCCATTGACGCGAAGCGCTCGGCCCGTCTAGCTTCCGGAAAAGTTGAATCCTTTCACGACTGACCACATCAGCCCCGTCGAGGAGCCCGCCATGGAAAAGCCCGACAAGGGCCCGGCCCCTGTCCTGGCGCTGAGAGGAGTCTCCAAATCCTTCGGAGCCGTACGGGCCCTGCACGACGTCTCCCTGGAGCTGCGGTCCGGTGAGATCCACGCCCTGGCCGGCGAGAACGGTGCGGGCAAGTCAACTCTGATCAAGACGCTCGCCGGAGTCCACCGCCCCGACGAGGGAGATCTCCTCCTCGCCGGCGAATCCGTCGTCTTCCACGGCCCCGCCGACGCCAGGGACGCCGGGATCGCCGTCATCTACCAGGAACCGACGCTCTTCCCCGATCTCTCCATCGCCGAGAACATCTTCATGGGCCGTCAGCCCCGGCGCTCCGCCGGTCGTATCGACCGCAAGGCCGTCCACCGCGCGACGGCCGGTCTGATGAGCAGGCTCGGCGTCGCGCTCGATCCGCAGCGGCCCGCGCGCGGACTGTCCATCGCCGACCAGCAGATCGTGGAGATCGCCAAGGCGCTCTCCTTCGACGCGCGCGTCCTGATCATGGACGAGCCGACGGCCGCGCTCACCGGCAGTGAGACCGCCCGGCTGTTCGCGGTGGTACGGACGCTGCGCGCGGAAGGCGCGGCGGTTCTGTTCATCTCGCACCGGCTGGAGGAGATCTTCGGGCTCTGCTCGCACGTCACCACCCTGCGCGACGGCCGGCACATCGCCTCCGAGTCGCTCGACGGGCTCACCGAGGACGATCTGGTACGCCGGATGGTCGGCCGCGATCTGGACGACCTGTATCCCAAGGCGGCGGCCGAGCCGGGCTCGACGGTGCTCTCCGTGCGCCGGCTGACCCGTGAAGGGGTCTTCGGGGACGTGTCGTTCGAGGTGCGGCGAGGTGAGATCGTCGCGCTGGCCGGGCTGGTGGGCGCGGGGCGCAGCGAGGTCGCGCAGGCCGTCTTCGGGGTGGATCGCGCCGACGCGGGCGAGGTGCGGGTCGACGGCCGGGTGCTGCCCGCCGGTTCGCCCACGGCGGCGATGGACGCGGGGCTCGCGCTCGTTCCGGAGGACCGGCGGCAGCGCGGTCTGGTGATGGAGATGTCCATCGAGCGGAACATCGGGCTGACGGGACTGCGCGGCGTACGCAGGCGTGGACTGGTCAGCCGGACGTTGGAACACGGGCGCGCCGCCGACTGGGCGGTGAGGCTCCAGCTCAAGTACAACAAGCTCGCCGATCCGGTGTCCGTCCTGTCCGGGGGCAATCAGCAGAAGGTCGTCCTCGCGAAGTGGCTGGCCACCGACCCGGCCGTGCTGATCGTGGACGAGCCGACGCGCGGCATCGACGTCGGTACTAAGGCCGAGGTCCACCGGCTGCTCTCGGCACTGGCCGCCGACGGACTCGCCGTGCTGATGGTGTCGTCCGATCTTCCCGAGGTGCTGCGGATGGCGGACCGGATCCTGGTGATGCACGAGGGGCGGCTCGCCGCCGAGATACCGCGCGAGCGGGCGACGGAGGAGGCGGTGATGGCCGCGGCCACCGGGCGTACGCCTGGGGACGGTTCCGGGAACGGTGCCGGGGACGGTTCCGCCGGCGGGACGGACGCGGGCGCGTCCGGCACCGGCGAAGACGGCACAGGCACGGGCACAGTCGACACCGGCGGAACCGGCACCGGCACCGGCACCGGGCGTACGGCGGAGAAGGAGCCGACGTCATGACCACCACTCTCGACAAGCCCACCCCCGATTCCGGCCCCGAGCCCACCCCGCGGGCGCCCGCCGATGAGGGCCGGTCGGCCCGGTCGCTGGTCGACGCCGTCTTCCGGGCCCGTGAGATCGCGATCGGCGGCGCCCTCGCACTGCTGATCCTCGGTACCTGGCTCGCCAACCCCGGCTTCCTCGACGACCAGGGCGTCAAGGATCTGCTCCTCAACTCCTCGATCCTCGTCCTGCTCGCCGTCGGTCAGTCCGTCGTCGTGATGACGCGCAACATCGACCTGTCGGTCGGCTCGGTCGTGGGTCTCACGGCGTTCGCCTGCGGCCACTTCGTCTCCGGCACCGACCACAGCGCGCTCACCGTCGTCCTGCTCGGGATCGCCCTCGGCACCGTCTGCGGGCTGGTCAGCGGCGCGCTCGTCAGCTTCGGCCGGGTGCCCGCGCTCGTGGTGACGCTCGGGATGCTCTACATCATCCAGGGCATCGACCACGCCTGGGCGCACGGCGAGCAGATCAACGCCGTCAACGTGCCCGACGGGGTGCTCTCCCTCGGCTCGGGCAGCGTCCTGGGCATTCCGTATCTGCCGCTGATCTCCGCCGCCGTACTCGCCGCGACCGGCTACTTCCTGCGCACGTACCGCAGTGGACGTGAGCTGTACGCGATCGGATCCAGCCCCGAGGCCGCGCGGCTGGCGGGGATTCCCGTCCGGCGCCGGATCCTCGCCGCGTACGCCTTCTCCGGCGCCATCGCGGGCTTCGCCGGCGCGCTGTGGCTCGCCCGCTTCGGCACGGTCGTCGCGGACGCCGCCAACGGCTGGGAGCTGACCGTCGTCAGCGCCGTCGTCGTCGGCGGGGTCGCCATCACGGGCGGTACGGGGAGTGTCTGGGGCGCGGCGCTCGGCGCGCTGCTGCTCACCACCATCGGCAGCGCACTGGTCGTCCTCAAGGTCGATTCCTTCTGGCAACAGGCCATCACCGGCGTGCTGTTGCTCGCGGCCATCACCACCGACCGCGTGGTGCAGGTGCGTACGACCAGCGCGCTCAGGAAGAGGAGCCGACGATGACGGCGAAAACAGCGACGACGGCGCGAACAACGAAGACGACCAGGACGGCGAAGACGGCGATGGCGAGGTATCTGCGCTGGGACACGGCCGTCGGCATCCTGCTGATCGCGGTGTTCCTCGCCGGGACCGGCACCACGGACGGCTTCGCCAACACCGACAATCTCTCGGCCGCGCTCGGCGACGTCTCCGAGATCGCGCTCATCGCGCTGCCGATGACACTGCTGGTGGTCGCCGGACAGGTGGATCTCTCCGTCGCGTCGATGCTGGGGCTCTCCAGCGCGCTCGCCGGTTCGCTCTGGCAGGCGGGTTTCGCCTTCGAACTGATCGTGCCGCTCTGCCTGTTGGCGGGCGCGGTCGGCGGGCTGCTGAACGGCTGGCTGGTCACCCGCGTCGGGCTGCCCTCGCTGGCCGTCACCATCGGCACGCTCACGCTCTACCGGGGGCTGGCGTCGGTCATCCTCGGCGACGAGGCGGTGGCGGACTTCCCCGAGACGTACGCCCAGTACGCGGCGTACACCCAGACGGTGCCCGGCACCTTCGTCCCGTATCCGGTGGCGCTGTTCGCGGTGCTCGCGGTGATTACGGCTATCGCCCTGCACTGCACGGGATTCGGCCGTTCGCTGTTCGCGATCGGCGCGCAGGAGGACGCCGCGTGGTTCGCGGGCATCCGGGTCAAGCGGCTCAAGCTGGTGCTGTTCGTGGTGTCCGGTCTCGTCGCGTCGTTCGCCGGGATCGTCTACACCCTGCGCTACGGCAGCGCCCGCGCCGACAACGGGCTCGGTCTCGAACTGGTCGTCATCGCCTCGGTGTTGCTCGGCGGCGTCGACTTCGACGGCGGCAAGGGCACGCTCGGCGGCGCCGTCGCGGGAGTGCTGCTGATCGGGCTCCTGACGAATCTGCTGACCCTGAACGACATCTCCAACGAGATCCAGGTGATCGTCACCGGACTGCTGCTCGTCGCCTCCGTGCTGACTCCCCGGGTCGTCGCCGTGCTCGCCGAGCGCCGGCATCGGCGTACGGCGGCCGAGGAATCCGTTCCGGTCTCCGCCGCGCCCTGACTTCTCCGTTCCCCACCCTCCCGAAAGGCACCCACCATGCTGTCGCAGGCCCGCTCACGACGCCGCGCCGTCGTCACCGCATCCGCCGCGCTCTGTGCCCTGACACTCGCCGTGTCCGGCTGCTCGGGCACGACGAAGGACTCCGTCAAGGACGACGCCCCGGCGAAGGCGGGCGACACCGAGGCGAATCCGGACGCCCCGCTGAAGAAGGGGCTGAAGATCGCCTTCCTGCCCAAACAGATCAACAACCCGTACGAGAAGATCGTCGACGACGCGGGGATCGCGGCGGCCGGGGAGATCGGCGCCACCGGCAAGGAGGTCGGGCCCTCCAACGCGAAGGCGTCGTCGCAGGTGTCGTACATCAACACCCTCATCCAGCAGAGGCAGGACGCGATCCTCATCGCGGCGAACGACCCGAACGCGGTCTGCGGCCCGCTCAAGCAGGCGATGAAGCAGGACATCAAGGTGGTGGCGTACGACTCCGACACCGCCAAGGACTGCCGCCAGCTCTTCATCAACCAGGCCAGCTCCGAAGAGATCGGCCGCAGCCAGGTCCGCAACATCGCGAAGCAGCTCGGCAACAAGGGCGAGATCGCGATCCTGTCGGCGACGCAGAACGCGACGAACCAGAACACCTGGATCGAGTTCATGAAGGACGAGCTGACGAAGCCCGAGTACAAGGACATGAAGCTGGTGAAGGTCGCGTACGGGGACGACCAGGACCAGAAGTCCTTCCAGGAGACCCAGGGGCTGCTCAAGGCGTATCCGAACCTCAAGGGGATCATCTCGCCGACGACGGTGGGCATCGCGGCGGCGGCCCGCTACATCGGCGACTCCTCGTACAAGGGGAAAGTCGTCCTGAACGGCCTCGGCACGCCCAACCAGATGCGCAAGTACATCGAGAACGGCACGCTCGAACAGTTCTCCCTGTGGGACCCGAAGAAGCTCGGCTACCTCGGTACGTACGCGGCGGCGGCACTCGCGTCCGGGCAGATCACCGGGGCCGAGGGCGAGAAGTTCAAGGCGGGCGACCTGGGCGAGTACACGATCGGCAAGGACGGTGAGATCATCCTCGGCCCGCCGACGGTCTTCGACGCCAAGAACATCGGCGACTTCGACTTCTGAGCGGCCCGATGAACGCGGCAGCCACCCCCCGCCGTGCCGGGTACCGCGCACGGCGGGGGCCGGTGACCCTCGCGGCACCGGGCCGGTGCGGGGACAGTCGCCACGGATCGGTCGCCACGGTGGGTAAAGTGGGCGAAGGCCCGCTGCTGGAGATCGACAACACCACCTCGCGTGTCGACCTCGCCCGCGACCCGGGTGGGCGCACCGACGCGTGGAGTACGAGCGGAGTGGGACACCAGTGGGCGCTCGCCCCCGGCGACATCATTCCGGAGCCGCGCGCGTCGGCCGGTCTGAGCGGTCTGGAGCGGGTGGAGGTCACTGACTGATGGCGCAATCGGTGGGTATCAAGGACGTCGCCCGGGTGGCGGGCGTCTCCGTCGGCACGGTGTCGAACGTGATCAACCGGCCGGACTCCGTGGCCGAGGAGACCCGGGCGAGGGTGCTGTCCACCATCGAGCGTCTTGGCTACGTACGCAGCGAGTCGGCCCGCCATCTGCGCGCGGGCCGCAGCCGCATCATCGCGCTGCTGGTCCTCGACATGGCGAACCCGTTCTTCGTGGATGTGGCCACCGGCGCGGAGCGGGCGGCCCGCCAGTCCGGACTCGGCGTGATGCTCTGCAACAGCGCGCAGAGCAGCAGCGAGGAGGCCGAGTATCTGGGGCTGTTCAGCGAGCAGCGGGTGCGCGGCGTGCTGATCACACCGACGGACGAGACGGGCCGGAATCTGGAGAGCTTCCGGCGGCAGGACATCCCGTACGTGTTCGTGGACCGGGTGGTGCCGAGCACCGAGGGCTGTTCGGTGTCCGTGGACGATGTCACCGGCGGGGCACTGGCGATGCGGCACCTCCTCGCCCAGGGGCACACGGACATCGCGTACGTGTCGGGGCCGCTGCATCTCGCGCAGTGCCGTGACCGGCGGGCGGGCGCGCTGCTGGCGCTGGAGGAGGCCGGGCTGCCGGCCGACCGGCTGCGGGTGGTGGAGGCGGAGCGGCTGGACGTGTCCGCGGGGCGTGACTCCGGGGCGCGGCTGCTGGGGCTGCACAACAGGCCGAGCGCGGTGTTCTGCGCGAACGACCTGCTGGCCCTGGGGGTGCTTCAGTCGATGTACGGGGCGGGGGTGGCGGTCCCCGACGAGATGGCGCTCGTGGGCTACGACGACATCGAGTTCGCGTCGGCCGCGGCCGTACCGCTCACATCGGTGCGGCAGCCCGCCTCGCAGATGGGGCGGCTCGCGGCGGAGCTGCTGATCGAGGAGACGGGCGAGTCGGCGGCCGAGCACCGGCACCAACGGATCGTGCTGCAACCGGAGTTGGTGGTACGGGAGTCCTCGATGCCGCGCGCCGGCGGCGGGCACCGGAACTGAGGCTCCGTCACCAACCCTGATCTGCGGGGGCGGTCTCCCAGGCCGCGCGGACGGGGGCGTTGGGCCGGCGCCTGCCGCCACCGGGCGGGCAGGGCACTCCGCGCGCTCTCGCCGACGGGTCGCGAGTTCCCCCCTCCGTCGCTGACGGCCGCGTGTACGGCTCTCGTCGCCGACGGCCGCGCGTACCGCCCTCGTCGCCGACGGCCGGCTGTTCCGCCCCGTCACCGGGCAGGCCGCGCGTGCCGCCCTCGTCGCCGGGCGGGCTCGACGGCCCGGCCGGCGACGGGGGCGGCGGCTTGTGCCGTGGTCAGCCGCGGGCCACGAAGTCCCATGAGCCGTGGGGGGCGCGGTAGATCTGGAAGCCCGGCTCCGTGCGTACGAACGTCGCGCCCTTCGGTGCCGTCACCTTGTCCCGCCGCTCGGCCGGCACCTGGACCTCCGCGGTCGACCCGACCGGCACCCTGACCGTCAGCCGCAGGTCACGGCCGACCTTGGACCAGGCGACGGAGGCCGGTCCGCGTACCGTACGGATCGAGGTACGCGCCCAGCTGACCCCGGTGCGGGCGTCCGGGCGGACGGTGAAGGTGCGGTAGCCGTCGTCGCCGGGGCGCAGGCCGGCCACGTTCTCGTACAGCCATTGGGTGACGGTGCCCTGGAAGTAGTGGTCGCGGGAGCGGGAGTCGAGGTGCCACATCTCCCACATGGTGTCGGCGCCGTTGTCGAACCAGTAGCCCCAACTCGGGTAGCTCCGCTGGGTGGCGATGGCGTGGGCGACGTCCGGGTGGCCGTGCGCGCACAGGACGCGCAGCAGCACGCTGGTGCCGAGCGCGCCGGTGTTGAGGTGGTTGCCGCGCTCGGTGATGTCGGCGACGAGGCTGTCCACGACGGAGGCACGGGCGCCGGCGGGTACCAGGCCGAAGGCGAGGGGGATCGCGTTGGACGTCTGCCGGTAGTCGGGGTCCTTCGCGGTGCTGTAGTGCCCGGTGTCGTTCAGGAATTCGGCGTTCAGGGCGTCCTTGAGCCCGGCCGCCGCCGTGCGGTAGCGCTTCGCCACGTCGTCGTGGCCCAGCAGTTCGCCCATCTCGGCGGTGTGTGTCAGCGCCCGGTGCAGATAGGCGGTGGCCGTGAGCCGGGTGTCCTCGGGCGGGTTGCCGCCGTAGCCGGGCGGCAGATAGTCGCCGAGGGCGGTGACGGCGAGACCGTCCACGAGGCGGTCCAGCTCCCAGTCCAGATAGCGGGTGAGGACGGGCCAGTGCTGCCGGGCGATCCGGTCGTCCCCGTACACCCGGTACATCTCGCGCACCAGGAACGGATAGACGGTGGTCCACTCGGGTGACGGGCCGAGGTCTCCGTAACCCCAGCCGCCGCTCGGGACGATCACCGGCAGCTGTCCGTCGGCGTTCTGACTGTCCGTCAGGTCGTCCAGCCACTTGCCGAGGAAGCGGTGGACACCGAAGGCGTACGCGAGGGTGGGGGCGCCGAGTTGGGCGTCGCCGGTCCAGCCGTTCTTCTCGTACATGGGGGTGTCGGTCGGGATGCCGTGCAGATTGTTCAGGAGGGTGCGGCGCATCGCCTTGTCGAGCGTCTCGTAGAACGGCTCGGAGCAGGAGAACGCGCTGACCTCGTCGACCTTGGTGTGGACGGTGCGGCCGAGCACGTCGGACGGCTCGGGGCGGGCGGGCAGGCCCTCGATCTGTACGTAGCGGAAGCCCTTGTACGAGAACGACGGCTCCCACACCTCGGGCTTCCCGCCGCCCGCGCAGATGTACTCGTCGCGCTGGAAGCGGCCGGGGACGTGGCCGGTCTCGGCGTGGACGCTGCCGTCGGGCTTCAGCTTCTCGCCGTGGGTGAGTGAGATGAGCGTGCCGGCGGGCGCCTTGACGGTCAGCCGGGTCCAGCCGGCGGTGGTCCGGCCCATGTCGACGACGTACACACCGGGGCGCAGTTCGCTGATCCCCGTGGGTGTGACGGTGTCGATGATCTCGATGGGGTCGTGCGGCTGGGCGCGCAGGGCGCCCTTCGGTGCCTGCTGGGCGCCCGGGGCGCGCCAGCCGCTGTCGTCGAAGCCGGGGCGGGTCCAGGCCTCGGGCAGCAGGCGGGCGTCGTAAGTCTCCCCGGCGTAGAGGGAGTTGGTGAGGGTGGGTCCCTCGGTCATACGCCAGTCGGTGTCCGAGACGACGGTGGTGCGGGTGCCGTCCGGGTGTTCGGCCTCCAGTCGGCACAGCAGCCGGGGCTCGCCGTGCCACGGCGGTTGGTGCCAGTTCCAGACGTTGGGGGTGGTCATGCCGTAGAAGCCGCGGCCGAGGGTGACGCCGATGGCGTTGTCGCCCCGGCGCAGGAGGGCTGTCACGTCGTGCACGGCGTACAGGACGGTCTCGTCGTAGTCGGTGAAGCCGGGGTCGAGCACCTGCTCGCCGACGGGCCTGCCGTTCAACTCGGCGACGTAGTAGGCGAGTCCGCTGATGTAGAGGCGGGCGCGGGTGACCGGCTTCCGTACGGTGAACTCGCGGCGCAGCAGCGGTGCGGGCGCCTCGGGGACGGCGACGGACACGTCGTCGCCCCAGGGGCCTTCGCCGTAGGGGGCGAGGACGGTGGCTGCGGTCCAGCCGCTGTCGTCGAAGTCCGGCCGCTGCCAGCCCTGTTGTTCGGTCTCGTGGGTCAGCCAGTTGTCGGCGGTGACGAGTTCCCGGGTCTGCCCGTCGGTGGTCCTCACGACGAGGCGGGCGATGAATCCGCCCGGATTGACGGAGGCGCCGCCCCGGTTGGTGGCGACGGCGGCGAGGACGACACGCCGCCCCGCCGCCCGGACGGCCTCGGTGACATCGGCGGTCCTGCCGGTGCGCCAGCCGTCCTGCTGCTCGGGCGCGTGTGCGACCTGGGCGCCGTCGAGGTGCAGGGTGAAATCGTCGTCGGCGGTGGCGACGAAGGTGGCGCTGTCGATGCCGGCGCCCGCGGGGAGGTCGAGGGCGGCGCGGAACCACCGTGGTCCGGCGGGGGCGTCGCCGGTGGTCGCGCCCTCGGTCCAGATCCAGGAGGCGCCTTCGAGGCCGAGGGGTGCGGGGCCGGCGTCAGCGCCGATCCAGTCGGCGCCCCACTTCTCGTCGCCGAGCGCGGTCTCCCACCAGCCGGCCGCGCTCCAGCCCGAGACGTCGCCGTCACCGTCCCAGACGCGGACCTGCCAGTGACAGCGGGTGCGGGGCGGCAGCGCGGGGCCGGCGTAGGGGACGGCGACGGTGCGGGAGGAGGTCACCTTGCCGGTGTCCCAGAGGAGTTTCCGACCCTTGGTGAGGTCGCGCGGGTCGGTGGCGGCCCTGATCTGGTACGCGCGCTGCGCGGCGCCGTGGCCGTCGGCCGTGAGTTCCCAGGAGAGGAGAGGCGTGGGGTTGTCGGTGCCGAGGACGTGTTCGGCGTACTCCACCTTCGCGGCGACGACACGCAGCGCGCCGCTTGCCCGGCCGGGCCCGTCCCCCTTTCCGGGTGTGGCGGCCGAGGCCGCCGGGCCCGCGGCGAGCGAGACGATTCCGGCGCCCGCGCCCACGGAAGTGCCCAGGAGACCTCTGCGTGTCCAGCCCATGCCCATGCCCGCCCCTTTGATTGAATCGTTTCATGTCCCGTGTCAAGAATCGTAGAGGCGATCCCGGAGGGCTCACAAGAGGTGCGCACGGGGCTGCCGCCGACGCCCCGATGGACGCCTTACGCAACATCACTTCTTGCTTTGATCAGGAAGAGATTTGCGGCCGGATGACGCCGGGCCGTCCGGCGAAGTCCCGGCGCGATCAACGGAGTTGGGCCGACGCGCGATCATCGGCGCGACCAACTTGCCCACCATTGGGGGAAATACGACGGTGCGCGACGCCTACCAGTTCTGACTGAGCATTCATTTCTTGCGCAGATTCATAGACTTCCTGCGGAACCACTTCTAGCCTTTTCGCGTCCGCAGAGTCCCTACGAGCCGCAAGGACGTAAGTCTGTGACACCTCCCCCAAGACGCCGCCTGTTCCGCCGTGGCGTGTCCGCATCCCTCTCCGCCTCTCTGGCTCTCGCGACGGTGGTGGCCGGGACGGCCGCCGTCGTCGTCATGTCCGCCGCCCCGGCGGCCATGGCCGCCGGAGTCCCCGCCCCCTCACCCGTCGGCATCCCCGGCCGTGGCGCCACAGTGCCCTTCGTGGAGCACGAGGCCGAGTACGCCGCCACCAACGGCACCCTGATCGGCCCCAACCGGCTGTACGGATCGCTTCCCTCGGAAGCCTCCGGACGGCAGGCCGTGACACTCGACGCGGTCGGTGAGTACGTGGAGTTCACCCTCACCAAGCCGGCCAACGCCATGACCTTCCGCTACTCGCTGCCCGACAACTCCGCGGGGACCGGCCGGGACGCCGGGATCGACGTGCGGGTCAACGGCAGTCAGCTCAAGAACGTGCCGGTGACCTCCAAGTACGGCTGGTACTACGGCGGTTACCCGTTCAACAACAACCCCGGCGACACCAACCCCCATCACTTCTACGACGAGACGCGCACCATGTTCGGCTCGACCCTGGCGACCGGTACCAAGGTCCGTCTCCAGGTCTCGTCGACCGCGCAGTCACCCACCTTCACCATCGACCTGGCCGACTTCGAACAGGTGGCCGCGCCGATCGGCAAGCCCTCGGGCGCGCTCGACGTCGTGGCCGACTTCGGCGCCGACCCGACGGGCGCCGCCGACTCGACCGCCAAGTTCCAGGCGGCGGTGGCGGCCGGGCAGGCGCAGAACAGAACCGTCTACATCCCGCAGGGCAACTTCGAGATCCGCGACCACATCGTGGTCGACAAAGTGACACTCGCCGGGGCCGGACCCTGGTACAGCGTCCTGAAGGGCCGCCACCCCACCGACCGCAGCAAGGCGGTCGGCGTCTACGGCAAGTACGCCAACCAGGGCGGCAGCAGCAATGTCACCCTCAAGGACTTCGCGATCATCGGCGACATCCGTGAGCGGGTCGACAACGACCAGGTCAACGCGATCGGTGGCGCCCTGTCGAACTCCGTCATCGACAACATCTGGATGCAGCACACCAAGTGCGGTGTCTGGGTGGACGGTCCGATGAACAACCTCACCATCAAGAACAGCCGCATCCTGGACCAGACGGCCGACGGGGTGAACTTCCACTACGGCGTCACCAACTCCACCGTGACCAACACCTTCGTCCGCAACACCGGTGACGACGGTCTGGCCATGTGGGCGGAGAACATCCCGAACGTCAACAACAAGTTCACCTTCAACACGGTGATCCTGCCGATCCTGGCGAACAACATCGTCACGTACGGCGGCAAGGACATCACCATCTCCGACAACGTCATGTCGGACACCATCACCAACGGCGGCGGCCTGCATATCGCCAACCGCTATCCGGGCGTCAACTCCGGCCAGGGCACGGCCGTCTCGGGCACCCACACCGCCGCGCGCAACACCCTGATCCGGGCCGGGAACAACGACTTCAACTGGCAGTTCGGTGTCGGCGCGGTGTGGTTCAGCGGGCTCAACGAACCCATCAACAACGCCACGATCAACATCACCGACACCGAGATCCTCGACAGCTCCTACGCGGCGATCCATCTCATCGAGGGCGCGACGAACGGGCTGAACTTCAAGAACATCAAGATCGACGGCGCGGGTACCTACGCGCTCCAGATCCAGGCACCGGGCAAGGCCACCTTCGAGAACGTCAAGGCCACCAACATCGCCCAGTCCAACAAGATCCACAACTGTGTGGGCGCCGGATTCCAGATCACCCAGGTCGGCAGCGGAAACTCCGGCTGGTACTCCAACCCGCCCGCCTGCACCGGGGTGTGGCCCGCGCCGCAGTGGACCAACGGCGGTGTGCCCGGCGGTCCGATCGACCCCACCGACCCGACCGACCCGACGGATCCGACCGATCCGACCGATCCGCCGGACGAGGGCAACCTCGCCCAGGGCCGTCCGGTCACCGCGAGCGGCCAGGCGCAGTCGTACGGGCCGGGCAACGCCGTCGACGGCAACGCCGGCACGTACTGGGAAAGCACCAACAACGCCTTCCCGCAGTCCATCACCGTGGATCTCGGCGCGGCGAAGAACGTCGACCGGCTGGTGCTGAATCTTCCGCCGGCCGCGGCGTGGCAGACCCGTACGCAGACCCTCGCCGTCTCGGGCAGCACCGACAACTCGACGTACACCTCGCTGAAGGCCTCGGCGGGTGTCACCTTCAACCCGTCGAGCGCCAACACCGCCACGGTCACCCTGCCGGGGACGGCGACCCGTTACGTACGGGTGACCGTCACGGCCAACACCGGCTGGCCGGCCGCGCAGCTCTCCGAACTGGAGGTCTACGCCGACTGATCCGACGCGGGGCGGTGCGCCGGTCCGGCCGGCGTACCGCTCCCCCGTGCTCGACCGGCCCGGCTCACACCGCGTAGGTGTCGAGTCGGCCGCACATTCCGAACTTCCCGTGGGTCTCCGGCAGTCGGGCGTGCACCCGCGGGTCGGCGAGATGCGTCGTGTCCCCCTCGGTGAGGCGGTCGAGCTGAACTCCGGTCTCCCGCGCGGCGCGGGCCGCGCCGGCCTCCCAGCGGGCCCGCCAGTCCGCCAGTCTCGGCCGGACCAGCGCCCCCGCCGCCCGGTGGAAGTCCAGCAGGGGCTTCTCGTCCCCGGCGTCCCACGCCGCGCGCAGTGCCGCGAACCCCTCGACCGCCAGATCGCGCCGCTGCCGGGCGAATGCCGCCTGCTCGGCCTCGGTGCCCTCGGGGACGCGTACGACACGGCCGTATGTCTCGGGGTCGGTCAGATGTTCCGGCGGCAGGGTGAGTACGGCGTCACCGGCCTCGGGCAGGCCGTTGTTCTGCATCAGTACGACGATCCGCAGACCGTCCTCGTTGACGAGGCGGTGGATGGTGCCGGGGGTGAACCACACCAGGGCGCCGGGGGTCAGCGCGGTGCTCGCGAATCCGTCGGCGGTGAGGGTCTGTACGGCGCCGCGCCCGGCGGTCACGACGTACCCCTCGGCGCAGGTCAGATGCAGATGCGGGGTACCGCCGCGCAGGCCGTCGGCGGCCTCCCAGTCGTAGACGGTCAGATGCGAGACGGCGACGGCGCCGGGGAGACCGGCGAAGCCGGTGGCCGGGCCGGTGGCGTCCAGGGCGGTGGTTCCGGTGCGGGACGTCGTCAACACTCCCCTTCGAGCGAGTTGCCAATTGCCGGTTACCAGTCGAGTAAGCGCTTTCTGTCAGAACGTAGATCCGCCTCCGCGCCCCTGTCAACGGCCGGTATCCGGAATCCGGGCAGGACGAAGGCGCCGTCTGTGGGATCCTCAACTCGGCCTGGAACCACAGCGATCCCGGGGGCGTCCCCCCAGTGCGGTTGCGGTGCGGCAGGCGACCACGACCACGGCCGCCGCGCGGCGCACGGTCACGGGGAACACCCGATTCAGGGGGAAACAGGGTTGGCACAGGCAGCATCCGGCACGGCACAGGCGGACCTGCAACAGAAGAAGCTGGCGGCGGAGTTGAGGATTCTCGCCGCCGAGCCCGCCTTCGAACTGCGCAGTGCGGAATTCATCGACCTCGCCCATGATCTGGAGCAGCGGACACGTCTCGACCGATGGGCCGACGTGGATCTGGTGCAGGCGTTCGTACGCCCGGAGAGTCTGGCCCAGCCGCCACCGGCCCGGCGCGCGCCGCTCCACCGGCAGTTGCGGGTGGCGGTGGCGGCCAAGGCGGGTGCCGGGGCGCTCGTCCGCACGGTCCGTGACGAGCTGCGCCAACGGCCCGTCCGGGAGGGCTTCCTGGAGGCCGCGCTGGGTGTGCTGGTGTTCGTGCCGCTGCTCATCACCTGGTTCGGACTGCGGGAAGCGGTGCGCGCGTACGGGGAGTTGAGCCAGGAGAATCCCAAGGAGGCGACCCGGCCGTTCCTCCAGCTGTGGCAGACGGGATTCGGCGGTCATCTCTCGTCATCGGGCCGGTTCGAGAACGTGGCGCTGATGGCGGTCGTGCTGATCAGCCTGCTGGTGGTGCTCTCGGTGTGGCACGCGCGCGCCCGCTCACGGTCCGACCGTACGGAGGCCAAGCTGAACGGGGAGCAGGAGTATCTGCTCGGCCGGCTGGCGTCCCTGCTGACCCGGGTCCAGCTGTCGCTCGTACCTCATCGCGCCGCGTCCCCGCAGCAGTTCACGGCCGGTCTGAGCAAGGCCGCCACCCGGATGGAGTCGTTGGCGTCCCGCGCCGACCGCAGCCACAACTCGCTGGTCAACTCGGCGAAGGCGCTGGAGGACGCGACGACCTCGCTGGAGAGGGCCGCACTCGCGCTGACCGGTGAGCTGCCGAAGCTCGGAACGGCGGCGGACCGGATCGAGGCCGCCGTACGCGACGGGCAGACGGCGATGGCGAAGGCGGGCACCGAGAACCAGGCCGCGGCGGGCCGGATCGCCGATCGTGTGAAGTCGGCGGGCGACACGGTGGAGGCGTCGCTGAAGGCGCTCGCCGCCGCGCAGCAGACGCTGGCGACGAAGTCGGAGACGGTGGCGCAGGCCACGGAGCGCGCGTCGAAGGCGCTGGTGGACAGCACCGGGCGGACGAACGACGCCGTCGACGGGATGCGGGAGGCCACGGAGCGCTGGGACGCGGCGGCGGCGCACTGGCAGGACGCGGCGGCCCGGCTGGAGACGGGGCTCAGCGGGCTGACGGCGTCCCGGAACGGATTGGGCGCGTTGCCGGATCCGGTGTTCGGCTCGGTTCCGCACCCGGCCCAGAACCCCGACCCGGCCCCGGCGCTCGACACGTCGTCCGCTCCGACGCTCGCGGGCGGGCGGGCGACGGGGGCGGGTTTCGGGTACGACACCCCCACCGAGCGGCTGTCTCCGGCCCGGGTGAACGGCGGGGCGCGCGGCGGAGCTGACGCGCCGTCCTCGCCGGGTGCGCCGTCCTCGCCGGGCGTTCCCGAGCAGGGGCCGGCACGTCCGCCGTACCCGCCGCAGGACGAGGTGGGCCCGTGAGCCGTCCCGTACGCCGGGTGGGCCAACTGGCAGGGCGGGAACGGCGCGGCGGGCGGCCGGGCGTCGTGATGCTGGCCGGCTGGCTCTTCGCCGACCTGGTGCTGGTGCTCGCCCTGGTGTCGATGGCGGACCGGCCGGATCCACTGGCCGCCCGCCCCGCCGCCAAGCCGTCACCGTCCAGCTCGCCTTCCCCGTCGCCCTCGCCGACGCCGTCCCCCGCGGGGCCGAGGTCGGTGGAGCTGAAGCCGCAGCAGATCAAGGTGAAGGGCGGCGACACCAAGGACATCGTCGCCCAGATCAACAAGGGCACGAAGAAGTGGCCGGGCCGCACGGCAGCGCTGGTCCTGACCTTCGGCGGCAGCCAGGGTGGTACGGAGTACGCGCACCGCGTCAACTCGCTGCTCAACGAGGCCCGTCCGGGGATGTTCTCCAAGAAGACGGCGACGGACGACTTCCACGATCTCGGTGAGCCGGCGAACTCGGCGATCATCCGGATCTACTTCTACACCTCGCCCCGCTGAACCGGGCCGCCCGCGATCGGGCGACGAACGAGAGGACCCACGGCGTGGAGCGGTGGCGGCCCGGCGTACGGGCGGAAGGCGCGGACGACGACGGCACCAACGGGCCGCGGCAGGGGCTGCCGCTGCCCGTGCTGCCGCAGTTCCCGGGGATGCGCGGCTTCGCCGAACTGGACGCGGTGATCGGCCGGTTGGGGTTCCGGCATGCCGCCGATCTGCTGCGGGGGCCGGCCGTCGAGGCCGGGACGAGTGTGTTCGCGACGCTGCCGAAGGCGACGACGGACGACGGGTTCCGGATCCTGGACGGGCTGTGGTTCCCCGCCCGGGGGCGGGCGTGGACACGGGTGGACCTGCGCCACATCCGGGAGACCGCCGAGCGGTGGCGCACCTCCACCGATCCGCGTGCCGGTACGGCGGCGGCGCTGATGGACACCATGGAGACCGTCGTGCGCGACGATCCGATGGGTCCGCGCCGCATCGTGCTGTGGCAGGTGTGCCGTGCGCTCAAGGACCGGGCCGGGGGACCGACCGCCGAGGCGGCGGAGGCCCTCGGTGTGCACAGCGCGGACGCCGCGCCGCTGGCGTCCGCCGTCGCGGCGGGCTTTCCCGGCAGGGGCCCGGCCCGTGACGCGGCCGAGTCGGTGAACGAGATCTGGCCCGGTGAGCGGCTGCGCGAGGCGCTGCGGATCGCCGATGCCCTGCCGTCGCGCCCCACCGACCATGTCCTCGCCAATTTCCTGGCCCGGCTGCACGACCGGGCGGCGGCCGTGGACCGGCTGATGGCCGAGGCACGGCGGCTCGGGACGCTCGGTGAGCTGCGTGCCGCGTCCGTCTCCTGGCTGGCGGCCGTACGGCGGGCGGCCGACGACGAGGAGGCGATGGCGGGCCTGCTGGGCGCCGCCACGCTGCTCGCCGACGCGGCGCACTCCCCCGGCGCGCCGTCGCCGACGGACTCGACGGTGCGGGTGGGCGTCGAGCAGCGGGCCGTCACCCTGGCGTGGACGGCGGCCCGGCTGCCGCGTGACACGTCGAGGCTCGGGGGCCCGGTGACGTACCGGGTGCTGCGCTTCGTGGACGGCGCGCCGGAGCGGGCCGTGGAGGTGCCGCACCCGGACGGCTCGCTGTCGCTGCTCGACCTGGGCGCCCCGATCGGCAGGCGGGTGCGGTACGCCGTACTGCCGCTGCGCCGGGGGCAGTTGGCGGGCGTGCCGCGTGTCACGGGCGCGGTGCTGCTGGTGCCGGACGTGGAGGAGGTCCGCGCCGTGCCGGTGCCCGACGGCGTACGGCTGGAGTGGCGGGCGCACCCGGCGGCCACGGGTTTCCGGGCGGTGCGCTCGACGGCGCGCCGGGTGGTGGCGGAGCCGCCGACGGACGGTGTGCCGGTGGACGGGCTTCTGGTGCCCGCCGGGCGGAAGGGGTTCGTGGACCGCCCGCTGCGGCCGGGAACGTATCTGTACGAGGTGTCCTGCGGCTATCCGGCGGTGCCTGATCTGCCGGGCGACGGCGGGGAGTTGGTGTGGTCGCCGGGTCTGCGGGTCGCGGCGACGTCCGTCGAGTGGCCGTCGCCGGTGGAGGACGTGAGTGTGCGGCGGCTCGACGACGGCACGGTGGCGATCGACTGGCGTCCGCCGGTGCGCGGGAACGGCCGTCTGGTGGAGTGGCCCGGCCTGCCCATGAGGGCGGGTGACGATGTGTCGGATACGCCGGCGGCGCGGTCGGCGACGGGCGGGAGTCCGGTGAGCGTGGCGCCCGAGGTGCGGTCGCGGGTCCGGATGACGGCGGTCAGCGTGCTCGGCGACCGGGCGGTGGCCGGGGCGAGCGTGCTGGTCGAACGGCCGGGCACGGTCGAGGACTTGACGGCGCAGCGCACCGGCCCCGGCACGGCGGAGGTACGGTTCCGCTGGCCCGAGCCCGCGGTCCTGGTGCTGGTGGTGTGGGAGCAGGAGGGCCGGCGGTGGGAGCGCCGGGTGGCGCGCAGCCGCTATCTGGCCGAGGGGCGCGTCGAGATCCCACTGTCCGGCCGCCCGTGCCGGATAGAGGTGACCGCGGTACCCCGTCCGGACGCGGTGTCGATCCCCGCGTTCCCGGCGACGACATCCCTCCCCCATGTCCCCGAACCGCCGCCCCAGCCACCGCGCGGCAGTCGCGCGCTGGCGCTGTTGTCGCTCCCGTGGACACCCTGGGGCAGCGGCAACGCGCCGCGCGGGCGCCCGTGGTGGCGCCGTCTGCGTCCCCGTTCCGGCGGCTAGGAAACAGCGGGACACGCGGTCCGCGTGGAACCCGCACCGGCCCGCCACGCGGCTCCTATGCTGGCGGCTCGACGGATCGTCATACGAGGGGGAGTACGACCATGCGGCTGATGATTCAGCTCGCCGACGGGCCGGACACCGAAGGGTCCGTGCGCTCGCTGCACGACTGGCTGCTGATGGACCGGAATGTCCGGCAGAACGCGACGGTCGGACTGACCTCGTCGCGGCCCCCGGTCCCGGGGGCGCAGGGGACCGTCATCGATGTCGTCTCGCTCGTCGTACAGGCGGGGTTGAGCGCCGGATCCCTCGGCATCGCCATCGCCGCCTGGCGGGCGGCCCGCCCCCAGGCCCCGTCGGTCACGGTGGAGAGCCCGGACGGCAGACGGATCACGATCTCCGGCGCGTCGGCGGACGAGGCAAGGGAAATGCTCCGTCCGCTGCTCGGTGAGGAAGAGGCGGACGAGTAGGTGGAGATCGCCCGGGGCCTGCCGGTTCCCCACAACTCCCGTGCGCTGTTCGTGGGTTCGGGCACGTTCGAACGTCTGGACGACCTTCCCGCCGTGGCCAACAACCTCATGACGCTGCGTGACCTCTTCCGCGGCGAGGTATGGAATCTGCCGAGCGCCGGCTGCACGGAGCTGCTGAATCCCACCTCGACGCGGCAGGTGTCGGAGGCCGTACGGAACGTGTGCGCCACGGCGACGGACGCACTGCTGATCTACTACGCCGGCCACGGCCTGCTCGACGACAAGGGATACCTGCATCTCGCGATGCCGGACAGCGATCCGGACTCCGTCTACGACACGGCGCTGCCCTACCAGTGGATTCGCCGCGCGATGGAGTCGAGTCGCGCGAAACGGCGAATAGTCGTTCTGGACTGCTGCTACAGCGCCCGCGCCATGGGTTCGCAGTCCGAGAGGATGGTGGACCTGGCGGACGTGGACGGCACCTATCTGCTGGCCGCGGCGGCCGAGACCGCCGTCGCGGTGGCCCCGCCGGGTGAGACCTATACAGCCTTCAGCGGCGCGCTGGTCCGGGTTCTCACGGACGGGGTGGCGGACGAGAAACAGTTACTGAGTCTCAACGACGTCTTCCGGAGCGTACGGTCCGTCCTCACGCAGGCGAGACGGCCGGATCCGCAGAGTTCGTGCCGCAACCAGGTGGGCAACCTGCCGTTCACCCGAAATCCGTCGTACGCGCATACGCACGGCGCACAGGCCGATCTCCAGTCGACCATTCAGAATCTGCACGCGGCCGGCAGCCTGGCCGACACACTCCAGACCGCCGCCGACGGAGTCGTCACGGGACTGGGCTACAAGCTGGCCTGCGTCAATCTCGTACAGCCCGACGGCGACCTCGTCGTCGCCGCCTTCTCGGGCAACCCCGCCGCCGAGGCGCTGATCACCGGCCGCATCGGCGGGCGCGCCTCCTGGGAACGCCGGCTCAGCATGGGCGAGCGGTGGGGTGAGCTGCGCTTCATCCCCCACCACGAGGGTGTGGTCCTGCTGGAGGACGACGTCCCGCAGTGGCACACCGAGGGGCCCGAGCCACGCTTCGAGGACGAGTGGCACCCGCGGGACCGCCTCTACGCGCCCATGTACAGCCCCGGCGGGGACCGTGACCTACTCGGGGTCATCTCCGTCGACTGGCCCCGCGACGGGCGCCGGCCGGACCCGGAGCAGCGCGGCAATCTCGCGGCCTACGCCGCTCACGCGGCGGTCGCCATCGCCAACGCCCGTCTATGGGCGAACAGTCGGCGCGCGCTGGTCCGGCTGGAGCGTGAGCAGCAGGCGCTGCGGGCGAGCGAGGAGTCCTTCCGGCAGGCGTTCGAGTACGCGCCCAGCGGGATGGCCATCGCCGAGATGGGCGGGGACCAGCACGGCAGGCTGGTACGGACGAACGACGCGCTGTGCCGGCTGCTCGACCGGTCCGCCTCCGCGATCCGCCGCTACTCCTTCTCCGACCTCGTGCACCCCGAGGACATCGGCACCCTGCTGCGTACCTCCGCCGAGGGCGGACGCGCCGAACTGCGCCTGGCGCGACGGGACAACAGCTACGTGTGGGTGTCGCTGCGCAACTCCGTCGTCGCCGACGCCACCGACGGCCCCCGCTTCCTCCTCACCCATGTCGAGGACATCGAGGAGCGCAAGCGCAACGAACTCCAGCTCGCCCACCGCGCCTCGCACGACACCCTGACCGGCCTGCCCAACAGCGCCGAACTCCTCGCCCACCTGGCGTCGTTGGTGTGCGAGGACACCGATCCGGACGCTCAGGAGGACATGTGGGCGCCGGGCAATACCTACCAGCCGTCGTACGCCGACTACGACCACCAGCACCTCAGGCGCCCACCGGCGTCCTCCACCTGGCCGAAGCGGGGTCACGCGATACTGATCTGCCAGCTGACGGACTGGAACAACATCCGCCGCCGGTCACGTGACGACGCGGACACCGTCCTGATCGAGACCACACGTCGACTGTCGGCGGCGGCCGGGGCGGCGTCGTTGGGTCCCGCCGGAGCCGTCTACCGGTCCGATATCGACGAGTTCCTGATCCTTGCCCCGGACATCGACCCCGAGGGACTGAAGATGCTGGTGGATCAGATAAGAGCGGCCGTCGGTGACCCACCGCCCGATGCGCTGTGGCACCGTCCCGTCACCGCTCGGTGGGGAGTGGGATGGGTCGAATGCGGCACGGAGGGGGCGGAGCTGCTGCGATCCGTCCGGGAGGGACTGTCGCTCTGACGTCGCGGCTCCGCCCGCCGTGCCTACGCGTGCACCTCCGCCTCCGTGCCGCCGCCGAACTCCAGCAGCAGTCCGGGGCGTAGCGCCACGGTGCGGCCGGGGCCGACCTCCTGGACCGTGCCGTCGTCGCGGCGGACCGTCCAGTCGAGGGACGTGCGGTTGGTGAGGCCGAACCGGCCGCGCTGCTGCGGGTGTTCGGTCATCTCGCCCACCACGGCGGTGAAGTCGTGCCGCTCCGGGTCGTCGACCAGGTGGTGCGCGTACACGCGGGCCTTCGGGTCGAGTCGGATGCCGCGGCGGGTGCGCAGGGCGCCCCGGCCCGTGACGACTTCGAGCTTCGGGGGCAGTTGTACGGTGGTGCCGCATTTCCAGCAGTCGGGCGCGGGGCCGTCGGGCTGGGTCATGTTCTGCCGGCCGCAGGATGCGCAGACCGTGATCGCGTCGAGCACCCGGCTCAGGGCGTCCCGCCACTGCGACTCGCGGACCCGCGCCGACGGTGTGTCGAGTCCCTGGGTGAAGGTCTTGACGAAGAGGTCCCGCAGGATCTTCGGCAGCGCGCCCCAGGTCGCGATGACGGTCGGGTGCTCGCCGGGCACCGGCCTGTTGGCGGGGTCGGCGGGGTCGTAGATGAACAGCGGGTGGGTGCCGTACATCTTGCGCTTGGCCGCCTCGTCCATGCAGCGGATCTGCAACGCCTGCGCCCCGTCGAGCGGGTGATGGTTCATCAGGAGCAGGAAGAGCAGGACGGCGAGGGAATGCAGGTCGGTCTGGATGCCGGGCTTCGCGCCCTTGTCGCCGCGCACCAGCTCGGGGGCCATGAAGTCCATCGTCCCGGCGACGGCGGCGGCCTCGCCCTCCACCACGGCGTTGTCGTTGTCGCACACCAGCACATCGCCGGTGGCCGGGTCGAAGAAGATGTTGCCCCAGTTGATGTCGCGGTAGGCGATGCCCTTGGAGTGCAGGGTGAAGTACGCCTCGACGGTGTGCAGCGCGGCGGCGACGAGCGTACGGAGCGTGGTGGCCGCCACCGACGGGTCACGGCGGAACAGCGCCGGCAGGTCGTGGAAGCGCTGGGGCCGTACGTCCATCAGATAGCCGAAGCCCGGATACGAGGCGTCCGGGTCCATCACGACCGTCTGCGGCCACAGGAACCGGTCGTCGCCCCAGTTGTGGTGAATGAGCCCTTCGAGGATCTGCCGCTGCCGGGCGTCGGCCAGTTGGGGGTAGTACCACTTCACGGCCCGGTCGCCGTGCGGTGTCCGCACCCGGTAGACCTCGCCCTGGCCGCCCGAGCCGAACAGCTCGGCGACCGTGACCCGGTCGCCTGACTCGGTGAGCAGGGTCTGTCCGGCCAGAAGCATGCCGTTCGCCATGCCGTACCTCTCTTGCCTCAGTGCGTGTCGGTGTGGGGGTGGGGGTGGGCGGCGCCGGGGCCGAGCGCCGGGAAGGCGCCCGCCAGCGTCGCGTCGTCCCCGGAGTATTTGGCCGCGTGTCCCAGCCAGTCGGGGAGCTGAGCCTGGACGGCCGCGACGCCGTGCGACACGGCGCGTGAGCGCACCCCGGTGGCGAAGGCCAGGAACCCTTCATGGTCGGCGAAGCTCTTGGAGAGTCCGTCGGTGGACAGGAGCACGCCCGGTGGCGGGCCGCCGGTGAGTGGCTGCCAGTGCAGCCGTGCCTTGCGCCAGGCCTCGGGCTCGCAGAGCGATTCCGTCTCGTCGCCCATGTCGGGGCCGGTGTAGAACGGCATGCGGGTCGTGCCGTCCGCGTCGACGAGGACGAGGTCGCCGTCTCCCAACTGCCAGCAGATCAGCAGTCGTTCGGTGAGGACGGCGCCGATCAGTGTGCTGCCGTAGACGGCGAGGTCGGCCTCGGGCGCGAGCGCGGGAGTGCCGGCGGGGCCGGTCGTGCCGGTCGGGGCGGGGTTCGTGCCGTGCGCCGGGGAGTTGGCCTCCTGCATCAGGACGCGGCGGCGCCAGGCGTGCACGACCTGTTGCGGCAGTGTGCGGGCCTCGGCGAGCAGCCGGGGCCAGTTCGCCGCGTCGTCCCCGCGTCGTACGACCTCGTGCGCGTATCCCCGGGCGCAGGAGGTGAACGCCTCCACGGCCCAGCGCGCACCGAGGTCGCTGCGGAAGTGGGCGCGCGACCCGTGCCCGTCGGCGACGGCCAGCACGACGGCGCGTCCGTCCGCCGTGGTGAGCGCCTTGCCCCGGTCCTGGCTGTACTTCTTGGCGACCCCTTTGACTCCTCCGTCGAGGAGTTCCCACGCCACGGTGGATGTCCCGGTGGCGTTCACCAGATGTCGGTCTCGTCCTTGGTCAGCGGCACGACGGGCGAGACGTTCGCGGGTGTGGCGTCCTCGATCTTCGGCGCCGACGCCTCCTTCACCACTGCGGTGGACATCCAGCGGATCGCGGCGGCCAGTTGGCGGGGGTTCTTGGCGAGCAGCGGTTCGAGTTCGGGGTTGCCGAGGAACTCCTTGAGCATGCTCTTGTCCGCGTCGTCGCCGATCGCGACGGCGACCCGCACCGCGCGCTTGCCCCACGGCGTGTCGTCGATGGCGCGCAGTCCGGAGCGCCAGTCGTCGGTCGGCTGGCCGTCGGAGACCAGGGCCAGGACGGGCGGCAGGGCGCGCTGCGGCATCGGCGGGGTCTGGAGCGCGGCGGCGGCCATCCGGAAGGCGGCGCCCATGTCGGTGGCGCCGTAGGTGTGTACGTCGTCCCAGGTGAAGCGGTCCACCGGGGTGGGCTCCTGGATGTGCCAACTCGCGCCGCTCGCGAAGGAGATGGCGCGGACGAGCAGGGAGGCGGCCGGGTTGGACTGGGCGGCCTGCTGCATCTCCGGAATGGCCTCGCGGATGGCGAAGTTCAACTCGCCGATCTTGCCGTTCACTCCCATGGAGCCCGAGCAGTCGAGCATCCAGATGAAGTGGGCCGGGCGGCTGGCCATACTGCCGCCGGGCACGTCGAGAATGATGGTCACGCTGGTCCTCTCCCCCGAGGCGTCCCGTTCGCGCACGCCTGGTTCTGCCTGTGTGATGCGGTGCGGTGCTGCTGAAAAGCGGTGGTCGGAAGCCTAGTTGGTACCCGTCGGTCAAGTGGGTCGGGCAGGGATATATCCATCCGTTCGGTCAGCGCCTCACGCGGTGTCCTTCAGTGCCCCGGTCAGTGCTTCGGTCAGTGCTTCGGTCAGTGCTTCGAATGCGGCGGCGGGTGCGACGGCGAGTATCCGGGCGGGTAGCGCTCGGGGATCGCGGGCAACTCGCCGGGTTTCGGCGGCGGTGGCTGACCGGGCACGTGCGGGGCGGGGGCCGGCTGACCGGGCGCGTGTGGGGCGGGGGCCGGCTGCCCGTGTCCCGCGGGGTACGTGGCGGGGGCGCCGGGGATCTGAGTGTCCCGGCCGCCGCTGCCGGCCGCCGTGTCGTTCGCCCAGCGCAGCCAGGTCTGGAGCCAGCTCTGCGACCGTCCCAGCAGTCGGTTGGCGACGGCCTCACGCTGTTCGCCGTTCATCCGGCGCAGCACCACACCCAGCGTCCCGCGCAGCAACTCCTCGACGGTGGCGTGCCATTCGCGGGACGACGTGGTCAGTTCCCTGCGCCAGACGAAGAAGAGGTCGGCGACGGTGTCCGGCCGGGCGGCCATCCGGCCGACGTGGGCGTCGTCGGCGTACTCGGCCTGGACGGCGGCGCGGTAGTGCCGCTGCAACGCCGGTTCGGCGTTGGCGAGATACGACAGCGCGCCCGACTGGTAGAGGTCGAGCGGTGTGAGGCCGGCGAAGCCGCGGGCGAGCATGTACTGGACGCGGTCCCACACCTCGTCCGCGGGCCTCGCCGCGCGGCGCAGCTCGCCGACGCGGTCCACGACATCCCTGGGCGCGCCGCTCGTCCGTGCGAAGTCGTCGGCCAGGACGAGGAGTTGGGCCGTGGCGCGCTCCCGTCCGACCAGCCCCGCCCGGCGGTGGACCGCGTGGGCGAAGTCGACCAGCTCACGGTCGAACCGTCCGGGCGAGGTGAGCCAGGGCAGGAACCGGGTGCCGAGACCGGCGGCGAGAATCGCCTCAGCGCCGCAGAGGCGGACGATACGGGGAAAGTGCGCCCGCTCCGGCTGGCCGGACCCCCAGACGAGCCACCACAGGGTCTCCAGTGTCGGCGGGTCGCCGACGCCCGAGGAGGCCGCGCCGGGGGCCGGTTCGGCGAGTTTCGTGAACAGGTCGATTCCGCGCAGATGGTGGGGCGGTCCGCCCCACCGTACGGCCAGGTCGACCAGTGCCACGGAGGGCGGAGCGGCCTTGAGGTGGGACCGTACCCAGTCGCCCTGGGGCGACATCAGCAGGTCCTTCAGGAGATCGCTCCGCCGGCCCGCGGTCCTGGCGGCGAGCTTCTCCAGGACGAGCCGGTTCAGCCCTTGGTGGCCGACGCCGTTCAGCACGGCGACGGCGTCGGCGCACTCGGAGCCGTACGGGTGGAGCAGGGCCCGGACCAGCTTGTCGACCGCGTCCTGGACTCCGGCGCCCTGGTGGCCGTGCAGGACGAGTGCGAGATGCAGGGGTCCGGCCCAGTTGGCGACGGGGCCGCGCAGCCGGCGCCCGAGCCCCTCGTCGAAGCGGGAGCCGAACTCGGCGCGCAGTGAGCGCTGGGCCGCCTCGCCGAGAGGCAGGCCGACGAGGGGGTCCTGCTTGAGCTTGGTGTCGTGGTCGAGCGCGGCGGCGAGCCGCCGTCTGGCGAGGACCAGTGCCAGCGGGTCGGTGACGTGCTCCGAGCAGTGCTTGGCCAGCTCCTGGCAGACGCGGGTCAACTCCTCGATGGCCGGGGCGCCCTGGGTCTGGTCCTGGGCTGCCGACGCGAGCGTGGCGACGACGGTGCGCAGGGAGTCGCTGTGGAGTGTGGTCAGCCGCTCCCCCGGCTCCGTTCCCAGCCGCAGGAGCGGGGGGACGAGCGCGGCGAGGTCGAACGGGTCGGCGGCCTCCGTCGTACCGGACGAGGGGACGGCGGAGGCGAGAGGGACCGGTGGGGTGCCCGCCTGCCACAGCGCGGCGGTCAACTCGGCCCAGGGATCGGGGAGGGCGGGGCTGCCCGGCCCGCCGAGCGCGTCGTGGACGCGGTACAGATGCTGGACGAGCAGCGGATCGCGCCGGTCGAAGGCGGAGTCGGGGCCGATCCCGATGATCTGCTGCGGCGCCTCGTGCGGTTCGTCGGCGCGGGTGACGAACGTCAGCTGCCTGGCGAGGTGTTCGGGGAGCGACGCGCAGGCGAGGGCGATCCAGTGGGCGACCGTCTCCGGGTCCTGTTCGGCGATGACGATCTGCCGGCCGGCGGGGTCGGCCCACAGCCGGCGTACGTCGGCGAGGAACGGCGCGACCCGCGTGGCCTGCTCCCGGGCGAACCGTACGAGCAGCGGGCGGTCGAAATGCCCTTCCGGTGCGGGCAGTTCGTCTCCGTCGGCCGGAGCGGGGGCGCCCCAGGACCGGGAGCGCCAGGTGTCGATGGGCCACACCCGGTCGAACCCGCCCGCGCCCGCGGGGAGATGGACGACGTCGATGAACTGCCGTGGCGCGTCGGGGTGTTCATGGTCGGCGCGGCCGTTGCAGAGGAGGCTGCCGCCGGCCGGGAGGCGGCTGCAACTGAGAACGCCGTGCGGTGTCCACCGGTGGGTGAGGGCGATGACCTGCTCGACCTGGGCGAGCAGGTCGTACGAGACCTCGCCCGCACCGTGTGAACTCTCCGACGGTGTCCGCCCCGGCGGCCGGAGCGGCTGAAGGCGGACGCTGTCGGTGTCCGGCTCCCGGTCGAGCAGGTAGCTGAGACGGCGGATGACCATGCCACATTCTGACCAGCCGTCTCACCCGGCCGCAGGCGGTCGTGGAAGTTTGACCTATTCCTTGACCGCGCCGGAGTTCGCGCTCCGTACGAAGTGGCGCTGGAAGACGAAGAAGAGCACCGCCACGGGGAGGGTCGCCAGCAGGGCCGCCGTCAGCTTGAGCGGATACTGCGTCCCGCTGCTCAGGCTTCCGGAGACGAAGGACGCGAGGCCCGTCGTCAGGGTCTGGTACTGCGGCGACTGGGTCGCGACCAGGAAGTGCGTGAACTCGTTCCACGATCCCTGGAAGGACAGGATGGTGAGGGTGATCAGGGCGGGCTTGGCCATCGGCAGCACCACCGACCAGAAGGTGCGGAAGACACTGGCGCCGTCGATCCTGGCCGCCTCTTCCACCTCCTTGGGGACGGAGAGGAAGAACTGCCGCATGATGAACACGCCGGCCGCGTCGACCAGCAGGGGGACGATCATGGCGGCGTACGTGTCGAAGATGCCCAGTTGGTTGAGGACGAGGAACTTCGGGATCAGCAGCACCACACCGGGCACCGACATCACGGTCAGCAGCCCGCTGAAGAGCAGGTTGCGCCCGCGGAAGTCGAGCCGGGCCAGCGCGTAGCCGGCCAGCGAGTCGAAGAAGACCCGTCCGGCGGTGATGAACAGGGTGACGAGGACGGAGTTGCCCAGCCAGGTGCTGAACGGCACCGCGTCCCCGGCGCCGCCGAGTCCGAAGAGCCGCCGGTAGGAGTCCAGCGAGAACGGGTCCGGGATCAGGGACAGCGGGTTCGCCGCCGCGTCGGGATCGGTCTTGAACGACGTCACGATCTGGATGGCGAACGGCAGCAGATACACCAGCCCGATCGCCGTGAGCAGCAGATACAGGACGACGAGCAGGACCCGTCGGCCGGCGCCGCCCGGGGCGCGCGGACCCGCGGGAGTGCTCTTGGGGGTGTGCGCGGGGGTGCGTGGCTGCCAGGCCGCCGAGGTCTTCCGCGCCGGTGGGGTCGTGGGTGCCGTACTCATGAAGCCCTCCGGCGAATGGCCCCGAAGCGCCTGCCCGTACGGACCGGCTTGTCGCGGTCGCGCAGCAGTACGCGCTGGATCAGGGTCATCACCATGATGATCGCCAGCAGGATGAAGGCGATGGCCGCGGCGCGGCCGTATTCGGAGTCCTGGAATCCCGCGGTGTAGGAGAGGAAGGCGGGGGTGAGGGTGGTGTTGCCGGGGGCGCCCTGGCTCATCACGTACACGGCGTCGAAGATCTGCCAGCTGCCGATCAGTCCGAGCGTGACCACCAGGAAGATCACCGGGCGGAGCGCGGGGATGGTGACGTTGCGGAACGACTGCCAGCGGTTGGCGCCGTCCAGGAGCGCGGCCTCCTCCAATTCGGCGGGCACGTCCTGGAGCGCGGCGAGGAAGATCAGCATGTAGGTGCCGGACGACGTCCATACGATCAGCGCGATGATGGTGCACATCGCGATGGAGGGGCCGGACAGCCAGTCCCACCAGGACAGTCCGAGAAAGCCGTTGGACGCGAGCGCCGCCGCCGGCTTGTCGGGGTCGACGATGCCGAGGCCGCCGAGGACCGTCCAGACCAGTCCGTCGGCGTCGGTGAACCACTTCGGCCCGGTGATGCCGACCCACTTCAGCAGCGCGTTGACGGCGCCGCTGCCCTGGAAGAGGAAGAGGAAGACGGTGGAGATGGCGATGGAGCTGGTCACCGAGGGGAAGTAGAAGATCGTCCGGAAGAGGCTCTTGCCCTTGATGCGGCGGCTGTTGACGGCCACGGCGAGCGCGAGGGCGAGGATCGTCTGGAGCGGTACGACCAGCAGGACGAAGTAGAGGTTGTTGCGTACCGAGGTCATGAACAGCGTGCGGTCGAGGCCGTCCTCGCTCAGGACTCCGGAGTAGTTGTCGAGCCCGACGAAGTCGGCGGCGCCGGTGAAGGGGTTGGACTGCCCGTCCCAGTTCAGCAGGCTGACCCACAGGGCCATCCCGATGGGCAGCAGCAGGAACAGCCCGAGGACCAGCACCATCGGGCTGACGAAGAGCCAACCCCACATCCCCTGCCGCCCCTTGATGCCGGACGACGACCCGCGGCGGGGCCGCTTCTCGCCGCCGGTCGCGGCGGGCGGCGCGACAGTGCCGCTGCCGTACTGACTCATTGTCTTTCTCTCTTCTCCCGCACCCGCCGGGGCCGTGCGCCCCGGCGGGTGTCGTACACGGTGGGGCAGGCCGTCAGCCGTTGCTCTTCAGGATCTGCTCACCGTTGGTCTGAAGATCACCGAGGATCTTCTTGGGGTCGGCGGTCGCCAACTCGGCCAGGTCCGTGTCGAACTGCTGGAGGACCTTGGTGAAGCCGGGGAGTGTGACCGGACCCTGCGCGTAGGCGGAACCGTCCACGAACGCCTTGTCCTGCGGGTGCTGCTTCTCGTACGTCGCCAGTGCGCTGGTGCGCGAGGGCATCACGCCGTACGCGTCGGCGAACTTCGTCTGCTGCTCGGCGGTGGTGAACGCCTCGACGAGCGAGACCGCGGCATCGTGGTGCGCGCTCTTGTTGGCGATGCCCCAGCAGGTGCTGAAGGAGAGCGTGCCCTGGCCCTTGGGGCCCTCGGGCAGCGGGACGGTCTTGTAGTCGACGTCCGGGTAGTCGTTGGTCATGGCACCGGTGAGCCAGTTGCCCTCGATGGTCATGGCCGCCTTCTGCGTACCGAACGCCTCACCGCCCCAGCCCGCGTCGACCTGCTGGGGGAAGGCGAACACCTTGTCGTTCAGCAGCTTCTTCACATACGTCAGCGCCTCGACGTTCTCGGGGCTGTCGGCCGTGATCTCGGTCTGGTCGGCGTTGGTGATCCAGCCGCCGGCCTGCTTCATGAAGGGACCGAGCTGGTTGTAGCTGGCGTTGGCGACCAGGCCGTGGACCTTGCCGGTGGTCAGCTTCTTGGCGATCTTCGTCAGATCGTCCCAGGTCTTGGGGTAGTCGGCCTCGGTCAGCCCGGCCGCCTCCCACATCTTGGTGTTGATCGCGAGAGAGAGGGTGGAGCTGTCCTTCGGGGCGCAGACGAACTTGTCCTCGTAGCTGAAGGAGCTGCGCAGCGTGGCGGAGAAGTCGTCCTTGTCCTTGAGCTTGTCGCCGTACGCGTACAGGGAGTTGCCCTTGGCGTAGTTGGCGAAGACGGACGAGCCGACGTAGAAGACGTCCGGCGGCTTGCCTCCCGCCAGCGCCTGGCCGAGTTGCTGGTCCAGGTTCTGGGCGGGTGTGACCGTGACGGTGTTGCCGGTCTTCTTCGCCCAGGCGTCGGCCGCGGCCTTGACGGCGTTCGTCTCGGCGTCGCCGGACGAGCCGATCATCACGGTCAGCTTCTGCTTGCCGGAGCTCTTCTGCTCGGCGCTGCTGTCGCTGCCGAAGTCGGACGAACACCCGGTTATCAGGAGCGCGCCGCATATCGCGGCAGCGGTCGCGGCTCTGTTCTTTTTCATCTGCTTCTCTCTCCAGCTGTCGCTGTAGGGGACTTGCTGTCGGGGGACTCGGTGGCCGGGGAGGCCGGGGGACGGCCGGGGTCGCGGCGGAGGTACGAGGGGGATCAGGGGTGGGGCTCGGGCGACGAGCTCTCCCTGATGATCAGTTCGGGCGCCAGCAGCACGCGCTCGGGCGCGGCGTCGGGGTCCTTGATGCGGGACATGAGGATCCGGGTGCAGGCCCGGCCGACCTCGTCGAGGGGCTGCCGGACGCTGCTGAGACTCGGTGAGAGAAGGCTCGCGGCGGGCGAGTCGTCGAAACCGACGACCGCCACGTCACGCCCCGGGCTGAGCCCGGCGTCCCGCAGCGCGCGGTAACAGCCGAGCGCCAGGGTGTCGCTGGCCGCCACCACGGCGGTGGCGCGGCCGACGACGCGGGCGACCGCGGTGCGGGCGGCGTCCACCTCGTCCACCGAGGACACCCGCAGGTCACGGACGGGCAGGTCGTGCCGGCGCATCGCCTCGCGCCAGCCGCCGGCCCGGTCGTCACCGACGCCCGAGCCGCGCGGCCAGCCCAGGAAGGCGATCTTCCGGTGCCCGGCCGCCACCAACTGGTCGACGGCGGCGGCGGTGCCGTGCGCACCGTCGACGTCCACCCAGTCGCCGGTGTCCTTGGCCGACCACCGGCCGAACGCGACGAACGGCACCCCTTTCTTGTGCAGCCAGGCCGGCCGCTTGTCACCGCGGTAGGTGTTGTTGAGGACGAACCCGTCGACCGAGTGCTCGCGCAGCAACTCGTCGTAGCGTTCGGCCTCGTCGTCGGCGCCGAGGAGCGCGGCGAAGAGCAGTATCCGGTAACCGGCCTGGTCCGCCGAGTCCGACAGCGCGTGCAGGAAGTGGTCGGACACGGGCGTCGAAAGTCCGGGCGGCGTGGGCTGTACGCCGTATCCGATCAGTCTGCTGGAGCGGGTGCGCAGCGAGCGGGCGGCCTGGTGGGGACGGTAGTCCAGCTCGTCGAGCGCCGCGCGTACCCGCTTCAGGGTGGCGGGCGCGAGGAGTTCGGGCGAGTTGAGCGCGTTGGACACCGTCTGTGTGGACACCCCGGCCCGTTGCGCCACGAGAGCCAGGGTCACCGGCCCTGACCTGCGCCCGCCTGCCGACGTCGTACGTGCCACCAACGGCCTCCGATCCACGCACGGCTGCCGCTCGAAATGCGGCGCCGCATCTGCAATGGATCGATAAAACTCTTCCCCATGGCAGGTTGGCAAGGGTTAAGGTGAATTTTGATCGATCCAAATGATGAGAGGCGCCACACAGTGAACACGGTCGTCCACGGAAACCCCACCGGTCACCAGCCGCCCGCGGACGTCGTCACCGAGGGCCTTCAGCCCTTTCTGCACGACGTCTGCACCACGCTCTACGCGCCCAGTCTGGTGCTGTCCCGGCCGGCCGGCGACATCGCCGGCGGGGCCGACGGGTTCTTCCACGGTGATCGCCGGCTGCTCTCCACGCTCTCGGTCCGGGTCGAGGGCGTGCCCGTCCTCCCTGTGAGTCACACCCTCGCCGCCGCCGACCGGACGGCGTTCCGCGCCGTGCTGCGCGGGGTCGGCGAGCACACCGCCGACCCCGCCGTCACGCTCCACCGCGTGCGCACGCTGGAGCCGGGCGTGCTGCGCGAGGAGTTGGAGATCGCCAACGCGGGCGTGCGGGACATACGGGTGGAGGTCGTCGTCGGCGCGGGCAGCGACCTGGCGAGCATGAACGACGTCAAGTCCGGCCGCCCGGCCGCCGCGCTGACCGCCGAGGTGGAGGACGGCGCGCTGGTCTGGCGCAGGGACGAGATCGGTGTGCGGCTGAGCGCCTCCGCCGGTTCCCCCCGGATCGACGCCGGCGCGGGCGAGTTGCGGTTCGAGGTGGCGCTGGCGGCGCGTACGTCATGGCGTACGACCCTGGAATGCACCGTCACCGGCGACGAGCCGCTGCGCTTCGCGCCGGTGGCGCGCGACGCGGTGCCGTGGTCGACGACCGGGCTGCGCAGCGCCGATCACCGCATGGACCAGTACTTCGCCCGGTCGGTCGGCGACCTGGAGCGGCTGCTGCTGTCCGATGCCGAGCACCCCGAGGACCAGTTCCTGGCGGCCGGATCGCCCTGGTTCCTCACCTTGTTCGGCCGAGACTCGCTGTGGGCGGCGCGCATGCTGCTGCCGCTCGGCAGCGACCTGGCGGCGGGCACCCTCCGCACGCTTGCCCGCCGCCAGGGCACCACCACCGACGCGCGCACCGATGAGCAGCCCGGCAAGATCCTGCACGAGGTACGCCGCGAGGCGCGGCAGCTCAACGAAGGGGCTTCCCTGCCGCCGGTCTACTACGGCACGGTGGACGCCACCCCGCTCTGGGTGATCCTGCTGCACGACGCGTGGCGCTGGGGCATGGACCCCGAGCAGGTACGTGACCTGCTGCCGCACGCCGAGGCAGCCCTGGAGTGGCTGGCCACGTACGGCGACGCGGACGGCGACGGCCTCCTCGAATACATCGACGTCTCGGGTCTCGGGCTGGCCAACCAGGGCTGGAAGGACTCCGGCGACGCCATCCGCTGGCGCGACGGCACACACGCGGAGGCGCCCATCGCGCTGTGCGAGGTCCAGGCGTACGGGTACGAGGCGGCCATGGGCGGCGCGGCGCTGCTGCGTGCCTTCGGCCGGCCCGGCGCGGAGCGCTGGGAGAAGTGGGCGGACCGGCTCAAGCGCCGGTTCCGGGAGAGCTTCTGGGTCGAGGACGAGACGGGCCGCTATCCGGCCGTGGCGCTCGACGCCGCCAAACGCCCGGTGGACTCGGTCACTTCGGGGTTCGGGCATCTGCTGGGCACGGGTCTGCTGGACGAGGAGGAGAGCGCGCTGCTCGCCGCCCGGCTGGCCGGTCCGGAGCTGAACTCGGGCTTCGGACTGCGCACGTTGAGCACAGAATCAACCGGTTTCAACCCGTTCGGGTACCACATCGGGTCGATCTGGCCGCATGACACCGCCATCGCCGTGCACGGACTGGTCCGGGCGGGCTTCCCGGCGGAGGCCGCGTCGCTGGCCGATGGCCTGGTCGCCGCGGCGGCGGCGTTCGATGGCCGGCTGCCGGAGCTGTTCGCCGGTCATGGCTCGGCCGTCGACAGTGTGCCCGCCCCGTATCCGGCCTCGTGCCGCCCGCAGGCCTGGTCGGCGGCGTCCGCCGTCGCGCTGCTCACGGCCGCGCTGGGTCTGGAGGCCGATGTGCCGGGAGGCACGCTGCGCTTCTCGCCGCGCGCCGCCGACTCCGTCGGCCCGCTGCGGCTGACCGGTCTGCGGGTGGCGGGCGCGCCCCTGGACATCACTCTCGACGCGACGGGCCAGGTGCGGGTGACCGCCCCGGACACGCTCACCGTGCACGGCGCCGACCGCGCCTGAAACAGCCCGTCGTACCTGCCGCCGCCGAGAAGGAACCGCCGCCATGCCGTTGATGGATCTGCCCCTGGAGGAGCTGCGTGGCTACCTCCCCGACCGGGAGGAGCCGTCGGACTTCGACGCCTTCTGGGCGGACACGCTCGAAGAGGCGCGGGGCCATGACCGCGCGCCCGTGTTCACGCCGTACGACGCCTGTCTGACCGAGGTGGACGTGTACGACGTGAGTTTCCCGGGCTTCGGCGGTGACCCGGTGGCCGGCTGGCTGCTGGTGCCGGCCTCGGCGACCGGACCGGTGCCGTGCGTGGTGGGCTTTCTCGGGTACGGCGGCGGGCGCGGCTTCCCTTACGAGTGGCTGACCTGGCCCTCGGCCGGATACGCGCATCTGCTGATGGACACGCGCGGCCAGGGCGGCTCGCTCCAGCCGGGCGCGACGGGCGACCCGCACGGCAGCGGCGGTTCGTCGTCGCCGGGGATGGTCACCCGGGGCATCGAGGACCCGGCGGACTACTACTACCGCCGGGTCTTCACGGACGCGGTCCGGGCGGTGGACGCCGCCCGGACCCATCCGTCGGTCGACCCGACGCGTATCGTCATCGCCGGCGGCAGCCAGGGCGGAGGTATCGCCCTGGCCGCGTCGGCGCTGAGCGACGATGTGACCGCCGCCCTGGTCAACCAGCCGTCGCTGTGCCACTACCGGCGTGCGCTCCAGGTGGTGGAGGGCAACGCGTACCGCGAGATCTGGACGTATCTGCGCACCCACCGGGAGTCGGCGGAACGGGTGTTCAGGACGCTGTCCTACTTCGACGGGGTCAACTTCGCGGCCCGCGCACACGCCCCGGCGCTGTTCTCGGCGGCGCTGATGGACGACATCTGCCCGCCGTCCACGGTGTTCGCGGCGTACAACCACTGGTCGGGTCCGAAGGACATCCGGGTCTGGCCGTGGAACCGCCACGAGGGCGGCGGCTACTTCCAGGACCTGGAGCAGCTGCGCTTCCTGCGGGAACTGCCGGGTCTCGCCACCGGCTGAGCCCGGGCTCCCGGGGCCGGGCGGCTGACCGGGCCGCGCGGCGGCGCGGTTCACGCGGGTGGGGCCGCGCCCGTGGCCCCGGCGGAGCCCCTGTCGCCACCTTCGCCACCCTTGTGGCCCCGGCCGCCGTCCTGTTCCGGGTCCGTACCCCAGCCGAGCAGGAGGCGTAGCGGAATGATGAGCGCCCACCAGTACTTCGCCGCGTCCGGGGACACCAGCGTCATCGGCACCGACGTCACGAACACGAGTACGACGACCGCCCCTTGATGCACCGTCCGGCGCACACGCGCCGGCGCGATGCCCGGTTTCCGCAGGTCCGGGCGGCGCAGCAGGCGGTACGCCATGGCCGTCGTCAGCAGCGACGCGAGGCCGATCACACAGCCGTACACGCCGGTGGCGAGGGCCGTCTGCCCGTACTCGCTGACGAGCCGGGTGGGGAACGGCAGCGCGGCGACGACCGCCAGGAGCGCGAAGTACAGGTACAGCAGCAACCGGTCGATACGGCCGACCAGCGCGAACATACGGTGATGGGCGAGCCACAGCAGCCCGATGACACTGAAACTCAGCAGGTACGCGCCCACGTCGGGCATCACGTCCCGCAGAGCGTCGCTGAGCCGTCCCTCGGGCAGACCGTTCGGCACGTCGATGTCCAGCGCCAGCAGCGTGATGGCGATGGCGAACACGGCGTCGCCGAAGGCCAGGAGCCGCTCCGGCGTAACGGTCGGCACCGGGCGTCGTGGGTGTCGTGGGAGGTGCATCCGTCTCCCGATGGAGGTCAGGGTGCCATTTGTGCGCTTTTGGGCCGAGCATATCCAGACACACGGAGAATCACGGACGTCCGGTGCGCCCGGTCGGCGGAGCCCGGCCGGATGGCCCAGCTCGCCGGGACGCCGCCGCCCGACCGCAGCGCGGTCCGGGAGAAGCCGGCCCGTCACCCGGCACGGCGGCGGAGGTGGTCATCTCGCCACTTCTCAGGCCTAGTTGACGGTACGGAAGATGTACGGGAGCACTCGTGGCCACCGGTAACGTAGAGACGATCTTGCAGCCGAGCGAGGTTGAACCGGTACGGGGGAGGCACTCATGCACACGGTGGCCGAGGACGAGATCCACGACGAGTACTTTCCGCTCGTCCCCGCCCCGGAGGACGGCGGCCACTGGTCGGCGCCCGCCGATCTGGAGCAGTATCTGTACAAGCTGGCCCGCGCCGACAGCGCGTACGGCTATCTGCGGGCGCTGGCGATCGAAGGCGTGTATTACCCGGTCGCGCTCGACCGGATACAGGCGGCCGAGGACGGCTCGTACCCGATGCTGACCATCGAGACGCCCGACGGCCGCAGGGTGGCGCACGTCTACACGGCCGGGCTGCTGCCCCGCCCGCACCCCCATCTCGTCTTCGAGTACGCGACGTTGGGCGCGCTCTCGCGGATACTCCCCGACGATGTGCGGATGCTCGCGGTCAATCCCGCCACGCCCTGCGAGCAGTACTTCCACACGGACGACGATGAGCGTGACGCCTGGCTGGATCTGCATCACGAGCTGTTCTCCTCCGACGAGTTGATGGACCGTCTGGTGACACGGCGCACCGGCGTCCTGCCGACGGGAGCCCTGCTGCACGGTCTGGCCTGCGGGGCGCATCTGTGCTTCACCAACGGCGACGCGTGGAACACGGCGCACTGGCACGGCATGGGTTACCGGGGCGAGCGGGAGCGTGTCGCGGAGTCGTGGAGCGTCCATGGCCGTGAGGACTGGCTCGCGATGGAGGAACGGCTGCTGGAGCGCGAAGTCAGCCCGTGGTACTGGGACTTCGTCCTTGGGGCCCGTACGGCGCTGAGCGCGGCGCGGGGTGGTCGGGTCGACGCCGAGCAGTGGCGCGACTGTGTGGAGGCGACGCTGCGCGACCAGGCCGCCCTCCGGGCGGGGGCGTCCGCCGACGACGCCGATTTCGAGGAGTTCGTGGCCCATCTGCGGGCGCTGGTGGGCAAGTTGCTGCGGTACGAGTCCCGCTTCCGCGCCGACGGTCTGCTGCCGCCCGACGGTTACGTCCGGACGGTCGCCGCGTGGGACATCGGCCGCGGCTCCAAGATGGCGCGGTGGGGCCGGGGCGCCCGGTACGCCACCGAGGCGGAGATGCTGGCCGCGCTCGAACGCGCCTCGGCCGCCGCGCGGTCGGCGTACGACTCGTGGGAGGAGTTCTCCGCGGGCTATGTGCTGGGGCGGTGTCTTCACTTCGACGAGGAGGAGTTCGGCCCCTGGTACACGACGGTGCTCGACGCCCACCGGGCGCTGGCGACGGCGCCGGACAGCCCGTGGCGGACGGTGCCGTTCGGCGCGTGACATCGGCCACCACGGGGGCGTGTCCGCCCGAACTCCGTGCCGTGCCAACGGTGTTCGTGCTAGCGTCCGAATCCTGGCGACACAGAAGCCAGGCCGTTCGGGAGCCCGGATCTTCCCGAGGAGACGGCCGAAGGGTCTCGGGCCCCCTGGATTCCATGACGGCGCACGGTCGGTTCCCGACTCCTGACCAGTGATCGCCAAGCCGGGTTGGTGAGAACAGGTTGAGTCATGTGGCCACTCCTTCCGGTGCCTCGGAGCTCGCGAGCGCTGAACTCGGTGCTCGTCCATCTGCCGCTGCTGGGCGCGTCCCTCCTGCTGCTTCTCTTCGGCGTGACCGCGGTGTGCCGCCCCTCGCGGTACGGGCACTTCCACACCCTGCTGGGTGAGGTGCGCGGCTGGAGCCGGGAGATCCGCCGCGGCTCTGGCGAGGCGGCCTCCTGATGCCGCACACGGCCCGCAAGCATCTGGCCCGGCAGCGTACGGCGTACACGGGCGAGAGCTATCAGGAGGCGTACGAGGCTCTGCGCGCGTGCCCGGTCCCGCTGCCCGAGGCGGCGGACGACCGCCAGCGGGGGCTGGAGTCACAGATCATGATCACCCTGACCAGCACGTACGGCACGGCGCCGCCGAGGACCTGGATGCCGTCCAGCCATCCGTACGACCGCCCGCCGCCTCTCGGTGTCGAGAAGGCGCGTCCCACCGCGACCGGGCTCGAACTGGTCGTCTCACCAAGGTTCACCACCCGCCTCGCCGAGGCGGGTTTCATCAAGGGGGACCTGCCGACCGGCGACAGCTACGAGCTGGTCGACCGGTACGAGCGGGTCAACCGTGGCGACCGGGACGACCGGGCCGACGATCCGACGCGGTCGGTCGCGCGCGTGGTCGTACGGGTGCGGTCGCCCCAGGACTCCGGTCGCGGTCACAGTGGCAGCCGCGGCAGTCACGGTCGCACTCGCAGTCGCGCTCGTAGTCGTCGTCATACGATCGAGGAACGGGCGATCCATCCGAGCGGGGTGTTCTCGCTGGCGCTCAACCCGCGTTGGGCGTGCCGCGACTTCCAGATGGAGTATCCCGAAGCCGCGCCGGTGGGAAGCCAGTTGCTGCGGCGCGCGGCGCTCTTCGCCGGCGGCGACGCGCTCCGGTGGATCACCACCTGGACGGGGCGGCACGGGCCGGCGCCGCTCACCTACGCCGAGTGGCTGCCCGATCTGGTGCCGGTCGGTCTGGCGGTCAGACTGGCGGACCCCGTCTTCGGAGTCGCCGTACCCAAGTCGCCCGAGGAGGATCCCTGGGAGCGCTGGTCGGGCGAGTACCGCTACCACGCCGGGCCGGAGCTGGACAGAATCATCGCCGGTCTGGAACCCACGACCCGCTGACGGCGATACCATCGACCGTCCGTTCGTGATACCGAACGCACCCGCCCCTTTCCCGCTCACCGAAGCGAACAGACCTGACGGTCGAAGGAGATCGCCCGATGTCCCCCAGCAGTCCGGTCCGCAGCACTCTGGCCGCCAACCTCCGGCGGGAGCGCGGCCGTCGTGGGCTGTCGCTCTCCGAGCTGTCGCGGCTGTCCAAGATCGGCAAGGCGACCCTGTCGCAGCTGGAGTCGGCCACCGGGAACCCGACCATCGAGACGGTCTTCAGCCTCTCCCGCGCCCTCGGGGTGCCCATCTCGGACCTGCTGGACACCGGACACCGGGAGGCCGTGACCGTGGTGCGGGCCGCCGAGGTCGAGGTGCTGAGCGGCGAGGGCGTGGACCTGCGCCCGCTCCGGCGGATCGAGGCGGACGGCGTCATCATGGAGGTGTACGACCAGCGGGTACGCGCCGATTCGCAGCAGCCGTCGCTCGGGCACGCCGGCACCGAGCACACCGTGGTGCAGAGCGGCACGCTGTCGGTCGAGGTCGACGGCCATCAGGTGGAGCTGGGGCCCGGCGACTACGTGTCGTTCGACGCCGCGCTGCCGCACCGGTACGCGGCGAACGACGGGCCGGTGCGTTCGGTGCTGCTGCTGCACTACCGGTCGGGCGGCGGCGCTCCGCCCGAGGCGCCGGGCACGCCGCACTGACGGCGGCGCCGCAGGGCGCGCGAGCGGGTGCCGTTGACACCTCCGGAGTGCGGCCATAGCCTCACTTTCGTTCGTTAAACAGAACGCGGAGGACTGGTGAACCGAACACGAGTCGTCGTCATCGGCGCCGGGATCATCGGCGCCGCCTGCGCCCGCGAACTCGCCGTCGCCGGATTCGACGTGCTCGTACTGGACCGCGCCGGCGCCGCCGCCGCGACCACCTCGCACGGCGAGGGAAACGTCCTGGTCTCCGACAAGGGCCCCGGCCCGGAGCTGCGACTCGCCCAGCTGTCACGGCAGTTGTGGCCCGAGATACTGGCGGACATCGCCGGGCGGACCTCTGCCGAGCCGGCGGACGACGTGGCCGGGGTCGAGTGGGACCCCAAGGGCGGCATCGTGGTGGCCACCACCCCCGAGGGCGCCGAAGGGCTGCGGCGGTTCGCCGAGACCCAGCGCGCCGCCGGGGTACGGGCCGAGGCCATGGACGCGGGCGCCCTGACCGCCGCCGAACCCTTCCTCACCGAGCGGCGTACCGCCGCCGTGCACTACCCCGACGACGCGCAGGTGCAGCCGGCCGGCGCGGCCACGGCCCTGCTCGCCGACGCGCTCCGGGCCGGCGCCCGGCTGCGTACCGGACGCGAGGTGCGCGGCGCCGTCGTGCGCGGCGGACGGCTCACGGCGGTACGTACGGCGGACGGCCCGGTCGAGGCCGATGTCTTCGTCAACGCCGCCGGGCCGTGGTCCGGCGAGGTCGCCCGGCGGCTCGGCGTCCCGCTGGACATCCGCCCGCGCCGGGGTGAGGTCCTGGTGACCACTCCCCTGCCGCCGACGGTGTTCCACAAGGTGTACGACGCCGACTACGTGGGCGCGGTCGGCAGCGCGGCGGGTGATCTCCAGACATCGGCCGTGGTCGAGTCGACCCGGGCGGGCAGCGTCCTGCTGGGGTCGTCGCGGCGGCGCGTGGGCTTCGACGACCGGCTGCGGCCCGAGGTGCTGTCGGCGATCGCCGCCAAGGCGCTCAGACTCTTCCCGTCACTCGCGGGCGTTCATGTGATGCGGGCTTACGGGGGCTTCCGCCCGTACGTCCCCGATCATCTGCCGGTCATCGGCGCCGACCCCCGGCTGCCCGGTCTCTGGCACGCGACCGGCCACGAGGGCGCGGGGATCGGGCTGTCGGTCGGTACCGCGCGGCTCGTACACGAGTTGCTGACGGGCCGTCAAACATCAGTGGACGCAGGCCCGTTCCGGGTGGACCGGCCGGCGGTGCTCGGCACCGGCGCCCCGGACGTGAGCGAGGAGGACTCATGAGCCCACGGCTCGTACCCGCCGGGTCCGATCCGGCCGGACGCCGCGACCGGCCGCTCACCATCACGGTGGACGGCGAACCGCTCACCGGCGTCGCGGGCCAGACGCTCGCCGGAGTGCTGCTGGCCGCCGGCCGGACGGCCTGGCGGCAGGCGCCCTCGGGTGCGCCGCGCGGCGTGTTCTGCGGGATCGGTGTCTGCTTCGACTGTCTGGTGACGGTGAACGACGAGAGCGACGTACGGGCGTGCCGCCGCCGCGCCCGGGACGGTGACGCGGTCATCACGCGGTCACGGGCCACCGAGGACGGGCGGCGGTCCCGGTGACGGGCCGTCATGTCGTCGTCGTGGGTGCCGGACCCGCCGGTCTCGCCGCCGCCGACGCCGCCCTGGCGGCGGGCGCGGACGTGACGCTGATCGACAGTGCCGAACAGCCCGGCGGCCAGTACCACCGCATGCTGCCCGCCGCCTACGAGGCGGCCGACCCGGGGGCGCTCCAGCACGGCTACGGCTCGTTCGACCGGCGCAGCCGACGCGTGCTCGGGCATCCGCGCTGCTCTTGGTGGGCCGAGAGTTCCGTCTGGGCACTGGAGCGCCAGGACCCCGGCCCCGGCCCCGGCGTCCACGCGGACCGGCCGCCGCTCGTACATGTCCTGAGCGGTACGCCCCGGCGCCGCCATGTGCTGGCGCCCGACGCCCTGGTGCTCGCCCCAGGCGCCCATGACCGGGTGCTTCCCTTCCCCGGCTGGGATCTGCCCGGTGTCTACACGGCGGGCGCGGCCCAGGCGCTGGCCAAGGGTGAGCGCGTGGTCGTCGGGGACCGGGTGGTGGTCGCCGGCACGGGGCCGTTCCTGCTGCCGGTGGCGACGTCGCTGCTGGAGGCCGGGTCGCGGGTGCTCGCGGTCCTGGAGGCGGGCCGGCCGGGGGCCGTGGCGCGTGGCTGGCTGCGCCGCCCGTGGGAACTCGCGGCGCAGCTCGGGAAGTCCGGTGAACTCCTGGCGTACGGCGCGGCGTTGGGGCGTCACCGGGTCCCCTACCAGTGGGGCAGAGCGGTCGTCGAGGCGCGTGGGGACGGCCGGGTGGAGGAGATCGTCAGCGCCCGGGTCCGGGCGGACTGGTCGGTGGTGCCCGGCAGCGAACGTGTCGTCGCCGTGGACGCCGTATGTGTGGGGCACGGTTTCTCGCCCAGGTTGGAGCTGCCGGTCGCGGCCGGGTGCGCGCTGCGTCCGGCGCCGAACGGGTCCCCCGCGGAAGTACTTGTGGACGACGAGCAGCGTACGAGCCGGCCAGGCGTGTACGCGGCGGGCGAGATCACCGGAATCGCCGGTGCCCCCGCCGCCGATGCCGAGGGCGCCGTGGCGGGCTGGATCGCGGCGGGCGGCGACCCCGCCTCGCGGGCTCTGGCCGCCCTTCGGCGCAGCCGTGACCAGGGCAGGGCGTTCGCCGCCCGGCTGGCGCTCGCCCACCCCGTCGGCCGGGCGTGGCCGGGCTGGCTGCGCCCGGACACCGTGATCTGCCGCTGCGAGGAGACGACGTACGCGCAGGTGTGCCGGTCCGCCGCCGATCCGACGCGGACGGAGCCCCAGGTGGCGAAGCTGGCGACGCGGGCCGGCCTGGGGCCGTGCCAGGCCCGGATCTGCGGGCCGACCGTCGCCGAGCTGCGCCGCGGTACGGACACCGGCCCCGGCGGCCGTGGTACGGACAGCGGCCCCGGCCCCCACCACCGTCCCGTCGCCGAGCCGATCAGGCTCGGCGAACTCGCCCGCCCGCCCGAGACACCTCTCGCGTTCCCCAACTCCCCCGCACAGGAGGGCACTTGATGAACACCACCGGCAACGAGCCCAATCCGCTGACCGGCGTCGTCGTCGCGACCGCGCTGCCGTACCGGCCGGACCCCGCGGCCCCGGCCGGTCTGGCCGTCGACCTCGACGCGTACGCGGAGCACTGCCGCTGGCTCGTCGACAACGGCTGCGACGGAGTGGGCCCCAACGGGTCGCTGGGCGAGTACTCGTCGCTCACCGACGAGGAACGGCGCGCCGTCGCCCGTACGGCCGTCGAGGCGGTACGCGGCCGGGGCAAGGTCGTCGTCGGTGTGCACGGGCCCGGTTCGCACCAGGCCGTGCGCTGGGCGGAGGCCGCGGCGGAGGACGGTGCCGACGGGGTGCTCTGTCTGCCCCCGACGATGTACCGGGCGAACCCGTCGGAGGTCGTGGCGCACTTCGAGGCCGTGGCCGCCGTCGGGCTGCCGGTCATGGTCTACAACAACCCGGTGGACACGAAGGTCGACCTGACGCCCGGACTCCTCGCGGAGATAGCCGGGATCGACAACGTGCTCGCGGTCAAGGAGTTCTCCGGCGATGTGCGGCGCGTGCTGGAGATCAAGGAGCGGGCGCCGGACCTCGATGTGATCAGCGGCGCCGACGACGTGGCGCTGGAGAGTCTGCTGATGGGCGCCACCGGGTGGTTCGCCGGCTTCCCCAACGTCTTTCCCGCCGAGTCCGCGCGGCTGTTCCGACTCGCCACGCAGGGGCGGCTGGAGGAGGCGCGGGCGCTGTACCGGCCGTTGGTCGCCGCCTTCCGGTGGGACTCGCGTACCGAGTTCGTGCAGGCGATCAAGCTCGGCATGGAACTGGTCGGCCGCTACGGCGGCCCCTGCCGCCCGCCGCGCGGCCCGCTGATCCCCGCGCACCGGGAGCAGATCACCGCCGAGATGCGGCAGGCGATCGACTTCCTCGCCACGGAGTCCGGCGGGCGGGTCTGATGCGCAGCGTACGGACGATCAGCGCGGTCGACTCCCACACGGAGGGCATGCCGACACGTGTGGTCACCGGCGGTGTGGGCCCCGTCCCCGGCGCCACGATGGCCGAGCGGCGCCGTCACGCCATGGAGCACCTGGATCCGCTGCGCCGTTTCCTGGTCGACGAGCCGCGCGGCCATCCGGCGATGAGCGGCGCGATCCTCCAGCCGCCGACCCGTCAGGACGCGGACTGGGGAGTGCTCTACATCGAGGTCAGCGGCTTCCTGCCGATGTGCGGGCACGGGACGATCGGGGTGGCGACGGTCCTGGTGGAGACGGGGATGGTGCCGGTCACCGAGCCCGAGACGCTGGTACGTCTGGACACCCCGGCCGGCCTGGTCGAGGCCCGGGTGACGGTTCGCGACGGGGTCGCGGAGAAGGTCACGCTGCGCAATGTCGACGCGTTCGCGCTGGAACTCGACGCGACGGTGCGGGTGCCGGGGCTCGGTGAGGTCCGGTACGACATGGCGTACGGGGGCAACTTCTACGCGGTCGTGGATCTGGCGTCCCTCGGGCTGCCCTTCGACCGTGCGCGCAAGGACGACATCCTCGCGGCGGGGCTCGCGATCTCGGCGGCCATCGACGCGGACAACCCTCCGGTGCATCCGGCGGACCCGCTGATCCGCGGCTGCAAGCATGTCCAGTTCCTCGCGCCGGGCTCGGACGCCCGGCACTCCCGTAACGCCATGGCGATTCAGCCGGGCTGGTTCGACCGGTCCCCGTGCGGCACGGGTACGTGCGCCCGGATGGCGCAGCTCCACGCCCGGGGAGAGCTGCCCCTGGACACGGAGTTCGTCAACGAGTCGTTCATCGGCACGCGGTTCACGGGGCGGCTGGTGGGCACGAGCGAGGTGGCGGGCGTACCGGCGGTGGTGCCGGAGTTCTCGGGCCGCGCGTGGATCACGGGGACGGCCAACTACCTGCTGGATCCGGCTGATCCGTTCCCGCACGGCTTCGTCCTCTAGGGGGACCGGCTTCGTTCTCCGGAGGTGCTCCCCCGGCGGAGTGCGCGAGGACCGGCCCCTCTTGACTTCGAGCGCGCTCCAACTGCCAGTATCGGGCGTCGACGGAGGGAAGTGCCTGTGGAGTCACGCCAGTTGGGCAGTTCGGGGCCGATCGTGTCCCGGTTCGCGTTCGGAGCGATGACATTCGGCGGTGACACGGACGAGGCGACGGCCCACGAGATGCTGGATGTGTACGCCGAGGCGGGCGGCACCCTGATCGACACGGCCGACAACTACGGAAGCGGTACCTCGGAACGGATCGTCGGCCGGTGGCTGAAGGCCCGGCCGGGGGTACGCGAGCGGGTCCTGGTCGCGACCAAGGGCCGCTTCGGCTATCCGGGCGCCAGTCTGACACCGGCGTATCTGCGCGGCGCGATCGAGGCCAGCCTCGCCCGGCTCGGCGTGGAGCAGGTCGATCTCTACCAGTTGCACGGACCGGACGACGAGCACCGGGTGGACGAGATCGTCGAGTTCCTCGCCGAGACCGTCGCCTCGGGCAGGGCCCGTCATGTCGGCGTCAGCAACTTCGCCGGGTGGCAGGTCGCCAAACTCGCGCGGCTGCTGGCCGAGCGGGGCGGGCCGCCGCTGGTCTCCCAGCAGATCCAGTACAACCTGCTCGCGCGGGCGGTCGAGTGGGAGGTCCTGCCGGCCGGGGCGGACGCCGGGGTCGGCACACTGCTGTACGGGCCGCTGGCCCAGGGGTGGCTCACCGGGAAGTACCGGCGCGACCGGCTTCCGCCGGCCGGCACCCGGGTCGCCCAGGCCGGGGAGCAGACGAGTGAGGCGTGGCACCGGCGGAACACCGACGAGGTCTGGTCGGTTGTGGACGCGGTCCGCGAAGTCGCGGAAGCGCACGGAGTGACGCCCGGTCAGGCGGCACTGGCATGGGTCGCCGACCGTCCGGGCGTCACCGCGCCGATCGTCGGTGCGCGTACGGTCGCGCAGTTGCGCGAGTCGCTGGGCGCGGCGGCCCTGCGTCTCGACGAGAAGGCGACCGTCCGGCTTACCGGGATCAGCGCGCCGCCGACGCCGAACTACCCCTACCAGATGATCGATCGGATCGCCGGCTGGCACGGCTGACGCGCGGCCGGGGAGACCCGGCGTCAGTGCGGGCCGTGGTCCGGGTGCCGGTCCCGCTCGTGGAGATACTCACCGGTCTCGGCGGACGCGCGGAGCATCGCGAGGGCGCGGGTGTGCAGACGGTGGCGGCGCTCGGCGATCGCGGACGCGGCCGACGCGGGGGACGTGACGTCGCGCAGTTCGCCGAGAAGCGGTGCGATCTGGGCGAGCACATATCCGCCGCGGCGCAGTTGGTGGACGATGTCGGCGTCGCGTACGTCGCCGGGCGTGTAGGTCCGGTACCCGGTGGCGGGATCCCGGTGCGGGTGCAGCAGGCCGGCCCGCTCCCAGCTTCGCAGGGTGGCCGGGCGGAGGCCGAGCCGGTGGGCGAGGGCGCCGATGGTGTTGCCGCGCTGCGAGGGGCGCTCCTCGGGCGCGTGGGTCAGCTCCGTCAGCGCGCGCTCGACCGCGTCGAGGGTCCCCCGGTCGGCGAGCAGTTGGGCGTGGCCGCGGTCGATGACGGTGAGTGCCTCCTCGGTCCGGCCGGTGTTGAGCAGCGTCATGACCGAGCGGGCTGCGGCGTGGCCGTGGGCGGGGACCAGGGCGAGAAACGTCCGCAGAGCGGCGACGTGCACGCTCGTGTAGTGCCGGTATCCGGAGTCGGTGCGCCCGGCGGCGGGCAGGATGCCGGCGGCTTCGTAGTTGCGTACGGCCTGACCGGACAGCCCGTGGGGGCGGGCGAGATCCACCGGCCTCATGTTCCACTCCGTTTTAAGGTTGTCGCCCCTGAGACCGGCATTGAACGCCGTAAAGTTTAAACCGCAACATCAAAGATACCATCGAATCCATGGCAATTGACGAATCGATGCACACAACCATCGAGTGGTCCCTCAACGAACGCGCCCGGCACTCCCGTCTGCTGGCCCTGGGCGAGCCGTTCCACGGCGAGGAGACCTTCCCCCGGCTGCGCAACGAACTGCTGCGGGTACTGGTGGACCGCGACCGGTGCCGCTGTGTGGCGCTGGAGTCGGACTGTCTCGCCGGTCGCCTGGTCGACGACCATGTACGCGGCGGCTCCTGGCACCTCGACCAGGTGATGGCCGACGGCATCAGCCACGGGTTCGGGGCCTCGCCGGCCAACCGCGCGCTGGTGACCTGGCTCGCCGAGCACAACCGGACTCGGCCGCCGGCGGACCAGGTGCGTTTCGCCGGGTTCGACGCGCCGATGGAGAACAGCGCGGAGAGCGGGGCGCACAGCCCGCGTGCGGCCCTCGACATGCTGCACACCTTCCTCACGGCCAACAGCGCGACCGAACCGCACACGTTGCCGCACACCTGGGGCCGCATCGAGGATCTGCTCGGTGACGAGGCCCGGTGGACCAACCCCGCCGCCACGATGGACCCCGCGCAGTCCATCGGCGCCACGGCCGAGGTACGCGAACTGCGCCTGATCGCGGACGATCTCGGCCGGCTGCTCGCCTCCCGGGCGCCCCGGTTCGCGGAGGACGACTCGGCGGAGGCGCTGCGGGACGCCGAACTCGCGGCCCGTACCGCCACCGGTCTGCTCGCCTACCACGCGGTGCTGGCCCGGACCGATCCCCAGGAGCGGATGGAGAGTTGCATGGGGATCCGCGACGCGATGATGGCCGCCAATCTCCTCGCTCTCGCCACCCGCGCGCACGATCAGGGCCACGGTCCCGTTCTGACGTTCGCCCACAACGAGCATCTGCGGCGCAATGCGTCACGCGGTGCCGGCTGGAGCCCGGCCGGTGCGCATCTGTCGCGTGTGCTCGGCCCGGACTATGTCGCCGTCGCCACCGCGATCGGTTCGGCGCCGCACCGGGACATCGGCGAACCGCCGGCGAACACCGTGGAGGGCCTGCTGGCCGCGACGACATCGACGCCCCGGCTGGTCCCTCTCGCCGAACTGGCCCAACTGGTCGCGGCGGCGCCTGACTTGACCCGGCGTACCACCGGCAACCGCGGCTACTTCCCGCTCGACCCGGCCACGCTCAGCGACTTCGACGCGGTCCTGTTCCTGCCCCACGTGCCCTAGGCGGTGTCTTCAGATGTCACGCCCACATCAGGAGTGATGCGAGAGTGACGGCCGCTTCGTAGGACTGGGCGGTCTTGTCGTAGTGGGTAGCGATGCCGCGCCACTGCTTGAGGCAGTTGAAGCACCGTTCCACGACGTCGCGGTGCTTGTAGATCTCACGGTCGAAGGCCGGCGGGCGGCCACCGCGGCTGCCTCGCCGGGCCCGGTTGCCGACCTGGTCGGCGCGCTCGGGAATCGTGTACGGGATGCCCCACCCCCAGCCCCGCCGGCGTCTGAGGCGCGGGGGCTCGGGGGCGGAGCCCCGGTTTCGGGAAGGGGCGGGGTGGGGGGGGAAGCCCCGCGCAGCGGGTGGCGGGGGTGCGGGCGGCCGTGCTGCGGGCCTACGGCGTGTCCTCGTTCTCCGTGAGTTCCACGAGGATCAGCGTCTCCAGGTCCACCCCCTCGCGCGTGAGCGAGGCGATCACCTCTCCCTTGCCGCCCGCCAGCGTGTCGATCGCGAACACCGCCTGGTCGATCGCGGCGCGGACGCTCTGGCCCGAGGCGACTGCGCGGTAGAAGCAGGTGGCGAACAGGTGGGACGCCAGCCCGCTGATCTCGCCCGTCGTCGCGATGACGACGGGCACGGTGGCGAGGAGCACCTCGGCGCCGTCCAGCGTGTCGCAGGCGTTGAGCACCACGACCAGCGGGGGTGTGGTCGTGGCGCCGAGGGCGCGGGCCAGTGCGTCGTAGGAGACGGGCACGCTCTGGGGGTCGGCCAGCGTGCCGTCGTCGAACTGGATCTCCCCGTCGCCGCCGTGGCCCGAGAAGTGGACGACGTGCGGTCTTCGCTCGTTCAGCCCGTTCAGGAGGTCCGTCGGCGTCGCGGCGGGCCAGTGATCGATGTCGATGCGGTCCCGGTGCAGCGCGCTGGCGATCTCGACCCGTACGTCCCGTACCTCCTTGTCCACCCGGATGCGGGTGACGCGGTACGTGTCGGTGTCCTCCATCTCCTCCAGGACCGTGGGATTGGCCGTCAGATAGAGCACCCGGAGCATCTCCGGCTCGGGGGCCGGGACATGGCGGATCTCGTGGACGTACCGCACCACCGGTTTCGAGATCGTCGCGATCTCGCGCGCGTGCCGTTTCTCCAGTTCACGTCTCCGGCGGTCCGCCTTGTCCCGGGCCGACAGCAGCTTCTCCTCGGCCCGCCCGAGCTCCGCCGCGGTCTGCTGCTGCCGGCGGAAGTTGGTGGCGAGGCGGGCGGCCGCGTCCGCGGCTCTCCTTCCGAAGTCGGCCGCTTCCGCTCCACCGTTGATCGCGGACCGCTTCCTGCTCCGCGCGGCGGCTGCCTCGTACCGGCTCTGGTCCTTGCGGATGCGTGCTTCCTCTGCCTTGAGGCCGGTCAGCCTGGCGCGGAGGGAGGCGACGGACATCGAGACTCGCTCCTCAACTCCGGCTTCCGGCACCGCCGTTGGTGCCGGTCGTGCCGGTTCCGGTGTTTCCGTTCCCGGCGCCGCCGTTGCCCCCCGACGACGCTCCTCCGCGTCCGGAGGGCGCGGTCCCCGGGCGGGCGCTCTTGGCCGGCTTGTATCCCCCGCGCGGCTGGTCGGTGCCGACGGACTTGTCCACCTTGAAGCTCTTCTTCCCTCCCGCCGCCGTACCCGTACCCGTCTCCGGCTTCTCCGTCTTCCTGGGCTTCTTCGTCACGGTCCCCGGCCTCTTCCCCGTCTAGTTCTTGAGAATTTCCAGCAGGTCGAACTCCGCGCCGGAGATCAGCATCCCGTCCGTCCGCTCGACCTGTCTGACGAACGCGCCGTCCTCGCCCATCTCCCACGTCAGCTCCAGATAGATTTCCGGAGGGCGCGGGAAGGCCGTGGCGAACGACCTCGGGCCGTACCAACCCCCAGCCCACGTACCGTCCTTCATCCGCACCCGGACGAACGACGCCGGAAGGTCCCGGAACACCTCGTCCCACGCGCTGGGCGTTCCCACATATCTGCTCTGCCGCCGTCGTTTACGCAGCGCGCAGACCAGCCACGCGGAGGCCCCGGGCACGAGAAACACGAACACCAGGCACGCCGCGCCCGCCCAGCGCAACTGGCCCGAATCCTTCGGAACGCGCAGGCCGTTGTCTGCCCAGCGAACGATCCACGGCGCGAAGATCACCGCGTACAGGGAATCCAGGGCCACCGAGGAGGTGAGGGCGCGCAGCACCCGTTCCGTCAGATCCTGTTCGCCGGGATCCGCGCCCAACTGCCGTTCCCGTACGAACTGATAACTGACCCCCGGCAGTACCGCGATCACCAGCAGCGCCAACTGCGCGACCGTGGACGGCGCCCCTCCCATACGAACCTCCGGAACGACAGCGAGAGTCCAGCGATTGTCACAGAGATGCCCCCGCCGGACAGGAAGATTCCGAAGGAGACGGCGGTGATCCGACCGGCATACGCCAGTTGCCGGAGCGCGCGCGCATGCAACGGCGGGTGGAGGGGACGACTTCGCTTTCGGCGGAGCGATCGGGGCGTTCCGGGAGGAGTGGGAGCGGCGAGGCTGGGGAAGTTCCGGCTCGGACAGTGGATTCGTCTGAAGGAGACCGGTTTGGCCTCGGAACTCTTGAAGGACATGCTCCGCAACGCAGACCCCGCCGTGCTGGCCGCGCTGGAGGCCGCCGCCCAGGCGGACGCGGACGGCGGAGACGACTCCGGCGGGGACGAGTATGACGCGCTGGACCTCGCCACCGCCGGAGCAGGTGGCCTGTCGGCGGTGCTCATGGGGCGCGCGCTGTGGAAAGGAGGGCGGAAGCGGTGGGAACGCATGCAGAAGAAGAACGCACCCGCGGCGGCGCCGGGGAATTCGATCCGGTCCGGCACGGTCTCTCCCGTGGATGAGACGGATCCCGGGCGTGGCGACTCCGCCGATCCGGGCGAGAAGGCTCCGCCGCTGAAAGTCGTGGTCGCCGTAGCGCGGAAAGGCGCCGCACGGCACTACGGCATCGCCGATCCGGAGAGTCTGACCGTCGTCCGCGACGAGTACGACGTTTCCCTGTCCGCGTGGAGGATCGACTTCATGAACATGTTCGGTGTCACTTACCACGTCGCTCTGAAATCGGTTGGTTCGAAAGTCGCGGCGGTCTCATTCGAGCGCAACGCGGCCTGAAAGATCGGGGATCACGTATGGCCGGCGAACACCCTGGGGTACTGACAGCTCACCTGCCCCACCAGGCGGACGTGGAATTCGCGAGCGGCAGGAGAGGGAAACTGGTCGTCGAGGACATCCAGTTCCTCGCCGTGCCGCATGACACGTTTCTCCATTTCCACAATCCGGTGGCCCGTCACTTCTTCGCCCTGAGCGACGGCGGACGGATGGAGTTCGTCTGGAATCCCGGCAGAGCCGGACACGCCGTGCACGGGATCGAGAATCTCGCGCAGACGCTCCGGTACACGCTCCGGTTCGGGAAAATGGTCAAGGCAATCCGGCAGAAGCACGTTCAGTCGGGCATGGCCATGGGCGACTTGGGCACCGGGGAGATGGACGACCACACGTATCAGACGGTCGACCAGATATGGGACGGGGCCTGGGCCGTGCAGTACGGACTGAGCGCGAAGAAGTTCGGGGCGCACGCGCTGGAGGACCTGATCGGCTGGATCCGTGACAACCCGGAGAAGGGCTACTACGTGGTCCGGAACGGGCATCCGGTGGCGGATCCGGTGATCTTCCACGAGATCCGCCGTAAGGATCTCTACTAGGCGGTGTCTTCAAATGATCATCGTTGGTGGATCATGGCGTCGTGGTACGTCGTCATGAACTGTCCGATGCTGAGTGGGAGTTCGTCCGGCCGTTGCTGCCCGAGTCGGTTGAGGGGGCGGAAGCGGCTGGATGACCGCAGGGTCCTGAACGGGATCGTGTGGAAGTTCCGGACCGGGACGGCCTGGCGGGAGGTGCCCGGGCGTTACGGGCCATGGGCCACGCTGCATACGCGTTTTCGCAGGTGGGCGGCGGACGGCACTTCGACCGGACGATCCGGGCCGCTCAGGCGAAGACGGACGCGGCGGGCATCATCGAATGGCTGGTGTCCGTCGACTCCACGATCGTCCGGGCCCACCAGCATGCGGCGGGGGCCGTCCGCTCGCCTTCGTCGTCACGGGCGGCAACACCAACGACCGCACCCGGTTCACCATCGCGATGGACGCGATCAAGGTGCCCCGGGCCGGGACGGCCCCACACCCGGCCCGATCGCATCCTGAGCGACAAGGGCTACAGCTCGAAGGCGATCCGCGCGTGGCTCCGCCGCCGTGGCATCCCGCACACGATTCCCGAGCGCGCCGACCAGGTCGGCAACCGGGCCCGGCGAGGCAGCCGCGGTGGCCGCCCGCCGGCCTTCGACCGTGAGATCTACAAGCCATCACTCCTGATGTGGGCGTGACATTTCAAGACACCGCCTAGGGGGTGTCACGGGTGCGAGGTGGTGTGGCCGTGACTGTGGCCGTGGCTGTGACTGTGCGGGAGGTCATGGGTCAGGGTGGGGACCGGCCGGGGGATCGTGCCGAAGTCGTGGTCCGGGTCGACAGGGAGACGGTTGATGACCGCCTCCAGCCGGGCCGGGAGCGTGGGACGGCTGCCTGAGCGGCACTGGGTGAGCAGTTGGTGGCGGATGCACTCCGGCAGCAGCGGGCGGGCGGGCACCGCCGGTGCGTCACTGTCCGGGCCGGTCAGCCTGCGGGCCTGTGCGCGCCAGTGTCTGGCGTCGCTGAACTCGGCACGCCGCCCATGGGCGAGGGAGAGACAGAAGGCGGCGGTGCGGTTGCCGCCGCCGGCGGCGAACTGCCACCAGAACTGGGCCCCGTCGTAATCCCGGGTCAGATGGAGCAGCGCGCCGAAGACCACCGCTCCCTCCGGGTCCGGCCGGTCGTCGTCGGCCAGCCGTGCCAGGGCGGTCGCCGCCTGGGGCGTGTCGACGATGAGGGCGACCGCGAGGTCGAGATCGCGGGCGGCCTGCTCGTGCGCGGCGGGGGGACGCGGGACCTCGGGACCGGAAGTGGCGTGATCGGGGCCGGGAGTGGCGGCACCGGGGGCTGAACTCGGCGGGCCGGCCTTGGCGTTGACGCGCCGACGGGCGGCCTCGGTGTCGTAGTCGGCGTAGGTGTCGGCGAGTACCTCTGCCTGGTCCAGCAGGTCTCTGATGGAGGCGGGGTCGTCGGTACGCACGTCTACTCCTCCGTCCCGGTCGGGTCCGTGTCCACGTCGAGCGCACGCGCCAGACGTCGACGGGCATGCCGTACATGGGATCGTACGGTGGCGACTTCGATGCCCAGATACTCCGCGACGTGCTCCTCGTCCATGCCCAGGACGAACCGCAGGACGATGACGTCGTACTGCCGCTCGGGGAGCCCCGCGATGGCCCCGTAGAGGCCGAGTTCACCCGCGAGGATCTCGAACTCGTCCCGGGCGCCGTCCCCTGTGCCGTCCCGTGTCCCGTGCCGGAGGAGCTTTCCGACGGCCGCGTGGAAGGCGGCGGTGCCCACCAGGAGCGGTTGAAGTCCGCGCGAGTCCAGCCAGTGGTGGACCTCTTCCTTCAGCAGCGACCACGCGTACCGGGGCACCGACTCCTGGGCCAGTACATGCTTCCAGTCGCCTTTCAGGCGCGCGCAGGCGTTGTCCACCACGGTCTCGGCCTCGGGCCGGCCGCCGACCTGGGTGTGGGCGTAACGCATCCACAGTTGGCGGTGGTGGTCGTGGAAGGCATCGAAGGTCAGACCCAGCAGTCCCTCCCGCGCGTCGTCCCGGGAAGCGTTCGCATCGACACCGCGTGCCTTGGGGGAAGGAGCAGTCATCACGTCGTAGAAGTCCCTATGTCGACCCGCGAAGATCCGAACGGCGGTGCCCCGAACCACCACGGCTTCCGGATCGAAATTCACATGTGTCCTTGGGTGACTGATCACCGTGCCGCTCCACGGCGGAGGACATCGGCGGAAACTTGGCGTCTCTACCCGTCAGCCAACCGGAGGAAGAGCTTTCTTCGCAGCCCATCCTCCAACTTTCTTCACTGCCAGCAATAGTATGACTACTCCGGTGGTCGGGAGTGACCCTGGCGCCAAGTTCCGGCGGTTGCCCCTTGTGGGCGGCGGGCAGTGAACTGCGGTGGCACAGGCGGGCGTCGGCGCGGCGCACACCCGGCCCGATCGAGAACCGACGCACCTGGGGGCGCGGCATGGCGGACAACGGCACGGTGGACCTGAAGCTGGATCAGGCGCATTCGGCCCGGATGTACGACTACTACCTCGGCGGCACCACGAACTTCCCCGCCGACCGGGAGGCCGCGGGCAAGGCGCTGGCCGCCTTCCCCTCCATCCTGGCCACCGCGCGTATCAACCGCCGCTTCCTGCAACGCTCCACGCGGTTCCTCGCACAGCAGGGCATGACCCAGTTCTTCGACATCGGCACCGGGATCCCCACCTCCCCCAACCTCCACGAGGTCGCCCAGGAGGTCACCCCCTCGGCGCGCGTCGTCTACACCGACAACGACCCGATCGTCCTCGCCCACGCGCGGGCGCTGCTCCACAGCCACGCGGAGGGCCGCACCGCGTACGCGCACGCCGATGTCACCGACCCCGCCGACCTCCTGGCCACGGCGGAGATATCGGACACGCTCGACTTCACCCGGCCCATCGCGCTGAGCCTCAACGCGCTGCTCCACTTCATCACCGACGACCGGGTCGCCGGCGGCGCCCACAGCATCGTCGAACATTTCAAAGCGGCGCTCCCCTCGGGGAGCACCCTCACCATCACGCATGTCACCCCCGATTTCGACCCCGAGGGAATCGCCCGTCTCACCGGTGCGTACCGCGCCGCCGGCACTCCCGGACAGGCGCGCCCCCGCGCGGACATCGTCCGCCTCTTCGACGGCTGGGAACTGCTCGACCCGGGCGTCGTCCCCACCCAGCGGTGGCGGCCCACCCCCGAAGACCAGGCCGAGAACGTCACCGACGCGGAAGCGGCCTGCTACGCGGGGATCGCCCGCAAGCCCTGACCCCGGCGGGACGCGAACGCTGACGGGGGGGGCGGGACAACGTGCGGCATGCGGCGTGCGGCGTTCGCGTCAGACGGGTGGGGGAAGCTGGTCGCGTACCCATCCCGGGTCCGGGTTGACGTACGGCCTGCCCGCCACGAAGACGGTCGGCACGGTCTCGTCGCCGCCGTTGACGGCCCGCACCGCCGCCGCCCCGGCCGGGTCGCGCCAGATGTCCACCCAGTGCAACTGCCGGGCGCCACGGCCCAGTCGGCGGCGCAGCCGCAGACAGTACCGGCAGCCCGGCCGCCAGTAGACGACCGGCCGGCCGTCGAGCGCGCTGCGGCGCTCCGCCTCCCGCGCCCCGATGGATCGCGGGAAGACCAGCGGCGAGTGCAGGACCCCGAGCACCACGAACGCGAGCAGGGGCAGGACGGCCGCGCCGGGATCCCCTCCCACGATCAGCGCGCCCGCGACAAGTGAGCCGCAGAGCACGAACAGCGTCGGCAGAATCCACGCGCGCGTCATGAGGCGCAGGCTACCGACGCGCCGACGTACGCCCGACCCCGGGCCGAGCCCTTCCCCGTCGGCATCCACCGCTTACTGTCCGGTAGAGATCTATGCGGGGCGGGGTGCGCCTCTCTACCGTCGGGGCACCGTCCCGCGCCTCTCCCCGCCCAGGAGGTCCCATGTCACCCCCCACCGCTCGCCGTTCCAGAAGCAGGCTCGCCGTCCTGGCGCTCGTCGCGGCCCTCGGGGCCGCCTCGTTCACCGCTCCTCCCCCGGCCCTCGCCTCCGCCGACGGGGCCGCCGCCGACGCGGGCTACCTCGTCGGGCGCGGCATCGCCGACGTCACGGGCGAGGCCGCCGAGACCGGGATGATGGGCTACTCGAGCTTCGACCAGAAGACGTCCGGCATCCACCAACGGCAGCGCTCACGCGCCTTCGTCGTCGCCGACCGGACGAGCGGCAAGCGCGTGGTGTACGTCAACGCCGACCTGGCGATGGTCTTCCAGTCCGTACAGCAGGGCGTCGTCGCGCGCCTCAAGGAGCGCTACGGCAGCCTGTACGGCGACGAGAACGTACTGCTGTCCGCCACCCACACCCACTCGGGGCCGGGCGGCTACTCGCACGACGTCGCGTACAACCTCTCCGTGCTCGGCTTCCAGAGCGCCACCTACCGGGCCATCGTCGACGGCATCGTCGAGTCCGTCGTCAAGGCCCACGACGATCTGCGGCCCGGCACCATCAGCCTGGGTACCGGCACACTCACCAACGCCAGTGTCAACCGCTCCCGTACCGCCTTCGACCGCAACCCGGCCGCCGACCGGGCGGCCTTCCCCGGCGGCATCGACCCGGCCATGACCGTGCTGCGGTTCCGGCAGGGCGACAAGGACGCGGGCGCGATCAGCTGGTTCGCCACCCACAACACCTCGATCACCAACAAGAACACACTCATCAGCCCCGACAACAAGGGCTACGCGTCGTACGCGTGGGAGCACGACCTGGAGGGTGTGCGCTATCTCGACAACACCCCTGGGTTCGTCGCCGCCTTCCCCAACACCAACGCCGGGGACATGTCCCCCAATCTCAATCTGAAACCCGGATCGGGCCCCACCGAGGACGAGTTCGAGAACGCCCGCATCCTCGGTGAGCGCCAGCTCGGCAAGGCCCGCGAGATCTACGAGGGCGCGAAGCCCGTCAGCGGCGGCGTCGACTCCCGGCTCGCGTACGTCGACATGGAGAACGTGACGGTGAACGGGGCCTACACCCCGGACGGGCAGGAGCACCGTACCTGTCCCGCCGTGGTGGGCGCGTCCACACTCGCGGGCAGCGTCGAGGACGGTCCGGCGATCCCCGGCTTCGAGGAGGGCATGCGCACACCGGTCGCCTCCATCATCGAGGCGCTCCAGATCGACACCCCGGCCTGGCTGGCGACCTGCCAGTACCCGAAGGCGAGCCTGGTCCCCACGGGCCTGCTGAGCAACGTCCATCCGGTGACCCCGAAGATCCTGCCCCTCCAGATCATGAAGATCGGTGAGCTGTATCTCGTCGCGGGACCGGGCGAGTTCACCATCACCTCCGGTCTCCGCGTCCGCCGGACCGTCGCGGAGCAGCTCGGTGTCCCGCTCGACCGGGTGCTGCTCCAGGGGTACGCGAACTCCTACAGCCAGTACGTGACGACACCCGAGGAGTACGACACCCAGCAGTACGAGGGCGGCTCCACGCTCTACGGCCGGTACACGCTGCCCGCCTACCAGCAGGAGTACGCGCGGGTCGCCAAGTCTCTGCGCGAGGGGAGCGCGCTCGACCGGGGTACGGCGCCGCCGGACGAGTCGGGCCGCCAGTTCAACTTCCAGACCGGGGTGGTGTACGACAACCCGCCGCCGGGAAGCGCGTTCGGGGATGTGCTGACCCCGCCGGATGCGTCGTACGCCCGGGGCCGTACCGCGACGGTCGAGTTCGCCACCGGACACCCGAAGAACAACCTCCGCCGCGGTGGCACCTTCCTGGAGGTGCAGCGGCTGGTCGACGGGGCGTGGGTGCGGGTGCTGGACGACGGTGACTGGCGGACGAAGTACCGCTGGACGCGTATCAACGGTCTGACTGGTACGTCGAAGGCCACCGTCACGTGGGACATCGGGGCGGACACCGCTCCCGGCACCTACCGGATCGTGCACCACGGCGACTCGAAGAACCTGCTCGGGAAGATCACACCGTTCACGGGGACGTCCCCCATGTTCACGGTGAACTGAGCACTCCGGCCGGGCGGGGGGGGGGGGGGGGGGGGGCCCCCGCCCCGCCCCCCGGGCCGCGCGCCCCCCACCGGCGCCCCCCCCCCCCCCCCC